>NZ_AUMC01000006.1:0-327908 GCF_000443995.1 Bacteriovorax sp. BAL6_X
AGAAAGGCCTACGGATATCGAAAATTTGAAAATTATAGACTTAAACTGATTTACGACTGCCGATAGTCTGAGATTTAAAATTGTCTATTTAGCATGAATTATAGAATTCAAGTGGAGAGGTGCATTTAAAGTTAAAAATATTTAATAAGAAAACCGATACTTAAATTACTAACGGCAAAGTTATTGAAAATGAGAATGTTCAAGTTAATTTATTAGAGGTTTGTTTTGTTATTCTTCCACTGTCTACCGAGTACTTCCAATAAACGATATATAAAGGGCTTCAAACGATTTGATTTAGAGAAAGCACAGTAAAAAACATCGTTTTGTTTAGTAAGCACACCGTTAGCACAAATTAAGCCAATCACAGACGGCCCACGACAGACGTAGAAAGAATTCGAAGAAAGAAGGC
Source organism: Bacteriovorax sp. BAL6_X (assembly GCF_000443995.1). NCBI lineage: Bacteria > Pseudomonadati > Bdellovibrionota > Bacteriovoracia > Bacteriovoracales > Bacteriovoracaceae > Bacteriovorax > Bacteriovorax sp. BAL6_X. Next base: position 410 of record NZ_AUMC01000006.1, read on the forward strand.
AGATAACCCAACGAAACCTCGTTGTAATCATTTCATGCATTTAAGTTTTGGGAATAAAAAAAGCCAAGACGATTAAGTTCTTGGCTTTTTTTTTGGAGGACGAGACCGGATTTGAACCGGTGAAAAACAGTTTTGCAAACTGCCCTATTAGACCACTCTAGCACCCGTCCGCAGAATGATTTTAGATTTTCTATAATATGGATATTTTTTAATAAGTCAATTTAAATACTTAAAAATATTGACCTGCCACTAATGCGGCAGGCCTATACCTAAGTATTAAAAAAACAGGATGCGTGGCCGTTAAGCTTCGCGAATAACGTACTTGTCTTTACCCTCATCAACCATTTCTCTTAGCTCTTTACCAACTTTGAAAAATGGAACTTTCTTCGGTGGTACTTTCACTACCTTACCAGTCTTTGGGTTACGACCTTCGTACGCTTTATAATTACGGTTTGCAAAAGATCCGAAACCTCTGATTTCGATTCTTTCATCATTGAATAAAGCATTGATCATGTCATCAAAACAAATATTAACAACAGTCTCGGCCTGCTTGTGCGTTACATTTGCTTGCTTTTCGATTGCTGCAATTAAATCTGCTTTTGTCATTATAATCTCCTCTCGATATGAGAACTCTTTCGAGCACAAACTCAATCCTATGATTTTTAGTTACTTCACTTATCGTCCAAGTCTCTAAAAACATTAGGAATATTTATTGTGCCACAAAAACTTTACTATCATTAAACAGTAGATCTTATTTCCCAACTACATAACTACTTAAAATTACGTTAATTCTCACACAATTTCAATCAAATGTAAGAAATTAACCTAAAATTAAAGAAGTCAACGAAAACTGGCGATTAAGTAAGTAGAAAATTAAGGAATAGGCCAATGAAGGTAATATATTTAATTGTATTCTTATTTATCACATCATCTTGTGTTCCGCAGGTTGCGCGTCCAGATGGATTCTTTGACGACATCAATAATATCGATACTTGCGAAGATCTATTCTTTCTACTAAATGAGGGGAATGTTTGTGCAAGCTCATGCGGTGAAGGAGAAGTTGTTGCAGACGAAGCACAACTAGAAGAAATTCTGGCAGATGAAAGTCTTGATGACTTTACTCGTGAAAATATTGAAGCCTCAGCTGGTGTTTGTATTACGGCACCCGAAGTAATTGCTCGTCCAAGTGACTCTGTCTTCATTGATGACGATTTTTGTATTTGTAAGAATCAAAAAGTTGCCTCGGTAACAAGTGGTGCCTCTTGTGCAGCAATTTGCCAAGAGAAGACTGCCACTGTCGCTACCCTATATGGAACGGTCACAGTTGGGCCAAAAATAAAAGACGATGCAAACCTACAAAACCTTTTTGGTTTTTGTAATAACTCGATTGATAACGGTGCTCAAAACCCACCTTCTTGTCAGTTAGTTGCCACAGATATCGATGGACGTCGTTACACGGCCGACCTTAAAACATATCAGGGAACAAATATTTTTGAAGCAAACCTTGAGGCCACAACAGTTAATTTTGGTGAAGCTTATACTTTCCATATTGAAGAAACTGGAAGTGGTGTTGAGAATGCAAAAAGTGATTATGAGCAGTTTAAGTTATTTGAACCAGGCGATGATGACGAGTATGAAGGAAATCTTAAGATCAAGCTTATATCACAATACACTTGTATGATACGTGCGACGGCCACAAGCTCAAACTATGACCCAAACGATCAGATATATCTTGATACTGTAAGAAAGCACTTCTACATGCCTGTTGACTACCCGACTCCATATCTACCGCCGGGTGTTTCAGATACTATATTTTGTCACGACTATATTAAGACTGGACAAAACGATGATGCTCCACAATTTCCGCGTCTCGAGTTAGTACCAGATCACTTTTCTCTGTGGGATGTAAACGATGTGCGTTTTATTGCAGATGGAGAAAATCGTAAGGTAGACTTCCTAATTAAAGATCGTATGATTGAAATGGGTGCAAATGTTAGCGGTACAAAAACGTACTTTGCACCTCTTGAAACTTGTGTGGCGCCAAATGTTAGTGTTGAAGACGGAGGCTTCCCAGAAGCCTGCTCAGGGTCCGAATCAGGGCTAATCCAATCAGGACTCGCAATGATTCCATTTTTTACAGATAATAGTGGACGTGCAATTTGCCCAGGTCACACCGAATACAGTTCATCTAATATTGAATTTAAAGCGCTTGGTGAAATTATTGGAACACCAACGGAAGGCCTCTACTTTGCAAAAGGACCACGTGAAGTTATTGACCTTGGAGATGGAAATAAACAAGAAATAAAGCCTGCTGACGTTATGTTTATTAGAGAAGGCCAGTTAAAGAAAATCTGGTTTCACTTAACTAATGATGGAATCCATTACAAACCTACTAGCGATACACAATCACAACCTACCTACTTCTACTGGCCTGCTGATGAAGATGCACCATATGTGCAAAAACGTGGTTATCAGAAGCTTTATCAAGTAATGCACTCAAGTGAACTTGCAAGTAGTGGTTACACAACATCGATTCCAACAACGATCAAACCGCTTGATCGTAAGATGGGTTGTATTCCAGTAACCAGTGGTAATTAGAAACTAGAGAACTCTCTTAATGAAAACATCAACGCTTGGATCTAAATAGTCTTTATAAATAAAATAAAGAACACCTGCTTTTAATCCGGTTGAAAAAACAAAGAAGATTAGCGACTTTACGTAGCGAAAGACAAAGAATTCATCTTTCTTAATAAATGCTCGCTTTAAAAAGAAGCTTACGATAAAAAGAAAAATGACAACACCGAGAGCGAACTTTAATACATCCTTATCCTGAGTTAACTCAAATAAGTAAAGTAAGGCCTTATCATCTTTAACAATCCCTACGGCAAAGTTTACAAGCTTATCACTATTTACAAAGAATTGCATGATTGGATTCTGCGTAGCATTTTCACGAATCATCTGGGCAACTTGTGCATCAGGAACATTTTTAAATTGTGCATTAATCATCTTAATAGCACGTCTCATCATCTCTGGGTCGGCCTTACCATTTTTTAGAGCAGGCACTTGTGTTGGCATGGCCACGATATTTGTAGCTTGGCCTCCATTTTTTTTGATTTCCTGATTAAGAGTCTCAATTGATTCTTGAAGATTTTCGATATCCTCGGAAGAAGTCGTCTTATCGCGACGATCGTAATCTTCGTCACCATACGCAAAAACCCCATGTGTACAAAGAAGTACACACAGGGCAATTAAATATTTAATAAAATTGAATTTTGAATTAAGCGTTTGCATCTGCAGTTTTCGCCTGCTCCCCTCTAAATCTATCAAATAGAAGTACTACTGGTGCTGCAACGAAGTTAGATGAGTAAGTACCAACAACAACACCAAGAGTGATTGCCATAAAGAAATCACGGATTGCAAGACCACCTACGAAGAACATTGTTGCTGATACGAAAAGTGTTGTACCAGAAGTAAGGATTGTTCTTGAAAGTGTTTCGTTAATTGCATTATTGATATGATCCTTAATATCACGCCCAACAAACTTAGCTTCATGTTCACGTACACGGTCATAGACAATAACTGTATCGTTAACTGAGTAACCGATTACCGCAAGAATTGCAGCAACAGTCTGAAGAGTAAACTCTGTACCAGTTAGAGCAAATACACCTAGAATGATTGTTACGTCGTGGAAAAGAGCAACAATTGCACCTGGCGAGTATTTGAAATCGAAACGTAGACCAACATAGATCATAATTGCAAGAAGAGCCCAAAGCATTGCTAGGAAACCAGACTTTCTAAGTTCAGCACCGGCCTTTGGACCAACGATATCAACCTTTCTGATTTCTACACCATCCTGCGCATACTTAGTCGTTAGTGTCTGTGAAACCTTTTCAGTAACTTCATTTAAGTTACCTTCGTTTGCACTAACCTTAAGTAGGTATTCATTCATTTGAGGTTCACCAATTGTTTGGATCGAAACCCCATTAAATCCTGCAGACTTCATTTCACGACGAAGTTCATCTAGGTTTTCAGTTTTTTGGAACTTAACTTGAATTTCTGCACCACCACGGAAGTCTACCCCGTATTTCATTTTAGTACCGATAAGAACAAGTGAAGCAATAACAAGAATTGCAGAAATAACACCAGCAATTCCGAATTTATTAACAAAATTGAATTTTGTATTACTTTTTATAATTTCAAACATCTTAAACTCCATTCCTTAAATGCTTAAGTCCTGCCCTTCTACTTTATTCATATAGAACTCAAAGAAAAGCTTTGAAACAAAGTAAGAAGTGTAAACAGTTGCGAAAATACCAATTAATAATGTAACAGCGAAACCTCTAATTGGACCTGTACCAAAATTTAGAAGACAGATACCAGCAAGAGCAGTCGTGATGTTTGCATCAATAATTGTCCAGAAAGCAGAGTTGAATCCATTTTCAACAGCTTTATAAAAGCCGACATTATTTCGTATTTCCTCTCGAATACGCTCATAGATAATGATATTGGCATCAATTGCCATACCAACAGTAAGAGCGATCCCTGCAATACCTGGAAGAGTTAGAGTTGCACCAAGTCCAACTAGCATAGCTAAAACAATCAGAACGTTTAGAGCTAGAGTTGTAACGGCGAATACACCAGAAATTCTATAGTAAACAAGAATGAAGCCAAATACTAGAATACAACCAATAATTGCAGCAAATCTAGCTTTATCAATTGAATCAGCACCAAGAGATGGACCAACTGTTCTTTGTTCAAGGAAATCAAGCTGTACAGGAAGTGCACCGGCACGAAGAACAAGAGCTAAGTCCTTTGCTTCCTTAAGTTGCTCATTATAACTTTTTCCACCTAGTGAAATCGTTGCACGCCCACCAGCGATTTTACCATTGATACGTGGAGCTGAGTAAACATTACCGTCTAATGTAATGGCCATTAGGCGTCCTACATTTTCACCAGTAACATCTGCAAAAATCTTTGCACCACGAGACTTAAAGTTAAGTCCTACTTCTGGATTGTTATTATTTTGTGGGTTGAATTGAACTCTTGCATCTTCAAGGTCTTCACCTGTAAGACGAGCAACAGACTCAATTAAGTATGGAACTAATTGAAGTATATCACCTTTTGCATTGGTCACTCTTTCAAATGCGAGGACATGACCTTTAGGAAGATCAGAAGCTACGATTTCATTTACTTTTGAAACGTAATCGGAAAATCTCTCACCTTTCTTATATTCAATGCCTTGATCTTTTGCTTTCGATACCCAGCCTTGAATTGTGATTGGTGCAATTTCAGAGTTAACCATTTTAAATTCAAGCTTTGCTGTTTTACCGATTAGCTCTTTTGCTCTTTCGATATCTTTAACACCAGGAAGCTGAACTACGATTCGGTCCTTACCTTGAGAGACAATCTCTGGCTCAGTTACACCAAATTCATCAATACGGTTACGAATAACTTCGATTGATCTTTTTACAGATTGATCTTCAATGTCCGTCTTAACCTTCTTAGTTAAGGCAACAGAGATTGTACTACCTGTATCTTTAGTTACTCTTAGAAAACCATTGTACTGGTCGTGAATAATATCCTTTAGAGCATCAGCATCAGTAGCTGAACCTAGGATAATTTCTTGGCGAGGATCTAGCTCATCAGATGAATCTAAATCACCAATTTCAAAACCGTTACCAGTTTTGTCTTTGAAGCTAAATTCTAAACGGCGCGCGTATCCTTTAACCTCGTCTTTGTAGACCTTTTTGAAGTCAATTCCTAAGATCATGTACAGACCACCTTGAAGGTCTAGTCCTAAGTTGATCTTAGATTTAACTGGAAAATTGTCAGTTTCTTTAAAATTAAATGCAGTAGGTACAATCGAAATACCTGAAATGATCGCTACAATAAGTAGAAATACGAAGCGATACCACCAGCCTCTTCTCATTAGATTCTCCTAATCCTTGGGTTTCTTTTGGTTTTCTCGAATAATTGAGTTAAATAAACTACAAAAATTATATGAGATTAACTACTTAAAAACAATATTAAGAGAATATTAATTTCAAAAACTTACGATTGCTTCGTTTTTCCTGACTCAATCACTTGGTCTTTTACATCTTCAGAGTTATTAGAATTCTCATTTTCGACATCACCTTGCGCTGCAATGTTAGCATCCGGTGACTCTGTGATTTGTGATGCCACAGATTCCTCTTTGTGAGAATTGGTCTCTGCAGCATCATTGACGTGATCCATTAAATCATCCTTGGCCTTTTGAAACTCGCGAAGTCCTTTACCTAAACCTTTTGCTAGTTCAGGTAATTTTTTAGGTCCGATAAAAATCAGAGCAAAAACTAAAACAATAAGTAATTCACCAGCACCAAAGCCACCAAACATAATTACGCCTCTTTTTTATTAGAAAGGATACTTTCTTCAAGTCCACCAAGTTGTGAACGTAGGATTTTAATACGTGTACCTTCTGCAATTTCAAGGTCCACAACTTTTTCAGTCATCCCAACAATTGTACCAAAAATACCTGACTTTGTGTAAACACGGTTACCTTTTTCAAGAGTATCAAGCATTTTCTTTTCTTCTTCCATTTGTTTCTTTTGAGGTCTGAAAACAAGAAAATAAAAAATGGCAACAACAGCAATAATTGGAACAAAGTTCATTGCCGAATTAGCTGGAGCAGCAGCACCACCTTGAGCATAAGCATTAGATATAAAAAGTTGTAACATTTGTTTCTCCTAACTTTTATTTTTATTTATTGGCCTGAGGCCCATTTTCGTGAAGTGTATCTGTTATAAAATTCTTTATAATAATCGTCAAACCTATCCGTTAGAATCGCTTCACGTGCATCCTGAGTCATCTTAATCATGAAATAAAGATTATGATAAGTGATCAAGTTACCAGAAAGGAATTCTCCAGTTGTGTAGAGATGTCTAATATAAGAACGTGAATATGTTTTACAAACTTTGCAATCACAACTTGGATCAGGTGGAAGCGTGTCTTCTCTAAAGCGAAGATTCTTAATATTAAGTGGCCCATCGTGTGTTAGGAATTGTCCATTACGTGCGTTTCTCGTAGGAAGAACACAATCAAACATATCAATACCAGCTCGGATTCCATTTAGAATATCAAGAGGCTTACCAACACCCATTAGGTATCTTGGTTTTTGATCCGGCATTGTGTGAACAAAGTCATTTAAGAAATCAACCATCTCTTCATTCTTCTCACCAACAGAAAGTCCTCCAAGAGCAAGTCCCGGGAAATCCATTTCTTCTAGGCGTTGCATACATTCCGTACGAAGATCTTTATGAAGTCCCCCCTGAACAATACCAAAAAGTTTCTGATAGTCGCGAAGCTTGTAGTCGATACAACGCTTGGCCCATCTAAGAGTTAGTTCCATACTCTCGCGAAGAGTTTCTTTTGTTGCTGGCAGTTTTGGACACTCATCAAATGCCATGACAATATCAGAGCCTAGGCCCTTTTGAATCTCCATACTTTTTTCTGGAGAGATCAAGTGTTTTGAACCATCAATATGTGAAGAAAAAGTTACACCTTCTTCTGTAATCTTATTAATATCTGAAAGAGAGAATACTTGAAACCCACCAGAGTCAGTTAGAATTGGACGATCCCAATTCATAAACCCATGAAGGCCACCACCAACTTTTTCAATAAGTTCGTGTCCTGGTCTTAAGTATAAGTGATACGTATTTCCAAGAATGATTTGAGCATTCATCTCATAAAGATCTTCTTGCCACATACACTTAACTGATGCACGAGTCCCAACAGGCATAAAGATAGGTGTTTTAATTTCACCATGCTCAGTTGTAATTGTTGTTGCGCGGGCCTTACCGCTATATCCTTCAACTTTAATCATATTCTCTTACCTTAAAATTAACATCGCATCACCATATGAAAAGAAACGATATCCCTCTTTAACTGCAATATTATAAATCTCTAATGTTTTCTCACGGCCAATTAATGCACTCACGAGCATAAGTAGTGTTGACTTTGGCAGATGAAAGTTTGTTACTAAACCATCAATACTCTTCACATCTACACCTGGGTGCAAGAAGATTGAAGTATCCTTCATCTCTCCAGGAGTGTAATCATTCACTCCATTTTGCCAAATCGTTTCAAGAGTTCTCAAACTCGTTGTTCCAACAGCAACACGCTTTTTTGCATTTTTTATTTTTTCAAAGTTCACTTGATCAACAAAGTAATTTTCAGAATGCATTTTATGATCTTCAAGATTATCGACTTTTACAGGAGCAAAAGTTCCAAGACCTACGTGTAAAGTTACCTTCGCAATGTCATGCCCTTGTCCCTTAATCTGTTCTAAAAGCTCATCTGAGAAGTGAAGCCCTGCAGTTGGAGCAGCCACACTTCCAAGCTCATTTGCAAAAACAGTTTGATAGTCTTTCTTATCTTGATCGTCCGACTCTCCCCCACGAATATAAGGAGGAATTGGAACAAATGCATTTGCATTTAAGTAATCAATGAGATCATTCCCAACAATAGAAGGCGCAATTAAGAATTCACCTTCAATATTGTCGACAATTGATATTGAAAGGTCATTAGCAAAAATATACTTATCTCCGGCTTTTTTCTTTCCACGGGCCTTAACAAGGGCACGATATTGCCCCATCTCATTAGGCTCAACAGTCAAAAAGAAAACCTCTGCATTTCCACCACTTTCTTTGTGACCTTTGAGACGACAAGGAAAAACCTTGCTCTGATTAAGAACTAGAGTTGTCTCACATGGAAGAAAGTTAATAAGTTCATTAAATTTGTGGTGCGAGATTGTATCAGTTTCACAATTGTAAACTAATAACCTTGAGTGATGACGACCTTGTATTGGGCGCTCCGCAATCTGCTCTTTAGGCAAGTCGTAATCGTACGAAGATAGCTGTAAATCCACATTATTTAATTGATTCATAGGACCCGATAGTAACGTGAAATTAGGTAATCGTCATCATGTAAGTTTTTCAAATCACAACTTTCTTATATTCAAATGTAAAGAAAACTGTAAAAACTTACAAAAAGCAAAAGAGAGGAAAATTTGAAGTTAAATCTTACAAAAGTCGTATTATTTTCAGCGTTAATTTCAACAAATTCGATGGCCATTAATAAAGTTATTTATGGTATCGATAATAGAGTCGATGTACACGAATCAAATAAAGCATTTCTTGTTGATAGTGTTGCAGCAATGGTTCCAGGTTTTGCTTTCTTAAAAGATGAAGAAGGAAATGTTACTGATACGAAGTTTTTAAAGTTCCCTACTTTAAAATACCACAGAGGTTACCCTACATGTGGCGAGATGAGATTTAGAGATCAACCTACGATTGCAGGTTGTAGTGGCTTTCTAATTGGTGAAAATCTTATAATGACGGCCGGCCACTGTATGATTTCGGGTGGGACAGAAGTTTCAGATCAAGTGACTTCAAAGTGTAGAGATAATAAATGGGTATTTAATTATAACTCGACATCAGTTAATAAGGACGGCCATTTAGAGATTCAAAAAAGTGATGTCTTCGGTTGTAAACGCGTTGTCGCGGCATCAAATACAGGTACACTAGACTACGCCATTGTAGAACTTGAACGTAAAGCAACGGACAAGAAGCCCCTAACACTAAATTTAAATGCAAGTGCAACACGAAAAGGCACAGATATTTATGTAGCAGGCTATCCTACAGGACTCCCATTAAAAGTTGCAGCAGGGGCCAAAGTTACTTCAAGTTTAAGCTACAGCAATGAATTTAAAACGGATCTTGATACATTTGGAGGCAACTCAGGTTCCCCAGTGTTGAATAATAAAGATGAAGTTATTGGAATTTTAGTAGCTGGTGAGATCGATTATGTCTTTGACTTTAATAAAGGTTGCTATAAAGTAAACGTATGTAAGAAGCAAGGAGGTGTTTGTGAACGTCAATCAAACCCTCTAATGGGAGCATTAGGCGAGACGGTAACAAAAGCAGCCTCAGCTTACACAGACTACATATTAAAAAAATCAATGGGGCCTTATATCTTTGAAGAAGGTTCTGATATTGAAGAAGTGGACGAAATCATTGAAGAGTATGAAGAGTAATATTAAAGCAAGAATCACTAAAGAAGAAATCAACTCTTACGAGATGATTGATTACACGGGCCAGATTTATCTTATTGATACAGAACAAAAGGCCCAAGATATTGCTAAGAAATTTCAAGAATTAAATCAAAAATACGACGTAACAGGCCTTGATACCGAATCAAGGCCTTCTTTTAAAAAAACGGATAACTTTCGAATAAGTCTTATACAAGTCTCATTTGAAGAGGAATGCTTCCTCTTTCGTTTAAATAAGATCCAATGCCCAGACTATCTAGTTAACTACTTAGAGGATCAAAATTTGATTAAAACGGGTGTTGCTGTGAAAGATGACTGTCGTGACCTAAAAAAACAGTATCATATCAATGCTAAAGGTGTTGTTGATGTTCAGGACCTTGCCAAGGCCCAAGGCTATATCACTCTCGGCCTACAGTCTCTTACAGGGATTCTTTTAGAGAAAAAGATCTCTAAGAAGGCAAAGCTCACAAATTGGGAAAATAATAAACTAACAGATGCTCAAATTCGCTATGCTGCAACTGACGCCTGGATTTCATTAAAGCTCTATCAGGCATTAGAAAGCAAGTAAGAATATCTATTCATAATCTTTCATCAAAGCTTCACGATTGTTGCGCATGATAGGCACTATGAAGGCCCTAAAAGTATTAATAATTTTAGTTTTCGCAACTAGCGTTTTTACACAAGAATCAGAAAATGAGAGTGGGCCATATCGTATGGATAGCTTTGGAACAACCAATCCATATGAAGAAGCTGCTATTCCAGATGAACGTAAAATTCGTCAACCTTCTTCTGAAGAAATCTACAAGTATAAGTATGAACTAGAACAAAGGCCAAAATGGCAGGACATCGAAGAAAACTGCGGCGACCGTTGCATTTATCCAGACTCTAGAGGGAAGTGATTTCAGCAACTTAGACTAGGTAAATTATTTCCTAAATAAATTCAAACTCATTCATCCTATAATTTAACTAGAATGAAGGTTGTTAAATACGCAATAATATTAACTTTCCTTGGACTTACTCTCACTTCTTGTTCTGGAGGTGCGGAGGCAACATCAGGAATTCAGGCAGCACCTGTTGGTCAGGCGGCACCTACTGCTATCTCAACAGCACAAGTTGTGATTACAGGCGCACTGCCTCAAAATTCACCAGGCATTTCTTGGACTAACCCAGCAAGTTTAGATCATATTGAATATACGCTCGGTACTTCCGCTGGAGGCTCAGAGCATACGCCCTGGACAGATATTGGAGTTGTCACAAACTACACTCACACAGGCCTTGTGGGTCTCACTGAGTGTCAAGCCTACTACCCTTCTGTCCGTGCAGTAAGTGCGACAGCGCAAATATCTACAACACTAACAAGCACAAGTTTCTACTGGGACAATAGTCCTCCAGCAGGTTTAGGTGTACCGGATGTTTCTGCAGATGACGCAACAGCAGGCTCCTCAACGACAACAACATGGACAGCAGCAACAGATAACTGCGTTCTTGACCACTATGAAATTGCTATTGGAACAAGTGCTGGTGCTACCGATGTTCAAACTTGGATTGATATTGGTAACGTCACATCTTATAAAATTCAAGATGGTGTTAATGGGGCAAGCTTCACTCTTACAGAAGCAACAAACTACTATATAACTTTAAAGGCCGTAGATGAGGCAGGCTTTGAAGTAATTCAAAACTCGGGGGCCTTCCAAGTTTTTAACCCGGCCACCTCTTTACCAAATATGGTGGCGCGTTTGGATGCAAGTGATCTTAGTTCAATCTTAGATAGCGGAGGGCTAGATGCTTCAAATGGTGCCTTTAATGGCTCAGTTGAAGACTGGCTTGATACATCTTCAAGTGCCAACACTCATCACTTTTATCAAAATGGTGCTGCACCAATCTTTGATGGAGTTGATAATCATGTTGTCTTCAATGGAACAAACCAATACCTGACTGTTGCAAATCATGCAGAATTAAACACAGCAACTACTGATCAAAGGAATATCACAGCATCTTTTGAGACTTCCGCCGATACTACAACCTTACAAATTATCTACGAAGAAGGTGGAGCTAGTCGTGGAATGAATATCTATATTCAAAGTGGAAATCTCTACTGTGGGTTTTGGAATATTAACAACGACGGTGATGGAAGCCAAAGCTTTACTTCTGTCAGTGCGCCAATAGCAACAAATACCATTTATCACGTGACATGGGTATTTGATTACACTAATTACACTGGGGCAGCAGGACCTGATGGCGAGCTTACCTGTTATGTCAACGGAAGCTCAATTGGGTCAACAACATCAACTTCACTTTTATACGCACACTCCGGGGCCATCTCCCTTGGTTCATATCTGAATGATAGCTACACTCATACAGGAGCATTAAATGGTAATGGCGGCTATTTTAACGGTGACGTCATGGAGCTGATGCTTTTTAACGACCCCCCAGATGCGTCAACAGTGAACACAATTCATACATATCTTGAAGATAAGTGGAACTAGGCTAGCTCAAATCATAATCATCTGATATAAATTCCTCATGAATTTAAGTGTATTTGATATCTACTCAATCGGTATAGGGCCAAGTAGCTCCCATACAGTAGGGCCTATGAGGGCCGCTAAAGAATTTATGGATAAGCTCATTTCAATGGGCCTCTACAATGAGACACAAGTTGTCTCAACAGCACTCTATGGATCTCTTGCCTTAACAGGAAAAGGGCACGGTACTGATAAGGCCGTAATATTAGGACTTAGTGGTTATACTCCTGAAGATATTTGCCCTGATCAAATAGATCGTATTCTAGATCTCGCCCATGATAAAGAAGAGCTTACATTCTTTGAAGGCAAAGAAAACGCTAAAACAATCTCATATATTCCTCGTGAACATATTTTATTTCACCGTAAACAAACGCTAGAATTCCATTCAAATGGAATGTGCTTTCAAGCGATTGATAAAGCTGGAAAAGAGCTATTTAAAAGAATCTACTATTCGATTGGAGGTGGCTTTATTGTTGCCGAAGGTGAGAATAATGATGGCGATATTTTTTCTCAGCACTCTAGCAAAGTTATGTACCCATTCACATGTGGAGATGAACTTCTAGCAACCGCCAATAAAAATGATATTTCTATATGTGAATTAATTAAGTCAAATGAAAGATCATGGCGTAGTGAAGAAGAGATTAACAAAGGACTGCTAGATATTTGGCAGGCAATGGATAATTGTATCAATAGAGGCCTTAAGGCAGAAGGACAACTTCCCGGAGGCCTAAAAGTCAATAAGCGCGCTAAGAAATTATACGAAGCACTATTAAAGAAAGACTGTGAAAAGAATCTCGATCCTCTAACAATTATGGATTGGGTAAATCTTTTTGCAATATCAGTAAACGAAGAGAATGCTTCTGGTGGAAAAGTAGTAACGGCCCCTACAAATGGAGCGGCAGGTATTATTCCAGCAGTTATAAAATACTATCTTAAATTTGTTAAAGATGCCTCAATTGATAAAGTTGTGGACTTTCTCTTAGTCGCAGGCTGTGTTGGTATTCTCTATAAAAAGAACGCATCAATTTCAGGTGCGGAAGTTGGATGCCAAGGTGAAGTTGGTGTTGCTTGCTCAATGGCCGCAGCAGGGCTTGCACAAGTTCTTGGCGGAACAAACGAGCAAATTGAAAATGCTGCAGAAATAGCTATGGAGCACAACCTAGGGCTAACTTGCGATCCAATTGGTGGCCTTGTACAAATCCCATGTATTGAGAGAAATGCAATGGGTGCCGTAAAAGCAATTAATGCAACTAGAATGGCCATGCGTGGAGATGGCAGTCACTACGTGAGTCTTGATAAAGTTATTAAAACTATGAAAGAAACTGGTGCCGATATGCAAACGAAGTACAAGGAAACAAGTCGTGGTGGACTCGCTGTAAACGTCACTGAGTGTTAAATCAGCTAGTTAGATACGCTACTTCTTTCACACATCAAGTTAAACACTTTCATCTTAGTGGCCCTCATCATACAAAGACCTACTTTTATATAGAAAATTAGGAGAGAGTCATGAAAAAGATCTTAATTCCTCTAATGCTAGTTACTCTGTTTACAGGTTGTAAGGAAGTTAAAGAGGCCATTAAAATGCCACAAAAGATGGATAAACTTGGTGAGACGACCGACGGTATGAGTGATACAACATCACAACTATACTCGCAGCTTCGCTCTGCACAGTCTTCAGTTGAAAGACGTGATGCTTTCGCACTTATCCTAAATGATAATATTGAAATGGGCCAAAAGCTTACAAATGCTGCAAAGTTCTTTATGGCCTTTGAGTACAATCTCTACACAGGAATTAAGCCTTACGACAACCTGGAAATTCGCGACATGCTCTTCTACGATGCAGTTGAAGAATTTTACAAAAATATGGCATCTGTTTATGAAACAGATATCAAAGGTGAATTCAATGTTAAGAAAGCAATGAAGAAAGGCAAGATGACTCCTATCCATACAGGAAAGTGGTCACTAAAAAAACGTAACTATGAGCAATCTTTCTATGCTATAGCTGCGGCCCTTCACAAGGTTCACCACCGTCAAACATTTAATGCAAAAAACAATGGCTTTGCTGAGATGTCGATGTACACACTTATGAAAGATGCACTTATCAAAGACTCTCAAGGCGCAACTTTAAGTAAGTCAGAGGAATATATCGTTGCAGGTCACAATCGTGAAATCTCAATTGCTCTTTTAAAAGCACGTATTGATATCATCCTTGCTCTTGCAATCAATGACTCAATGGATGCAGACGAAGCATCTTTTTGGCCAGGTCTTCTTCACGTTATTTCAGGTGGGAAACTAGGAAAGCTAGAGCTTCCTTCAACATTTGAAACTTCAAATGCAGCAACAATGCACGAAGCGAATAAGAAGATCGAAGAAGCACTTAAGTGTTATGACTTCTTACTTTCAATTGGTGTAAAACATGAGATTGATAGCAAGGTTAAAAATATTTTTGATAATGTAGAACTTCCAGAGCTAGATAATATCCAAGCTCAAAATGACAATATTCAAGAGTACAGAGAATATATTTATCAAATTCAAAAAATCGATTAATTCAAATAAAAGAAAAGGCCTCAAACGAGGCCTTTTTTTATTTCTTAAAATGATTTAAAAATTCCTGCGGGGCCTTGGCAAGCTTTCGCTCTTCGTAGTCAAAGAAGACCAGGCCATTTTTAGCATAAGCAATAAGACGATCACCACAAGTGAATTTATATAGAAGGTCATAGCCGTATTCACTAATATCTTCGACATACATTTCAACTTCTAATACATCACCATGAAAAGCTTCTCCTCGGTACATATAAGCTGCATCAGCTTGAATAAGAGACTTACCAAAGCAATTAAGCTCATCATGACCTAAAGACTTTAAAAAACGTAGACGCCCTTCATGACAAAGTGTTGCCACAGCATCATTTCCCATATGATTTCCATAATTGACGAAGTTAATTGTTAACTCAATTTTAGTTTTAAAATCTGCTTCTCTTTGAGGTGTCGATAGTTTTATACGTGCCATAGTTAAATATTAACTAATTAAACTTACACACACAAGAGATATGGGTCATTATTGGGCCGAAGAAATATTATGGCCTTTTTTCTTATATAGAAACTTAGACAGCAGCTCATGGCGATTATAAACAACCATGGCCTTAATAAGAATATCATCATTGAGCCATCTAAAGTCTCGATCTAAAGGCATACCTTTGTCATAATAGGCTAAAAAATCGTCAGGACGACTTTTGATAAAAACAAAGGCGTAGACTGGTTTGGCCATATGAAAGTACGATAAGAGCTGTTGTGTATTTGCAAATGAATAGCGGGTATACCTAAGTATCGAAAGGCAAAAAAAGGAAATTATTAGAAACAAGCAACAGATCACAAAGCATCTTTCTAACCATTTTTTCAGTGGCGAACATGGATAAAAAGAATTCCCAAAGATCCCCTCGTGTTCTTTAGAAAAACGTAGTTGGTATATTAATAAAGAAGCAATAAGAATAAAGCTCATATTTGGAACATAGGGAATATAATCAAATAGGATCGTTAATATTAGAATTGTAAGTGAGAGAAGAAAAAATAGAGAAAATAGAATCGTAAATTTAAGCAGGCCTTTTAGAGAATATAACTCTCCAATTGCTAAATAACGCCTGTAAAAACCCCATTGATCCTTCATAAAACCTCTCTCAAGTTAGATTTTACCGTTACTGACGAAATCTTCTAAATATACCTGTTTACGATAGATTTGAGAGTTTTTATTTTTAAATATTGACCAATTTAGTGGCCATCTCCACACAGCTTAGCTTAAAAGATTAGATCACTCACGAATCTGCGAAGCAGAGATTTCATTAAAAATATGTTCCTTCGCATACTCAAGCAGGGCCTCGTTTTCAAGAACATGATTAGACCAAGCATGGAAGCCATGTGAGAATTCTTTGTAGGTTACTTCTACACCTTCTCTGAGTAGCTTCTCATAAAACATTAAACTATCATCATAGAGAACATCATATTTAGCAGCATAAATATAAGTCCTTGGTAAAGTTTCAAGCTCATCGCTGTAAAGTGGAAATATCGCAGGATCAAGCATATGAACTTCTCTATTAGATATTGCATAATCTAAAAGCTTTAAGAGCATTGATTTTGATAATCCACTCTCTTCCCCACTTTCGAACCTATTAGCAGAAGCTGTCTCAAAGTCACTTTGATAATGGCCAGTTAGAAGGTGAAGATCGGTGATTGTAAAACTTTTATCTCCTAAGCGGTTATTGGCCAAGCTAAGCAGAGTCGCAAGATTTGCACCAGCGGAGACACCTGTAATCGTAAAAGTCTTCACACCTTTAAGATGAAGATCATTTAAGAGGGCCAGACACCAACTTGTTATCTCAGGAATACTAAGCTCAGGAGACAATGGGTAATCAGGGCAGATGATATAAGAAGACTCTTTATGCTCATTAAAGAGAGCTTGGCAGAATTGAGCACTTGTATATTCATGTCCAGTAACATAACCACCAGAATGAAGATGCATTATACAATGAGGCCGAGGCTCACCCCAAACCAAACATGTATGATTAAGCATTGTTTGATTTGTACAATGTACTAGACTCTTATACTCTCCTTCAATGAGCACCATGGCCTTTCTAAGCTCATCAAGAGTGATTCGAGAAAAGCGCTTAATACCAACATCAAAGAATGACTGCATTGATGAAAGACGTTTCTGATGAATGAATTCAGTTATTGATTTAGACAATGTGTAACCCATTACATTTACACAGAATAGTATTTATTAAATAAAGAATATAAATAAAATTCCGATAGTTAAAATTAGTAAAACTATTTTCGATATTTTAATCAAATAAAGGTAACAAGGCCAATGAAAGCATTCTCATCAATTGTTCTGACTTGTACATTTATGGCCTTAAATAGTTATGGTTATTTCATTGTAGATGACAATATTCTGTCACAACCACCTACTAACGATACAAAAGCAAAGTTATTCAAGATTGATGATGATGGAATGGGACCTGTCATGCCAAAAGAAATTGAACAAAGTAGGTTTCCAGCAAGCATTCCAACCGAAGATGAAAATGGTCAAATTCAAGATAGTGACAAGAATTATAAGAGACTTCACAAATAAAAAACTATCAATCAATATCCACAATAATCACATAAAAAATTCAAATTACCGTTTCATAATCAGACCAAAGAGCTAATAGGGCCATAACAGAAAAAAGAGGTAAGATATGAAACTAATTCCCATTTCATTAATTGTTCTCCTACTGACTACTCCTGCTTTTGCGCACAAAGATAAGCAGAAAAATATGTCTAAAAAATCAGAAGCTCAAGAAATGATGAAAAAAGATAAGAAAACAAAAATGAAGCAGCATAGAGAACGTGTACCTGCTTCAAAAGAAGGGAAGAAAGGAGTTTCACTTACAGACACTCACTTTCTCATTTACGAATAAGAAAACTTATAGAGAGGAAAGAGGTTTAAAATGAAAGTCCTCACTTATATCTTAATTACATTGACTCTTCTTGCATTCAGCATGGAGGTTTACGGTGAGCGCTATACGGCCATTATGGATGAAAATGACCCCTCCGTTCAGAGACTAATTCATGGTGAAGAAGAACGAGCAAGTCAAGAGCGTAATCTGTCACGTGAAGAAAAAATTGATGAGAAGAAAATGGAGCGTACACCTGCTTCACAAGAACAAGATCACTATAGAGTGAATGAATACATGGAAAGACATGCTAGACCTCCTCTATTTGATCGTAAGTATAAATAAGATATTGAATTTACTTCAATATCTTACTTTGCATATTTATATTGTGCAAAACATAATTTTGCGCTATATAATATCATATAAATGAAAATAGGAGATTATATATGAGTGTCTATGATTATAAAGCTGTTGATATAAGAGGAAATGAAAGATCCCTTACAGAATTCAAAGGAAAGAGTCTTCTTATTGTAAACACCGCAAGCAAGTGTGGATTTACACCACAATATGAAGGACTACAGAAGTTATACGATAAATACCAGGGCAAATTAGAGATCTTGGCATTCCCATGTAATCAATTTGGAAAGCAGGAGCCAGGAAGTTCAGAAGATATTCAATCATTTTGCGACTTAACCTTCAAAACTTCATTTCCACTTTTTGAAAAAATCGATGTTAATGGAGATAACACTCACCCACTTTACCAATATCTTAAAGACGAATTACCAGGACTTCTAGGTAGTAAGAATATAAAATGGAACTTCACAAAATTTCTTGTTGATAGTGAGGGACATCCAATTAAAAGATATGCCCCTACTGATAAACCTGAAAGCTTAGAAAAAGATATTGAAAAGAGTTTTAAGTAATGACTGAAGACATTCTATTAATCGAAAACCAAGTATGTTTTAGTCTCTACAGGCTTAGTAAGTTAATTACGAGTCAGTATAGGCCATACCTTGACGAGATTAACCTCACCTACCCACAATACCTTGTCATGCTTGCCTTATGGGAGACAGACAAAGTGAATATGTCTCAACTTGGTGAAAAGCTCTCTCTTGATAATGGGACTCTAACTCCCCTAATAAAGCGTCTTATTGAAAAAGGTATGGTTGAGAAGAAACGTTGTCTTGAGGATGAAAGAATTGTCTATATCACAACCACAGCTAGTGGAAAGAAGTTAAAGAACAAAGCAAAAACAATCCCGCAAAAGCTTACTTGTTCAAATAATATTGATCTTAAAGAGATTCAAAAACTAAAAGCTGAAGCAGATAAAATTTATAACCAGTGGAGTACACATGAAAAATGAAGAAATTATAAAAGCACTAAATTGGCGTTACGCTACAAAGGTATTTGATAAAACGAAAAAGATATCAGATGAGGACCTACACGTTTTAAATGAGTCATTAAGACTTGCGGCCAGCTCATTTGGGCTACAGCCTTGGAAATTTATTTTAGTAAATGACCAGGCAACACGTGAAAAACTTAGAGAACACTCGTGGGGACAATCTCAAGTGACAGACGCTTCTCACTACGTCGTTCTTGCTTACCTAACAGAGCTTAATGAAGAGTATGTTGAGAAATTTGTGCAATCAATTGCCGAGCAACGAAATGTTGAACGTGCAAGTCTACAAGGCTACTTTGACGTCATGAAAGGAGCACTAATTGATGGGCCTCGCTCAAAAACGATTCCAGAGTGGTCACAACGTCAAACTTATATTGCCATGGGACAGCTTTTAATGACTGCGGCGATTCAAGGAATTGATACTTGTGCTATCGAAGGTATAGTTCCTGAAGAATACGATAAAATTCTAGGCCTCGAAGGAACAAAGTATAAAACTCTTGGAACAGTAGCACTTGGTTACAGGTCAGATGAAGATAAGTACAAGGACCTTGAAAAAGTACGCTTTAGTTTCGACGAAGTATTTAAAGTCATCTAAAATATTTATAGGCGGTCAATTTTATTGGCCGCTTTTTTATGTTATGGTGACAGTATGATTGTCATTCCTATTCTTTTATTTTTTTTATTCCTATTTGGCTACTTCTTCTATAAGCATTACTCTCATAAAGTAAGAAGAAATCTTACGAAAAAGAAATATGAACAAAACAGATTATTGTGGAATGATTTTCTTACATCGCAGGCTTCCCTATTTAGTGAACTTACGACACTAGACAAAGATAAGTTATTAAATTCGATCTTAGTTTTCTACAGTGAGAAAAATTGGCACGAATCAATCGAAGAAGAACAACGCATTCTGACTTCGTACTATGCGTGCCTACCTATCTTTAAAAGGAAAACAAATTACTACCCAAGCATAAAGTCCATTGATCATACATGGCCATTTGAAAAATGGTTAGAGTTCAATGAGAAACAATTTGAAATAGATTTTGGAAAGTTGGCCCTAAAAGAGATGAATGGTGATTTTTCTAAACTCTCTTTGATGTACTTTGAAAGGGCACAAGAGCTTGAGAGTTCAAAACCTTTAGTCTACGAAAACCTTAACAAATTTTACCGCTTAAGAGACTAGTAAAAGTCAGCATCATTTGAACTATAAGGATGTATTCTCTTATAATCTTCACCCATTTCAATATGGGCCTTTATATTAATCAAGTTCCACTTAAAGGTATTAGTAACACTTCTCTTTGTTATGAAGTTAAAGATTTGTTCCCAAAAGAAGAACTCAAATTTAGATGGTGGACTCTCAAGCTCAAGACGCTTAATGTAACCAGAACGAAAAGTTAGAGACGTCTTATTTTCATCAAGCTTCTTATAGAATTGCTCCACAAGAAACTCTCCCTTTTCATCGTAGTTCATAAAGTCCATAAAATCATTGAAGTTATAGGCCCTAATTTGTTTATAATACTCTCCATCAGACTTCGTGACTTTGGTAGTCGTTTCATCCCAAAAAGTACCATTTTCACTTTCTCTTCGATAGCAAC
Organism: Bacteriovorax sp. BAL6_X; assembly: GCF_000443995.1. NCBI lineage: Bacteria > Pseudomonadati > Bdellovibrionota > Bacteriovoracia > Bacteriovoracales > Bacteriovoracaceae > Bacteriovorax > Bacteriovorax sp. BAL6_X. Next base: position 21,436 of record NZ_AUMC01000006.1, read on the forward strand.
GACGAGTGAAGCCAATATCATGATCTTTTAAGTTTGCATTCCATGGACACTCTGAAACTGGGCAAGCAGCTATTTTATAGAAGTATGTCGACCACTCACGAGCATTTTCATTTTTGGAATTATAATTCCACACAACATCAATTGGAGCATTGATCTCAACGGTATATTCAGCGTAATCAGTAGGCCTCGTGTACTCTCGCGCCTCTGTAGTAAATGAAAGTGCTACAAGCACTAGTGTTAATAAAACTCTCACCAATAAAGCATAAGGGACAATAGCACAACGGGTCAATATCCAGTAAGATTTTTCATTGCCAATTAAACTCCAAGTGATTAATATATCTAAAGAATTCAAGTGATTTCAATGTGCCTAGGTGGTGAAATTGGTAAACACGCACGGTTGAGGGCCGTGTGCCGCAAGGCTTGCTGGTTCAAGTCCAGTTCTAGGCACCATTTCCAAATACAATCTCAATCCATTTACGAAGTATAGAGCTTTTTAATTAAAAGCAAGCGTAGCTTGATGGTTTAGCGCCAGGATGGCGTGTATGCCCACGGAGGCAGGAGCCGAGAGTCGGCCAAGTCCAACGCATACTTACCAACCTACCGAAAGCCACGCCTTTGTCCGCACGATGTTAAAAGCAAGCGTAGCTTGACGTCGAACAAATTCAATGTGCTAGCGACATATACTACAGTCCGGCCGGTGAATATCTCAATTTTGAAACAGCAATGAGCTAGCTCAATAACGTCTTTAGACTTTTCTTTTAGCAGTTCCAATATCATCAAGATAAAACTTTAGGCGTTGCTCAATTTCTTCAAGGGCCGCAAGTCGGATTTCAATGGCCGTATTACATGAGCGGCGAGTTTTGATTGATTCGATTCCCTCTTTAGAAGGGATATTCATGACTGGTCTTTTTTCTTTTTCCTGCTCTAAAGCTACCTGTTCTTCAAATTCTTCAATAAGCTTATTTAGAGGTGTCGGTGCTTTAGCAGTACGATCTTCTACAGGAAAGTGTTTTGATGCTGGAAACATCACTAGAACATCGTTTTCTGATTTTGTGTTTGATTCAATTTGTTTCATTAATTTCAATTCCTCATAATAAGCATTTATAGCGTTCAATTGTTCTCGCTATTTATAAAGCATAACCTAGGCCAAGATTTTTTGGGATATCCCATGTAAATTTGGAAGGTTATAAAAAGTGAACGTCAATTGTTTGGTCAGCCAAGGTGTTCATTAGACAAATTTCACTCGCAATATCAAACACTTAGTCACATTTTATTTAGGACCTAACTTGCGAGATATCATGAGCGTGGTACAATATTGGAGTGAAAAGAATCAACTGTATGCAATGCAAATATTACTTTAGTACATGGGACAAGGATGCTCCTCGCGGATGTCGTAAATTTAATATGAAATCCACAAATATGCCTTATATTCTCGTACGCCAATCTAGTGGATCCGATTGTAGTTTCTTTGAACAAAAAGAACACTTGAAGAAGAAAAAGGGGAAATTAGACGATCTTAATGACCCAAGCCTGTGGTAATCAATATATATCAATTTAGTATAATAACTATTCCATAATACTATTTCTAATATAAATAAATACATCATATATAAGCCTCATTAATCAAGTATGTGAGGTGCAAAATGAAAAAAGAGATTCTATTAACATCGTTAATTATGATGAACCCTGTAGTAAATCTACAAGCAAAAGAGATTACAGAAGTCAAAGCGCAAATGCATTCAAAGTACGAAACTTTGGCCAATTTATCATTTGAGTCTAATAGATCTTTCGATGGTCATTATTGGACTTATAACCAAGACCTTAATGATGCCACAAAACACTATCGTAAATTCAAATGGGCAATCGAGATTAGAGACAATAGTGATGAAACGATGACTCATACTGATGATGAATTAAAAATGGAGTATTTCTTGGTTCTTCATAAAGTATTTGAAGATGGATATATTGTAAGCTCTGAAAGTGAATTCCGTGTTGATCGTTTAACAAATAAAAGGTTCAAGCTATATAACTGTGATTCATCACTTAATTGCCAAAGTGATTACGCCAATACAGAAATGATTCTTGAGAATATCGGAGATGAGAAAGTTCTTCTCATTAAGAATCTTAAGTATGTATTTTCACAAGATGATTATGAAGACGCTTTCTTCATTCAAACTAAGAAATAGAAAGAAATTTGTGAATTCAAAAGAAGTTCTAGAATATTTGTTAACTCCCCTTGATCAAAGTCAAGGGGATGTATTTAAAGAAGTTATTCGTGAGATCGGACAATTAGAAACTCGCTTAATTGCATCGACGAATCCTAATTGGACGAAGCTTGCTAAATCTCGCCTGCTCTCTTCTAACACTGCTTCAAGAGCTATTGATGATAGCTTAGCAAGGTGGGATGAGGCCAATCGTTACATCAGCAGTTGTATACAAGATGAAAACAAGCTTAGTTTTGAGATCATCACGAAAATTAACTCCATCTACAATGCTAAGAATTCACAAATCAGAGAAACTCCTATCTACGGCGGTGGCATCGAGTTTATAAGGCCACAATATCTAGAGAAAGCAAAAGCACTTCTTATAAGAAACCTCTTAAGTGATGTCGATATGTGCTTTTATGAGAGGGCCTTTCACCTATATCAATGGATCGTAAGTCTTCATTTCTTTGAAAATGGAAATGGTAGAACTTCAAGGCTTTGCGCTGACTATATACTCATGCAAAACGGAAAACTTCCCTTATGCTTCCAATCGAGTGTACGCTCCCATGTGGCACAGATGCTTGAGGAAAGAAAGGTAAATAAAGAAGATAAATATCTTAGTTTCTTAAAAGCAATAAAGCGCAGTTATGAAATTGTCTTAGACATTTGAGTCTGGTAGCTCAATACCTTGTTCATAATAAGTTGGCCCGGCTTCTTTAATCATTCCACCGCCAAGACACACTTCCTCACCTTCTATATTAGTATAGAAGACAATAGACTGGCGTTTAGCAATGGCACGTTGAGGAATATCAAAGTCAACTCTGACAAAGTCTTCAGAGACTTCAGAAATTGTACATTCTTGATCTTTTTGACGATAGCGAATCTTGGCCTTTAACTTCATTCCCACCTGTGGCCTAAAGTCTTCATCAACCCATGACAGGTCAGTGGCCGTTAAGAAGTCAGCGTATAAAGCACCATGCTTTTCACCACGTTCAACGATAACAACATTTCTTTCAGTGTCTTTACCGACTACAAACCAAGGCTCACCAGGACCTCCAAGTCCTAGGCCCTTTCTTTGGCCAATGGTATAAAAGGCACTACCGCTATGGCGGCCTACTTTAGTTCCATCAAGAAGTTCAAAGTCCCCTTCTTTGATATGGATATAATTTGATAAGAAGTTTTTGAAATTTCTCTCACCAATAAAACAGATTCCTGTTGAATCTTTTTTATCGTGAGTGATTAGATCATACTTCTTTGCAATCTCTCTAACTTGCGGCTTTTCAATGGCGCCGACAGGAAAGAGCACCTTATCAAGTACTTTTGATTTGATCGTATATAAGAAGTAAGTTTGATCCTTATTATTATCTAGGCCTTTAATAAGCTTAGACTTTCCATCTATTTTCTTTGTCTGACAGTAGTGTCCTGTTGCAAGATAATCTGCACCAAGTTCCATGGCCTTGTTAAAGAAGACCTTGAATTTGATTTCACGATTACAAAGTATATCAGGGTTAGGAGTAAAGCCTTGTTCGTATTCTTCTAGGAAGTTTGCAAAGACGTTATCACGGTACTCTTTTACAAAGTCTACCGAGTAGTATGGGATATCAAGTTTTTCACAAACGGCCACAACATCTTCAAATTCAAGAGATGCCTTGCAATTTCCGTTTTCATCTTGCTCTTCCCAGTTTTTCATGAACATACCAATGACGTTGTAGCCCTGCTCTTTTAGTAAAGCAGCACATACAGAAGAGTCCACTCCTCCGCTCATTCCGACAATGACAGTTTTTCCGTTTCCTACATTTTCCATGAGCCTTATTTAGCACATTTACGTACTAGAGGTCTAGTGCCCATGAAGCAATGGACATGGCAATATTATTAGTGGCGTGATGTAAAGTCTTAATATTGAGTGAGTTCACATGATCCGCTGGCGTATGGATGCGTGTCGCATTTGAATCACTCTCCCAATTTTGTGTAAAGACAACACTAGGGATATTAAACTTTTGAAATGACGTATTATCACCATAGACAAAATCATAAGGACTCACCTTAAAGTCCACACGGAAAGTTCCTTCAGAAGATTTACCATAGAATCTTTGGGCGATAGACTTTTCGGCCTTGTGAAGGCCAGAGCTTGCAGGAGAATAATATAGTTTCATATTTCCTAGCTTCTGCTCTTTATCTTGCGTCAATGTATCGTAACCAAGCATAACGAGTTCAACATAGGAATAGACACGAATATCTTTTTCTAGGTTAAGGTTCTTTACATAATCATATGAACCTAAAAAACCATTTTCACCATAATCAAAGAAAACCACGCGAACAGTTTTTTGCAGGTCAAGCTCTGCAAGGATATTAATTAAGCTCAAGGCAGCAACAACACCTGAAGCATTATTATCTGCACCAGGCTGGCGTCCTTTGTTTACAACCTTAAAATTCTTTAAGTCATAAGCAGCAGTATCGTAATGAGCACCGACAACGATGACTTCATTTGGATTCTTTATCCCCTTTTTTTCCCAGACGATATTGTATCCATTTGTGGACTTGAGTCCATCAACTTGCTGGATTCTCTCATTAGTAAGCCTTTGCCACTTCTTTAAATTAACAGCACTCAATTTATCTTTTGATGCGGCCAAGTCCTTCCTAAAGAGTTCTTTTGCATATTCAATATCCGGAACAAACTTAACTGTTTTAAGAGAAGTGTTATTTTTTCGTACATTACTTTCGATATAGCTAACAATATAGTCCTGAGCTGTTTTGTGTCCACTTGTACCTACAAAGCGATTCGGCCTTGTTTCTTTAACAAAACTATTGATAAGTGCCCCAATATCTTTTTCAGAATTCTTTGAAACAGCATAATAAAGAGAGCGTAATTTCTTTGGAGATCTTTTACTTTTAGAAAGTTTATATGTGTCTTTAAAATTTTTAAATTCTTTAGCTGTCACAGAAAGTGACATTGATAATGCGATAATTAAATACTTCATTTAAAACCCTAGTTCTCTTTTCTTTGGACGAGATTGTGCTTCTTCATTTTGTTCTTTTTGTTTCTTATTTAGTGGAAGACGGTAGAATTCACCTTCTATGAATTGTCCAGTTTGAATAATTCTGGCATGACCAATAACTTTAGCGCTTGGCCCATTCTTAGTTAGAAAGATAAAATGATCCCCCCTAAAGAGGATACCAGATGCCTTATCATGTAGATCAAAATATATGTTGCCATTATTTAATAGATAAAGATTTCCTTTATAAGCATCACCTGATGAGCTAATACGACAGTAACACTCTACTGGCTTTGAAGTGTCCACAACTTCATAATTAACAAAGTGATTTCCAACAATACGCTCAAATGTTAATTCTTTTGCCTTTGCGACGTAGATAAAACCACGAGACATATTAATGGTTACAATTTTGCTATCAGGAACCTTCGGTTTGTTATCGAAAGTCTTATACTGCGTTTGCCCTAAGTAATATTGGTGCTGGCCTTTATGCTCACCGATGACACTGTCATCGTCATGAAGATAGATTGTATTTTCTTTTATAAAGCCTCGTGCAATATAGCGATCAGTTAATTCTATGATTTCTTCGCTTGTATAGGCATGAGCTCTTAGTTGCGCCTTCTTATCATGTTGCACTCGACTAATCGTTTTCGAATCAACAAGCTGTCCGATTTTATCGACCTCAGAAGTCTTCAAATCGGCCAAGGGTAGAGTTAGATACGACATTATTTCATCACTAGCTTGAGTCAATAAATGACAATCATTCTTCTCTGGATCATTTGGAGCACTCAAAACAAAGCGGTTTTGAACCGGAACCACCCTACAGTAATGGCCCGTTGCAATTCTTGTTGCTTTTAGAGCAGCAAGCTTAGAATGGAGCGTTTCCAAAACGAGCGTCGCTTTATCAATTGATGGGTTGACCCAGACGCCTCCAATACGGCCTTCAAGTAATTTTGAAATAACTCTTTGCTCAAAAGCACTTGAAGCGCTTGTCACATAGAAGGGAATTCCAATCAAACGGCAAATATCGCGAATTTTTTCTTCTGATTCACTGGCCCACGGTGCAAAAATATTATTTATTTTTTGTAACCATATGATTTTTTCGTAGTGCCTAAAGGCCTCAAGCTGTTCTTCATCTCCAGATAATTCTTCTGGTAGCTTTCCCTCAGGAGTTAACTTGGCCTTAAACTGTTCGGCCAGTAATTCATCATCACTAGTAATGCGCTCGAAAAATGAGATATTTACACCAATACATTCATGGCCCTGCTTTTTTAAAAGCAGTGCAGTAACGGCCGAGTCTATACCGCCGTCCATACCGACGATAATCCTCTCCTTCTTCATTTCATTCTTAGTGAATTGCATAATTAAATTATAAGTGATTTTGAAAATTTAAACAGGGTAAATTTAATTATATCGCTAACTTTATCCCACTAAAAGCCTCATATATTCATTGACATAACTCAACGCAAAATCAGATAATATTCATTCACGACGCAATAACACACGAGGACACAACACAAATTATGAAAACGAGTAAGGGTAATAGTAAAAGAAGCAAGAAGCTAAAATTTATTGATATCTTTTCAGGTGCAGGAGGTTTCTCTTGTGGACTTGAGATGGCAGGCTTTGAATGTGTCATGGGAATTGACTTTAATAAGCACGCTATGGATACATTCGCACTAAATCATAAAAAAGCTTTCCCATATTGTGGTGATATTTCAAAGCTTACAAATAAGAAAATTAAAGAAGTTCTTGGCGATACTGAAGTTAATCTAGTTGTTGGAGGCCCTCCATGCCAAGGTTTCTCAACAGTTGGGCCAGGAAACCCTGATGATATTAGAAATAAGTTATTTCTTGAATTCGTAAGAGTTGTTAAGCTTACAAATCCAGAGTTTGTTGTTATCGAAAATGTAACCGGTCTTCTTGCAAAGAAGAATGAGTCCACTCTCAAAGCAATATTTAAAAAATTCAACTCTCTAGGTTATAACCTTGATGTAAAAGTCATGAGTTCACAAAACTATGGTGTACCAGAGAAGAGACGTCGTACAATTTTCATTGGTAGCCGTATTAACGAAAAAGTTGAATTTCCAAAAATTACACATGATACAATCATTGCAAAGACTTTTCGTCCACCAGTAACTGTTGGTGAGGCCCTAAGTGATATTGAAACAAAGAAAGGTGAAATCTTAAATCACGATCTTGATAGTGCAAAAATTAAATCTAAACTAGATTTAAAACGTATTAAGCGTATTCCTGAAGGAAAAGGTATTCGTTACGAAAAAGATGAAAAAATGTACCTTACGCCATCTTTAAAACTAGGTGTAGACTGGAAGACAATGCGTGAAGGACGCTTTAGACAAACGAAGTACCAGAGACTTGACTCAAAGAGTGTATCTCCAACAATCATGACTCACCGACATAGCTACTACCACCCAACAGAGCATCGTTATCTTACTCAAAGAGAAGCAGCAAAGATTCAAAGCTTTCCAAATCACTTTGAATTCTGCGGGCCAATCTCTGCTCAGTGGAGACAGATTGGGAATGCCGTTCCGCCGCTTATGGGTAAGGCCATTGGTAGCGCAATTAAGAAAATGTACAATGCTTATCTAAAAACAGCAGTAGACGGTAAAGTGAAAAAGAAAACAAAAGTTAAGTCTATAATTGATGATGTCCGAGGAGGAGCATTTGTCTATCGCTAGAATCTCGACATTATTTTTACTTCTACTTAGCCTATCTTGTGCAAGTCATACAGAATCAGTAAAACTTGAGACAACAAATTGTCACACAAAGAGAGCGGCCATCGACCTTGGTTCAGGTTCGACTAAATTAGTTGTCGGACTTGTAGATACGTGCCGTGGTATGGTTGAGGGGATTCTTTTTGAGGCACAAAGAGCTGTTCCTCTTAAAGATCAGCTACAAGCATCAGATGACAATGAATTTAATGAAGAAATGCAAAATCGTCTAAGAGATGTTTTTGACGAGTTCAAGTACCTAGCAAAGAGTGAAGGTGCAAATGATATTAGAGCTGTGGCCACATCTGCATTCCGTACGGCGGACAATGGTGGTGATGTCGCTGATCTATTAAAAGAGCAAACGGGAGTTGACCTAGAGATTATCGCTCAAGAGCAAGAAGCAAAGTTTGCATATTCAGCAGCACTTTCAAAACTTAAGTCAATGAATGTTTCCCAAAAACCACCTATTGCAATTTGGGATATTGGTGGTGGAAGTATGCAAATCACTAAGCCAATTGATGCAAAAGGTGAAAAGACACAAGTTGCGCTTTTAAAAGTTGCATCAGTGACTTTTAAAAACCTCGTTCTTAAAGAGTTTTATCCAAAAGGTACAAAGACACCAAACCCGTTGAAGGAAGAGCGTGCTCTTAAGGCCATGGACCTTGCTAGAGTTACAGCAAAGGATCAACTTACTGACTTTGGAAATTTAAAAGATTATCAAGTATATGGCGTAGGTGGAGTTCACTATTTCAGCATCGGTGGTCAATTCAAAAAAGCAAATCGTGTCTACAATCAATCAACACTACTAGCAAAGCTTCTTGAAAGAGCAAAGCTTACTGACAAAGAAATTAACAGCAAGTATGCATCAACAGATGTAACAAATATGGCACTTGTTCTGGGCTTCATGCAAACGCTTAAGGTTGATGAAGTAAAGCCTATTAAAGTTAATATGGCCCATGGACTACTTATCAATCCAGCTTTCTGGAATTAATTACTTTCAATTTGACTTAAATATACAAAGGTTACCTTCATCGACAATTGTCGGTGAGGGCCAACCATTTTCTTCGGCCAAACCCCTTAGCCAAATATTAGCATTACCCTTAGTGACAATAGTTATTTCTTTTTGACGACTTATTTTTAAGATTTGATCCAAGACATATTCATATGTTTCTTTAGAGAATGGATCATAGAGATAGTAAATATCAGCAACAGGAATTGAAAAAGACTGAAGAGAAAGGTCTTGAACTTTAAAAACTAAATTATCTTCTAGGCCTAATTCCTCACAAGCATTATTAGAAATTTCAACACGATGAGGAACATATTCATAACCGACAAAATTTAGATCAGGCCTGACAAGAGAGCAAACTAGGCCGACACGTCCATAACCAGAACCAAGGTCTACAATAGTGCTCCCCGTATCAGCGTTAATTTGATGAAGCGCGAGTAAGATCGTGGAATAACCAGACTGAACACCAACACCTGCCCTTTGATAAAGTCGCTCTTTTGTTTTATGGTCATATTCCATTTCTTGATCGAGATTATAATTAAGGTCAAATATATCATCGAGATTATCAAAAGTTCGATAAAGATTAGGGCCGAGATGTCCCATGCCTTGAGAGCGCCCTTCCTGGTCTTTTTCTTCTTTGATAAAGAAGTCACTCATTGTATTTAAAGAGTGAATAAGAAATTCTTTCTGTTCTGATCCAGCTTTATCAATGATTGATTCTAAGATCTTAGTTTCAATATTTTTAGAACGCTTCTTTATATCTTTTAATTTACTTGGCCCACTTTCAACTAGGAATTCACTAAGGAAAGAGACGGCCTCTAACTCATCATCAAAAAGTGGCGTTATGAAATTCTTATAAGAAGTCACTTGCCCATATTTTTTATCTTCTTGTTTTTGCAACCAAAGCTCATCTTTAAGAAAGTCCATAACCGTCACTAAGAAAGCAGAGTTTGTGTAGAGAGATGCAAGTTGTACAGGTGAAAAATCAGTCGTATCACCTTTCTTACCTTCTAATAAATTTAAGAATATTAATTCAGATATACTCATAGCGTCTCCATGGTGTTTAACTAAAACGATCATGGTTGCTAAGCATGAGCTTATTAAAGTAATTAGATCATAGCTTTATAATGGCCCTAAGTAAAATTAGAGGCCATTATTAGAGCTAGTCGCTTGTGTGAGGTTATAAAAGATCCCTTTTTGTAGCATTAGACTATCAGGAGTATCGAATTCGGCCAATTTTCCATCTTTGAAAACTAAAATCCTATCACATTCTTTAATTGTATCGAGTCTGTGAGCAATGAAGAATGATGTCTTACCTTCCATCACATTATGAATTCCATCATGAAGTATTTTTTCAAAGTAAGGATCAACATGTGCTGTGGCCTCATCAAGAATTAAAATATTAGGATTTTGTAAACATACTCGCGTAAGAGAGATCACTTGTTTCTCACCTGCAGACAGATTGGAGCCACCGTCTTTTAAGACACTATCTAACATAAGTTTTGAATAACTCATGACCTTACTCATTCCTGTCTTATCACAAATAGAAAGGATATCCTTATCTGTTAAATCTGGATTTACCGAGAGGTTTTCTCTAAGTGTTCCATCAAAAATAATAACATCTTGTGAAACGATACCAATCTGATCACGGTAGTGATCAATATCTAACTCTTTGAGATTTTGGCCATCGATTAAAACCTCACCTTTTTGATAATCATAAAGACGAGAAAGAACAGCAACCGCCGTCGTTTTTCCAGAACCAGTTGGCCCAACGATCCCAATCCTTTCACCCTTGTGAATTTTAAATGAAATATCATTTAAGGCCGTACTGATATCGTTATAGCCCATAATGACGTTTTTAAACTCAATTTCACCATTGATCTTGTGATGTCTATTATCATATTGATCAAAGACTTCTCTTTCCGTTTCGACTTCAATAAAATTAGCTACACGATTTACACTTGTGAAGGCCGTAATAATATTGGCCATCTCTCTAAAGAGAGAAAGAACTGGCCAGAAGAACCTCTCACAATAGCGCATTAGAGCGATAAAGAGTGCCAGAGTAAGTGTGCCATCTAAGTAAGCATTCCCACCAAACCAAACTAGAATTAAAAGTGGAAGCCCACATAGAAAAGACAACATTGGCATAGTTAGAGCGTAGTATGAATTTGCGCTTAATTGTACAACCTGTTGTTCATTAACAGCTGACTTAAAATTATCATAAGACCAATCTTCTACCCCAAAAGAGCGAATGACATGGATTCCATCAATATACTCCGAAAGTTTTGAATTTATATTTGATGAGTACTTACTAATGGCCCTATTAAGTGATCCGATTTTATCACGTGTAACAACTAGAAAGATGACCGCAGGAATCATCCCTGAGATAACCATTAATCCAATTTTAAAATCAGTTATAAGCATTGCTGTTGCAGATGAAATAATCATTAAAACAGAAATGGCCAGGCGTCCAAGAGAGCTTGTAAAGAATTTCTCAATTCCTTCCACATCGTGAGTCATACGTGTGACAATTCTACCTTGAGGCCATGAATCAAAAAACTTTAGAGGTAAGTGAGATAGCTTTTGAAAAAGACGATCTCTAATCTTTAAGATGACATAGCTCGTTTGCACAATTAAGTAACGACGGCCAACGTAGTGGATAAGAACACCACCCAACTCAAGAGCTAGAACATAAACGGCCCATTTTTTGGCAAGCTCCCAATCTGATTTGGCAAGTCCTTCACCAACTAACACCCCAAGGGCATGACCTGAAAGCATTGAGAAAACAGTAAATGTGACAAGCATAAGAATCGACACTAGAATTTTAAGACGATGTCCTTTGGCAAACTTAAACAAAAATGCTGTTGTCTTTAAGGCCGAATGTCCTTGCTCTTTGTGCTTCGATTCCTCTTGATCATCTTGTGCTAGAAATTGTTTTGCATCACTCATTACTCGGCCCCTGCTTCAATACGATCTAAATTAATCACTTTTTCGCAATACTTAAGAGTTGATTGTCTGTGAGCAACCCAAACGAGAGTTGACTCAGGCAGGTAGTTATTAATATTTGATAAAATTGTTTCTTCCGTAACTGTGTCCACTGCTGATAAACAGTCATCTAATAGTAGAATCTTTGGTTTTCTCACAAGGGCACGCGCTAGAGTCAGTCTCTGCTTTTGGCCACCTGAAAGGTTAACCCCCCACTCTCCAAGTTGTGTATCAAGGCCGTCATCAAAGCCTTCAATATCGCTCTTAAGACCTGCTATTTCTAAAACTTGCCATAGAACCTCATCATCAAAATCTTGGTCCATTAAAATATTATTTCGAATAGAGTCAGCAAAGAGAAATGACTTTTGATGAACCATTGTAATATGAGTTCTTAAGAATTTATGGCCATACTCATTAAAAGGTCGGCCAAAGAAAGTCACCTCTCCACGAATATCTCGTTCAAGTCCACTTAGAATATTTAAGAGAGTCGTTTTTCCAGTACCAATCTGACCGATAATTCCGATACGCATACCACGCTTCACTTCAAGATTAATATTTGAAAGAATATCGTGTTCTTCATCATATTTAAAACTCAAGTTCTTGAGATTAAAAACCGTATCACCAGTTAGCTCATGATCGACTTTCTTATCTAGTAAGTACTCTTCTTTTAAATGAGTATAGATTTCGGCCAGACGTCTTAGAGAAGTGAAAGACTTTCTCCAGTCTGAAATAATATAGCCAAGCTCCATAAGTGGGTCTTGTAGAAGAAGTACAAGACCTTGAATAGCTACAAACTCACCAACAGTAATTTCACCCTTCATAAGAATACTAAAACCATAAGTAAATAAAATAATATAAGTTGCAAATGATGCTAGTCCTGAAGAAGGAATATAGAGCATTGAAGTGTTATTGGCCTCTAGTCGCATTTTACGATACTTTTGAGCACCAGCAAATAAACGCTTATACCAGAAGAAGGCCGTATTTCCGAGTTTTTGAAGCCTCACTGTTGAGATGGCCTTTGAAGTTTCATCATTAAAATATGAAAGATAATCTTGGGCCACATCGTAGCGCTCCATTTCAATTGTTGAAATATAGCGAACAAGAATTGGTACAACTAATAAGGCCAGTACAGAAATAATTGTAATATGAATATTAATCATAAAGAGAGAAACAACAGTAAATAAGCCTAAAAACAGTACATCTGCAGCACCTACTAGAGTGAAGCCAAATATAAAACGGGCCTGTCCAACATCACTATTGGCAGCACTCATAAGAATTCCCTTAGGATATTTATTAACAAGTGTGTCCATTGAAAAGTATTGAGCATTTTGCCAGATATCGTCTTTTAAGAAGCCACCAGCATGATGTGTTTGTCTCCCCAGAAAGACACGCCAACCAACGCGGCCAAAATAGAGCATTACTCTTGAGAATAAGACAACAGAGAAAATATAGAAGAACTTATGCCTTAAATCATCACCCTTAATAAAATAATCAATTGTCCAAGAAGGCATGGTTTTATTCGTAAAGAAATCTACGACATCACCCATGGCACGAGAGTAAAATACCTGACAAATATTACAAACTACTATTGAAATAATTCCTAAGAAGTAAGCTGATTTTTTGCGGCGTAAATAATTCAACCAAATTTTATAGTGCATAGTCATTGTAAAATATTATATGATTTAAAAATGAAATTTCATATTCTTTTATTGTTAATATTTTTTATCACATCACCAATCTACGCCGAACTTGCGGAGTTCGATTCAGGACCAGGTAATGCAAAAATATTTAGAATTGATGCACTTGAAAACTACGTTAAAAAAATCAGAGATGAAATTAATCGAGTTGAAACTGGAATGGATGATAAAATGGGTAAGGAGCTTAAGTCTCTTAAGGCCCAGATTGAAGAACTTAAGAATAAAGAAACAAATATGGACGGCCTCAAAGTTATCGAAGATCGCCTAAATAAGCTAGAACTAAAGCATGCTGATGACGTCAAGAAGATGCAGGCCGATTTTAGAAACCTACAGCAAAATATTGATCAATCACTACTCGATTTATCAAATAAGATTTTGCAACGTATACAAGTCTTTGAAAAATATCTTCAAAAACCTTAGTGTGAACAATGACGATACTCATTTTCAATTATTTTTAACTTCTTAGCAATCGTTGGCTGAGTTAAATAAATAGAAGTTAACCTTCTCTTATTAGAAACGTAAGAAGAGCCCTTCCTTAACTCTTTATCTAAACAAAGTTCACTTCGTAAATTATCAATAGCAATACCACTATGTGCAACGACTTCAGCACTAAACCAGTCCGCAAAAATCTCATCAAGTTGATCTCTTTGCTTTCCAGGAAGAGGATAGAGGGAACGATTACAAGTAGGATTTGCTAAGATATTCTCTCCTACCTCTTTAGTTAATACTTTATTTTGAACTAGGAAGTTTAGTTGTGAGTCGTCTCTATACTTGGCACCAGCACTTGTGGAGTTCCTTAAACATTTTTGAATTGATTCAAAAGGGTTCTGACTCTTATAGAAGCCTGAGTAGCGACAACTATCAAATGAGTGAGCAATCTCATGGGCCATTAGACTTACTAAAGTTGAGCGATACTTGGCATAAGCAAAATTTAATCCTTCAAGACCAATATTAATTTCATTAGATTTCGGATCATAAGAAAAACCCCATTCTAAGAAATCTCGGGGAGCTTGCGCCACCTTAGTACCAGAGACTTTCTTTGGTATAAAGATGTTAATTGCCTTAACTTTATTCTCAATTTCATTAAGTGCCTTAGAATTACCTAGCTGAATCTTCAAAACAGAAAGGGCACTTTTCTTGGCCAACTTAAAAGTATTTTCTAATAAAGCAACTTTGTTCTTAGTATAAAGCTCAGAAAAAACCTTACTTAACTCTTTATCAAGTAAGTCCTGAATAACCTTTGGACGTTCTTTGAATGTTCCAGATGAAAGAACGATATTTTCGATATAATAAAGACGCCACTGTTTGGCCACATTGACGGGATCGTTAACATCGAGTTTTCTTCGTTTAATCCAACTAGTCACAACAGGACTCTTTTTAGCGATTAAACTTCCAAGCGCTTCATCTGCAACAGCAGCTATTGGCTTTGAGTTAGCAAGATCGACCTTGAGCCTTGCAATTTCATTGTAAATTGATTCATCTTTATCAAAACTAACCTTCTTACAATATGAATTGAATGTAGGGTTGGCAAAGAGGCCCAGTGAAATAAAAAAGGGGAATATAAACTTCATTCCCCTATTATAGCTTAAAAAGAACAAACGGATTGTATGGACTTATTTACCGGAAACAACCGATTGATCAAAGTGGTTAGAGCGCATTCCGCAGTCGACTAAAATACCTGCAGCATTAACTCCACTTGAAGCATTTGATAATAAGAAAGCTACCGTGTTGGCAACTTCTTGTGTTTTAAGTGCTTCCTTTCTCATCGTAAGCTTTTCTGCAAAGATATAATTATCAATATAGCCAGGAATTCCTGCAGACGCAGAAGTTTTTAATGGGCCAGAACAAACACTGTTAAAACGCACTCTTGAAAACTCACTAAAACTCTTTGCTAAGTAAGAACAAGTTGTTTCAAGCATTGATTTAATAGGGCCCATATAACCATATGAAGTGGCCTTTGTATCAGAAATTGAAATAGTCACAACTGAAGCATCTTGATTAAAAAGAGATGATAATTCATTTGATAACTGAACTAATGAGAAAGAAGAAATCTGAGTCGCTTGTGCAAAGTCTTCCCAGGAAGTCTCATGAAAAGGTTTAGGATTTGCTAAATTTGCAAATGCAATTGAATGTAGCATTCCATCTAACTTCACTTCATCTTTTTTTAGTTCAAGGGCAAGGGCCTTAATCTGTTCATCACTAGTTACATCAACAAGGTAACTCTTCGATTCAGGAAAAAGCTTTGAAAGTTTTGCTTGGTGATCCTCACTTTGGACAGTGAAAATACATTTTCCACCATTATCGATGATTGTTTTAGCACTGAAGTAAGCAACACTTTTCTTATTTGCAACACCAGTGATTAGAAATAATTTATTTTCAAAATTTAAAAAACTCACTTTATACCTTTATACTTTTGCGCATGTAAATTCGATAGAAAGTACCATCTTACCAGCAACCTTAGTCTTCCCTTTAAAATAGAAAGCATTAGAGATTTGTTCAGTAAGTTCAACCTCCATCACCAATTCATCACCAGGACGAACCATATTTTTAAATTTTGCATTTGATACTTTAGCAACGACACCAAGCCCACCATCAGAACCAGTGGCCATTAGACAGGCCCCCGATTGAAATAGCGCCTCTTGTAGAAGAACACCAGGCATAATTGGGTTTCCAGGGAAGTGACCTTTAAAAAAGTCCTCATCACCAGTGACCTGATAACTTGTTACAATTTTATTACCTTCTCTTTCTATAATCTTATCGACAAATAGAAATGGCGCTCTTTGTGGAATAAGGTCTTTTACATTCATTAAAGCCCACCTGTAACTTCAAGTGATGCACCTGTGATATAGGCAGCTTCTTTAGATGCTAGAAATTGTACAGCATGTGCAACTTCTGAAACCTTTCCAAACCTTTTTAAAGGAACTTGCTTCTTGTACTCTTTAACTTGCTCAGCAGGTAGATCTGCAATTAACTCTGTTTCAATGAAGCCTGGACATACATTATTAATTGTAATCCCTTTCTTACCAACTTCTTTAGAGATTGATTTACTCATGGCAATTTGTCCGGCCTTGGATGCCGCATAATTTGCTTGGCCAGGAAGGCCAAGACTTCCACCAACAGAACTCATATTAATGATTCGGCCGTATCTCTTTGAAAGAAAGTGATTTACTGCTCTTTTTGTCATTAGAAATGTTCCCGTTAAGTTAATATCAAGGACACGGGCCCAATCTTCATCTGGCATAATTGGAGAAAGATTATCCTTTCTGATACCTGAGTTATTTACAAGAATGTGTATTTGATCAAATTGCTCATTCATACGATTCCAAAAAGCTTCAACTTCTGTCGCATTTGAAACATCAAAGGCTTCAAGAAAGAGGTTTTCGCCCATTGCGCCTAGCTCTGTTTTAAATGCATTAGCAGCATCGTGGTTACCAGCATAAGTAGCGATAACTCGTGCTCCACTTTTTAAGAAAGCTTCAGTGATTCCACGGCCAATCCCACGAGTTCCACCAGTAACAATTGCAACCTGATCTTTAAAATCAAACATATTAATTCCTTTTAATTTTTATTTTTCGCTAGATTTATCTAAGTAAGTATTTAAGTCATGTCCTACGATAACACCGTAGTTTGCGGCCCCAAGCCAACCAGACATTATAATCCCAACAGAGCCTGCATGAAAAAGGCCCTTTATTTCATTTGGAAGCTCTTTAGATACAGCGAGTCCTTCAAACTTTGTTCCAAACGAAGAACCAAAGTGATGATGTGTATACTTCTCAACAGTACGAGGAGAAGAAACATTTACATGTTCAACCTTGTCCTTAAAGCCAGGAACAAGTTTTTCCATCGTATCAAGAGCATTCTGTGCAAGATAGTCTTTTCGTTCTTTATATTCTTCGTCACTTAAGTGCATCCAATCTTCGTAGCGAGCATTTATACTTGAAACAACCGCATATTTTTGTTTCATATGCTTTCTCATTTCAGGGTAATAAATTGAGAATGTCTGAGAGTATGCATTAGGTGATAAAAGAAGATTTGTATCAAACTTATCAGAGCTTGAGTAAAAGATCAGCTCACCGATATTTGGAATCGACTCTCCTTCTTTAAGTCCCATAAAAACCTGACATGAAGACGAGTTTACTCTTACGGCCTTTGCTTCTTTAGCAAATTTTTCAGAATAATTCGCATTTGGAGTCATCTTAAAGATCGTATTATAGAGAGCAGAGTTAGATAGTACTGATTTCGATAATACCTTTTCTTCTCCGATACGCACGCCTTTTGCGACATTATCTTCAACTAAGATTTCATCGACTTTTGCATGAAGTTTGATATCAACACCATTGGCAAGAAGTTCATCTTTCATCATCCCAATAAGCTTATCCGTACCACCTCTAAAGATATAGGCACCTTTATTCATGAAATTAGAAAAAACAATTCCAAATGTAATGGCCTCATCTTCAAGAGTTGAACCATTAGCGTAAGCAATAGGTTCAAGTAAAAAACGAACAACATCGTTTCGACCAGGAAAATATTTTTCAAATAACTGGCCATTCGTCATGGCCTCATCATCATAAAAATTCATGGCGCGAAGTTCGTTAAAGAAACCTACAACGTAATCACGCTCAAGATTAAACTTTTCAACCATGATATTGATATAGTCTTCTTTAGTAAAATCAGTATCAATCTCAAACTGTGGATTGATAAAACGAATCTTATCTACACGCTCAATACAGTCAGCGATATCTTTTGACCAATATCGGCGACATGTCTTAATCATCCCAACAGGAAAACCATGAAGAGAGATATCAAAAATATGTCTTTCACCTTCATTTGTTGGACGTCTAAACCAAGTAGCAAAGCCACCTAATTTATTATGGGCCTCAAGAAGAAGTACACTTCTTCCATCTTTGGCCAATTTATTAGCGGCCGTCATCCCTGCAAGACCTGAGCCTACAATAATAACGTCATAAAACTTTGTAATCGAATCTTTCTTTTTCAGTAATGCCATTTTTTAACTTTTCTTTTTTATCAACTTATTTCTTTAATACCATTGTTGATAATTTTTTTGTTTTTGGATTAATTACATAAACAATAAATGCAACGGTACCGTTATCGTTAATACGTGGAGCATGAACAAATGGCGAAGTCGTTGCATCAACAACTTCATAATCGATACCATTGAACGAAAGAGCATCTCCTTCGCCAATAAGCTTTGACCACTGTCCGTTGCTGTATGTAAAGATCGCCGCAACACCGGCCTTATCATAGCCACGGATAATGATATCTCCATTTGCGTTCATTGAAGGAGCAAAGCCGTCAAACTTAGAAATAACTTTTCCTAAAGTTAAAATAGGCTTAACGATTCCATTTTTAGAAGCAAATAATTTTACACCTTCACTTGTTTGTGCCCAAACTGCAATATCACCATTTTTATTCACAGTGTATTGGTTTTGAATCGCTTTAATTTTTGAAGATGGTTGTCCATCTCTATCTTGCATAACAATTTGACGGCTACCCTTTTTAATATTGTAAAG
Source organism: Bacteriovorax sp. BAL6_X (assembly GCF_000443995.1). Lineage (NCBI taxonomy): Bacteria > Pseudomonadati > Bdellovibrionota > Bacteriovoracia > Bacteriovoracales > Bacteriovoracaceae > Bacteriovorax > Bacteriovorax sp. BAL6_X. The sequence continues at coordinate 40,581 of NZ_AUMC01000006.1, forward strand.
GTAGAGGCGATCTGGTTGAGACTCAGCAGTAGACTCTCCCATTCTCACTTTTGTTAGAACAAAATTGCCGGCCATTACAGGAGAAAAGATATATCCCATTTCTTTAGTAAAGCTTGTAAACACATCTTTTTGACCATCAAGGTTCTTCATCACAACTTTTGCTTTGCTTGTTCCAAAAGAATGACGATATACCAGAGTATCTTCACTATTCATGGCAACACCAGAAACACCGGTAAACATCCCTTCGAAATTTTCATGTTCAATACGCTTACCTGTTTCTAAGTTGATCGTATAAATGCCAGTGTGTTCATAGCCATTATTAGGTGCGAAAACGACGTGATCTTGTCCTGTTGATCCATCATTAAAAAGATAGAATTCACTAATGGCCTCATCACCATTTCCAGCATAAAGCTTCACATTATCGCCATGATTACCACAAAGAATTCCGTATTTAGAAATCCCGTTGTCTGCACCACTAAGAGAAAAACAAACTTTACCTGAGTTCTCTAACCTAAGAGATGTACTGATCCAAAATGTTTGATCAGGAAGATTAAGTTTTAATTCACCACTACTTGCTAACAATTCGTAACTTGCTTGTGCATTGAACATTGCGAAAGCGGCCAATGCTATTTTAAATAAATTCTTCATAATATTTACCCCGAAATAAGTGAAAGTATGTGTTATTAAAGGCATCATCATACCTAAGAGGCATCATTTCGGCTAGAAAATGGATAAGAATTTTTTGGGCCAAATGACTAAAAATAGGTTAGATTTGACACATGTCGATCCTTTGCAACTTAAAAAACATCAATCTTGCCTTTGGGCAGAAAGTCATTTTCAATAACGCACAATTCTATATTGAGCACGGGGACAAAATTGGTCTCATAGGCCTAAACGGTATGGGAAAGTCTTCACTTCTAAAGATTATAAATGAAGAATTAGCACCAGATTCATCAACGCCCCCATTTACATTTGAAAAGGCCACTAAGGCACAGGGAGCGACTCTCGAATTTAATGTATTCAAAGTTGATCAAAACTTTACGATACCTAATGACGATATCACTATTGCTGAATATTTTTATTTTCAATATCGTGAATTTAAAAAACTTAATGATGATTTAGTTGCTCTAGACTTATCAACAGACAAAGGTCTTGAGCAGCAAAATAATATCATGGAAGAGCTTGAGCATAGAAATTATTGGGAGCTCAAAAACAACTATGAAAGTTACATAAAGGCCTTTGGCCTAACTGATCTTCATCTGAAGGTGAAAGGATTATCAGGTGGAGAACAGAAAAAGATTCAACTAAGTCTTGGCCTTACTGCTAAGGAAAATCTCATTCTATGGGATGAGCCAACTAACCACTTAGACTTTGAAACCATTGAACAATTTGAAGATGAGATCATGAAGTCAAATAAGACTCACGTAATCATCTCCCATGATAGATACTTACTTTCAAAAGTTACGACGAAGATTTTTCATATACATGCAGGAATTGTTTCACCTTTCAAAGGAACATACGCAGAGTACTTAGAGTTTACGGCCGCACAAGAAGAAATGCGATTAAACTCTTTAACGAAACTGAAGAACTCACTTAGGCGCGAAACGGCTTGGATGCGCCAGGGAATCAAGGCCCGCGGGACACGCTCAAAGAAGCGTGTTGAAAACTTTAACGACCTATCTAAAGCAGTTCAAAAACTAAAAGATCAGGCACGAAGTCAACTTGATCTTGCAATGAATGATAGCAATCGAAAGACAAAACAACTTGTCCAATTAAAAGATGTTTCATTTGGTTTTGAAAATCATGCCCCATTATTTAATGGGATAAATCTTTCAATTTTTAAAGGCGATAAAATTGGTGTTCTCGGAGAGAACGGGGCCGGTAAGTCAACACTTATGAAATTAGTTGCAGACCGTCTTACAAACACAAGCGGAATTATCAAAAGAGCAGATGATTTAAAGGTCTGTCTTTTTTCACAAAAAAGAGATGAGTTTGACTTAACAAAATCACCATATGACCTACTTGGTGAAGGTGAAGACTTTATTCATTTCAAAAATGGCCGCTCAATCCATGTCGCCAGTTATTTTCAAAACTTCCTCTTTGATCGCGGTGAACTTCATCGTCCTCTTTCTAGTTTTTCAGGAGGAGAGCTAAATCGACTACAATTGGCACTAAACCTAAAGAACGAAGCGGATATTTGGATCTTTGATGAGCCAACAAACGATCTTGATATTGAGTCGATTGAAATTTTAGAACAAAAGCTCTCTGAGTTTCAGGGTACAGTTATTATCATATCTCACGATCGATCATTCTTAGAAAATATCACAAATCGTGTATGGTTAATTGAAAAACAATCAGTCACAAAGTTTTCAAGTGGATTTACTTTTGTACGTCCATATTTAGAGGCCCGCGAGATTGAAAAAGATCTTGAGAATCAGCAAAACGAGCAAGAAGTTAGGCCTCAAGCAGTTGAAGAAATTAAAGTTGAAAACAAACCTGAAGTTGATACAGATAAAGTTGAAGCTGAAATCATGGATATTGAAGAACAAATTTCAAAAATTGACGAGCTTTTATCACGCTTTGACTATTCAAATATGGATGATGAAAAGAACCAATTGATTGCAGGGCTAAATCAAAAAAAGAGTGTTCTAAATGAAAAAATTGAAGAACTTTTTGAGCTGTTATCATAAATAGTTTCCAACTGCCAAATAAGAGTGGCTACTTCCTAGAGGAAATGGCCATATTACCTACCTAAGTCATTGAATTCTTTACTACTCCAATTTTCTGTTACGATAAAAAAGACTTAAAAAATATATAAAATTCCCGATAAGAACTTGATGTATAAAAGTGGTACGTAAACAGGATAGGAACAAGTTTGAAACTTAAGGCAATATCGGCCATCGTTATACTAACGCTGGCCTTACTATTGACGAATAAAGAATCAAAGGACGAAAGTCTAGTTATTTCTAGCAAACTAAAAAACACAAATACTATTGAAGAGAATAAAGAATATAATCTCAATCGTGTACCTGCTTCTGCGTCAGTAAATTCGAAAAAGAAAATATTCGCTCCAAAGAGGCCTGTCGTTGTTAACAAGACTGCAGGTAACGATCACAACACACCGGCCTATATTAATAATAATTCTAGCGACTCGACTCACTCGAATACGGAAGTTAATACTAGAGAGAATCCATTAAATCTATCAAGAGATGCTAGTCCAGCATATACAAACTCTAATAATTTAAGTTCTTCGAATTATGATCCAACTGCGCCGTCTAGAGATTTAAGCAACAACAAAGATATCGATCAAGAGTCATCAACTTCATCTAGTTCAAGCTTTTATTACCAAACAACAGTACAGGCACAAGAAGAGTCGAGTTCATCGTCAAGCTCAAGTTCAAACTCCTCGTCTTCTTCTAAATCAGATCCATATATCCCACCGACACCAAGGCTACAGGGACTAGTACCACCGCTAAATGGCGTTATTACACATACAAACTTCTTCTCTCGTCAATTTAGTGCTTATGCAGCGACTACTTGCCCTGATCCAAAGGTAGCAGTTTTTGATACGGTGACAATGACGATACTAGAGGACAATCCGATTGATTTAGAGACAATTGCGACAACGACACAATTTGAGTTTAATATTAGTGACCTTGATTTAGACTTAACAGCACCAGCGCGCTACAAGATCAAGCTTCTAGGTTGTGACATTGAACTCGAAAAAATTGTCACAAGTTTCTATAGGAACCAAAATATTACAGCAGCTTCAACAATACTTGCGCAACTTCCTTCTACTAATGTTGATTACTCGACTGATGCAAACTTTACAAAAAAATTAGAAGAAGCAGAAGAGGCGCTATCAAAAACTCTTGATGAGAACCTTACTAATCTTGAAGATGCCTATACGCAAATTGAAAGTGATAGCGAAATACAAAATACTTTTAACGAGCTAACAGATGGTGAAAACTTAGAAGTTCTAAAAAGCTCTAAACCTAAGATTAAAACAATTCTAACACCAACCTTTATGGATGAAGGGGTTTCGGCTTCGTATTCTGCACTTGCAGATCACTGGGACTCGACTTATCAAATTGCCTATGAATGGTTTGTTGATGGTATATCAGCTGGAACGGGGAATGCATGGAGCTACACTCCTCCAACAAATACTCTTCCAAAGGCAACAATCACACTTAAAGTTGGAAAGAAACAAAGTGGTAATGATCGTGTCGATACAAATTTTCCATTTCACGAAAAAAGTTATGAAATTGATATTAATCAAGTCAATGACGCCCCTACTTTATCAACACCACAAACAATTAGTGCAACAGAAGACTCAAATCTAGACTTTAGCTTAACAGAAGGTGTTGACCCAGACTCATTCTCATTAACATATTCAATTGAAACGCAACCGACAAATGGAACCCTGAGCTGTAGTACTAGTACAACAACTTGTACATATACACCTAATCTTAATTTTACAGGTAGTGACAGCTTTACATATAAGGCTAATGATTCTGAGCTGGATTCAAATATTGCTATCGTTAATATTAATGTTGCTAACGTGAATGATAGGCCAACAATTGCAGCAGATGAAACTTTTACTGCTGTCGAAGACAATGCCTTAAACTTTACTATTTCTGACTCGACAGACATTGATAATACAAGCACTGAACTTAGCTATAAGCTAACTACACCTCCTACGAATGGGGTTCTTTCTAATTGCTTTACAACGGGAAGCTATCTGTCAGACTTAAACTGTACGTATACACCAAATGCAAATCATAACGGTTCAGACACATTTACTTATATCGTAAATGATGGCCAATACGACTCAATTGGCCAAGCAACAGTTACAATAAATACAACTGCTGTAAATGATGCTCCGACACTTTCTTCAACGCAGACACTTACAACAGCAGAAGACACACTTCTTGCCTTCACACTAAATACAGGAAGTGATATTGAGGCCGATCCCCTATCTTATATAATCGTATCAACGACTTCTAATGGTGTTTTAACTTGTACAGGAGGTACTTCTAGAGATTGTCAGTACATGCCTTCAGCAAACTTCAATGGTGTTGATTCATTTACATATAAAGTTAATGATGGAAGCCTCGATTCAAATATCGCAACTGTATCTATAACGATTTCTTCTGAAAACGATGCTCCACTAATTGGCAGTGATCAAAGTGTATCAACAAATGAGGATACTCTTGTAAGCTTCACGCTAAATAGTGCGACAGATATTGATGTACCGGCACAAACAATTCAATACAAGCTCATTACTGGCCCTACTAATGGTACCCTTGCAAACTGTATTACTACTGGAAGCTACACAACAGACATTACTTGTGACTACACTCCTAGTTCTAATTTTAATGGTACTGATACTTTTACATATAGAGCTAATGACACTCAAGCAGACTCTCCAACAGAAGCAACAGTTACAATCACTATTGCTGCTGTAAATGATGCTCCAGCACTTGCGGCAACACAAAGTGTTTTAACAAGCGAAGATAATCCAATCAGTTTTAATTTAAACGCGGCAACAGATATCGAAAACGATGCTCTGACATACACTATCGTCTCAACAACTACGAGTGGTACACTTGTATGTGACGAAGGTAGTTCAAGAGCATGTACTTATACTCCGAATGTAAATTTTAATGGTCAAGACACATTCACTTATAAAGCAAATGACCCGGGCCTTGACTCAAATACTGCAACAGTAACAATAGACGTGACAGCAGTTAACGATGCACCAGTAATGGCCTCAAATCAGAGCTTCACAACTGATGATAACACTCCACTAAGTATTACTCTAACAAATGCAACAGATATTGATGGGGATAGCTTAACTTATAAAATTACATCATTGCCGACAAACGGAACATTAACAAATTGTATTACGGCAGGAAGTTACGGAACAGATCTAACTTGTACATACACTTCTAACGTAAACTACAATGGTGTTGATTCATTTTCTTTCATCGCCAATGACTCAGCAACCGATGCCCTTAGTTCAGCGACTATTACAATTACAGTAGCAGACAAAACTCCTTCTGCACCACCTAGTATTGCACTTAGTTCTGCTCTTTATACAAATTCGACAAACACTAATCTTACAGTTAGTTCATGTAGTGATATAAGTTTTGTCCTAATTAATGAAGGAACTCAACCAACTCCTGCAGATAGCTCTTGGCAGTCTTGTACAACTTCAGCATCGGCCATTACATATATCCTGGCCAATACAAATCAAGGACTCCATACTCTTAAGGCATGGTCAAAAGATGTAAATGGCAACGTATCATTAACATCTACAGATATCTCTGTTTACTATGATACAGTTGCACCAGCGATCTCTATTGCTACAGTTGCCAATCAAGCAGGATCAAATGGTATTACTCTTTCTTGGGATATTACGGAAGATTATATTTCAGCTTCTCAAACTCATACAATCGACTATTGGAATGGTAGTTCTTGGGTAAATATCACATCCGCTCATAATGCAAGTGTTGGCCCATTATCAAATACAACATTCACACAATCTTGGACTGTACCAAACCTTGATATTGAAGACGCAAAGATAAGGATTTCTCTTAGCGACCTGGCTGGAAATACTAATACAGTAGAATCAAATACATTCTGGATAGATTCGACAGCGCCGCAAATCGCCCATGATACTTTTACATCATATGGACAAAGCTCAACTAAGACATTTTCATGGACACTAACAGAAAAACATATTGATGCTGGCGCTAATAACTTTGCACTTAGATTCTATGATGGAAGCACTTGGCAAAACCTAACAGCAGTAGCGGCGCTAACAAGTGAAAATGTTTCAAAGAGCTACTCAACTGACATTAGCTTAGGTAGTGAGGTCAATAATGCAATCTTTGAAGTGAGTTTCACCGATGCAGCAGGACATAACACAACAATTCAAAAAACATTTGTCATTGATGGAACAGCACCAACAATTTCATCAATCTCATTAAATGGTGGTGCAACGACAACTGGGAATAATAACGTCCAGGTTGACCTTGCTGCAAACGACTCTGCTTCTGATATCACATATATCTGTTTAAAGTATGATGATACAACTCAGCCAATGAGTATTAGCGATGAATGCTTCACGACCCTACCAGAAGCGAAAAGAACACAAAACTTAACAATTTCAAGTGCAGATAATATTTATGTAAGAGTTGGTTTTGTCACTAATAGCTATAGTGTTTATGCGTGGGCGGCCGATGCCGCTGGAAATATTTCCACTAATACTCAAGTAGCTGGTGTTGATAAAGAGTCGATTAATTATATACCAGGAACACCTCCTGAAATTTTTAATATTAGTGCAACAAATACAAATACGCCAAGCTCACCGGCCACACTTGCACAACTTCAGGCTCCTCAAAATAGTGATATCTATGTCAAATGGAAGGCCATTGATAATGAGGGATTAGCAACGAATCCAATTAGTATTTACTATTCTTATATGGATGGGACAGAAGAGAAATATGAACTTCTAATGGATAGTGTTGCCAATATTCAAGGAAGCGGTTGTACTATTTCGGCCCAAGAAACAGGCTGTATCAAGCTAACAGCACTTTCACCAACTAACGCTGTTTATAAGATTAGAGTTGTAGCCCTTGATAGTGACGGTAGTGAAACTTTCATGACTTCGGCCCCTCTTAATGAATCTAACTTTAGAATTATTGCAGGAAGTACTGAAAAAGGAATTGGCGGAAGTGGACGTTCAGTTATTTTCAAAGATGGAAATTCAACATATGAAATTGACCTATTTTCTACGGTGGTCACTGATCGTGGTGATATTTTCTACCGTGACCTAGATGCTGGTCTCTTATGGGTTGATCCCACAACTGGGATAATCACAGAATTAATTCCGACTACGGGGACACCTAGTGGAGATGGCGGATCAATTGACAATGCCACAATTGGTTTTGCAAGTGCCATTACGCTTGATTATAACAATGGACTTTTAATTGTCGATAAAGGAAGTATTAGGCGTATTGATATGAATACCACTCCTTGGCAAATTTCGACACTAATCGGTGGAGGTGCAAGCTCAAATCCAGGATCTAGTTTTGCACCGAATGCAATTGATATTGCGAGCTTTCACCGTTTTCTAGGTACACTTGTTCCCCTACCAAACGGCGACCTCTACTTTAGAAGTACTTCAAGTAATACTGATCGAAATTGGTTTCATTTCGATGCAAGTGAGAATATCGTTAATCGAGTACAAATTGATGGTGTCGGTATCTACAATGAGGAAACTTATAGTTGGTCAGGTAGAAGTGTTACAAATATGGCCATTGCATTTAATTCAGTAAACTCAGCACTGGAGCATATGCATGTATCAGTTCACAAGCCAGTACCAGGAAATACTCATTACCGAGTGGCAAGGCTCGATTACGCTTCAGGAACGCCAACAACAACTTATAATGCAATTGCCCCTTATGATATCTATACAGGTTATCGTTCAATCTATAAAACTGGTCTTGATGGAAAAATCTACTTTGATTATAAACACGGCCGAAATCTCATGCTCTATGATCACGTAACAAATACGTACACAAGAGTTCTAGGTACAGACTCAACTTCAAGTACGCCATGTGCAGATGGGACTGCGGCAACGTCATGCCCTATTGATCTTCAAGGTTATTTTATTAACCAACAAGGTAAAATCTATTTTAATGACCACGGCCTTATTAGAACATTAGATGACAGTGGTAATGTCATAACTCTAGCTGGTCAATTCTCATCTTCAGGAGATGGAGAAAGTGCACTCTCGGCCCGTATCTCTGCCTCATGGCAAATTGATTGGGGAAAAGATAACGGCTTAGACAACACAATTGTCGTTGGGGATTATGTTTCCGGAACATATCGAGAATTCACAATTGGTGGAACCATCGAAAATATCGTAGGTGGTTACTCAGCTCGCTCATACAGTTTTTCTGTTGATCGAACAACTGGAGATATTTTTGATGATGTTGGTTCAGGTGTAAATCGCTACAGCAGAGCAACATTAACGAATACACGCGTTATTGGAAGTGGTGCAACTTGGTATTTTGATGCAGGATCAGATGGCCTAGTCGGAACAGATATTAAATTTGATTGGTATAACGAGCAAATTCTTGGAGTGGCAAATGGAGAACTTATGCTTCACAAGTCACGATATAATGGCACAACAACATCTGATGCATTCATTAAACTTTATGACATGAATGATAGCTACCGTCAGTCACACTTTGCAGGAATGCCAAGTACAGAACGTGGAAGCTTCTATGGTGCAGGAACACCTCTAGCAACTTCTCGTGTACCAACATATGGTGGTATGGTTAATGCACATTACGACTCAACACTAGGATGGATGTTCAAGCAAACAGGTTCTGCCCGTGTTATGGTAAAAGGTGGCGATGGAAATATTGTTGACTACACTATACTACCTAGAACAACTAACGGATTCACACACGTACGCCACAATTCAAAGGAATACTACTATTACTGCTCTAGTAATAAATTATGGCAGTATAATTTTACAGACGATATTGAAACTGAATTAAGTTGGGATGCACAGGTTAGCTGTTATTCTTCACAGAGAAAGATTCTCTACAACCCAACTAATCACTCTGTTCACTTCTTAGTAGTACAGAATGGACTATTTGCGGTTGCAGAGTATTTTCTTTAAATATTTTTTTCTTTTCGAATCATGGCCATGGCAACTTTAACACCATCAACAGCAGCAGATGTAATTCCACCTGCATATCCGGCACCTTCTCCGCAAGGATATAGACCTTTGTGAGAATCTGATTCAAATGTTGCACGACTTCTTTTAATTGTAACAGGCGCTGAAGTACGAGTTTCAGGCGCTAATAAAAGAGCATCATTATTCACAAAGCCCTTCATTTTCTTATCAAAAGACTCTAAACCTTCACGTAAGCCTTGTGAAATAAATTCAGGTAAGATCGTTGTTAAGTTATGAGAGAATATCCCTGAAGGACAAGATGTCTTTGGAAGATCTTTTGAGATTCTCCCATCAAGAAAGTCTTGAACTCTTTGAGAAGGAATCTCTTTTCCTGTAGCATTTGCAAGAGAAGCCTCATAGGCCTTTTTTTCAATATCACGTTGAAAGTAATGTCCATTTAATACATCATCAAGGCCAAAGTCTTTTCCAGCATTAACAGAGACAACAAGTGCCGAATTTGACCACGGTGAGTTTCGAGCAAAGTTACTCATTCCGTTTACAACAATTCCATCAGCATCAGTACCGGAAGAAAGTACATAACCACCAGGACACATACAAAAAGAGTAAGTCCCTTTATCTACTTCTTTATTATGGTAAGTAAGCTTGTAGCGAGCGGCCCCTAGGTCCTCTTGAACAAAGCGCCCATACTGAAGAAAGTCGACCTGCGACCGTCGGTGCTCAATACGCACACCAACAGCAAAGTCCTTTGCCTCCATCGCAACTTCTTTATCTTTCAAATGATAGTATATTTCTTTTGCTGAGTGACCTGTAGCGAGAACAACATTATTAGTCTCTAGAAGTCTACCATCACTAAGCTTTACACCTGCAACCTTCTTATCTTCTTCAAAGAGAACTTCATCAACCTTTACATTGTAGTGGATCTCACAACCCTTATCTTTAAGATGGTCAGTAATTTTTTTAATTAGGCCACGAATCTTATTTGATCCCAAGTGTGGGTTAGAAACATAGGCCGTCTCAGGAGGTGCACCAAAGTCAACAAAACGATTCATTACATATTGAACGTAAGGTGACTTAATTCGCGTAATCAACTTTCCATCAGAAAACAGTCCAGCGCCACCTTCACCAAAGCAAACGTTATTATCATCATCAAACTCATTATATCGCCAAAAACGTGCAATATGCTTCATACGATTATGAGCACGATCTCCCCTTTCTATGATAATGGACTTAATCCCATACTCGGCCAAGCGTAAAGCACAAAAAAGGCCAGCGGGCCCCGCTCCAATAATGACAGGCGTCTGAGAAAAGTTATCAAGAAAATTGAATTGCTCACGGTAAGCCGCAAACTCTTCTCCAGGATAAATAATTTCTACTTTATAATTATAAATAGGCTTCTTGCCGCGATTTGCACCACGAGCGTCAAGGGCCTTGTTATGGATTCGATAATCTGCAAAACCAGGGAAGTTTTTGTTTAGGTAAAACTCTAAGTCTTGATCGAAGTCTAATTTAAAATTTGTAATTTTACTCATTCGTACTCTTTCTTTCTCTATATGATATAGTTATGTGATAAAATAATCAGCGTATATTATAACCTATCTTGCCCAAATTAAAGGATTAACATGGCCAAAATTTCCCAAATAATCATTGGTGATGAGCTACTAAATGCAAAAATTAATGATCTTAACTTGCAAATACTTGCAAAAGAGATTGCTCCTCTTGGATTTGACTTTAAAAAGTGCACAGTCCTAGGTGACAATTTTGATCAAGTAACTCAAGAAATAAAAAAACAGGCCACTGAAAATGACTTTCTTATCATTACGGGAGGGCTAGGGCCAACAAAAGATGACTTAACAAAATCCATTGTTGCAAATGCTCTAGCAGTTGAACTAGTTGAAAATCTTGAGGCAGAAAAGATAGCGATTAAGCAATACAAAGCATTTGGCAGAGTATTTTCACGTGAATCGAGCAATTACCATATGCTCCCAAAAGATACATCTCCAATTTATAACCCATCAGGACTCGCACCAGGAATTCATGCAAAGCTTGGAAGCTGTGAAATCTTTTGTACACCAGGTGTCCCACGCGAATGTGAAGCAATGATTCGTGACAGTATTGTTCCAATGCTTAAGGATCGTGCACAAAGCGCTCATGAACTTTTTGTTTGCCGTACTCACAGCATCCCAGAAGAAACAATTTTTTTCAAACTTTGTCCTAACCTCTGGAAAGACTTAGAAGAATTTGGAAAAGTTAGCTCTCTTCCTATCATTTCAGGAGTTGATATTACAATTAACCTTAAGCCTGAATTCCAAAATGAGGAGTCTCGTCAAAAGATTCGCGATATTATTGAGGCCACTGAAATTAAAAATAATATCTGGACATACGGACTTCGCTCAATTGAAGAAGTGATTGTTGAAGAAGCAAAGACCAAAGGACTTACAATTGGTTTTGCAGAAAGCTGTACTGGCGGACTTGCCAGCTCAACAATCACAAATGTCTCTGGCTCATCTTCAGTCTTTCTTGGAGGAGTCGTTAGTTACGCCAACTCAGTGAAAGAAAATATTATTAACGTTAAAGAAGAAACTCTCAAAAACCATGGTGCAGTCAGCATTGAAACAGCAACAGAGATGGCAACAGGTTCTCGCAAGGCCCTAGGTGTTGACATTGCAATCTCTTATACTGGAATAGCTGGGCCAGGTGGTGCGACACCAGGCAAGCCAGTTGGTACTGTTTGCATCGGTGTTGCCACAAGTGAAGGTGCTTCGGCAGAAAGATACGAGTTTCGTGGTGATCGCATGCGTTTAAAAAATAAATTCTGTCAGCAAGGCTTAATCTTACTACTTGCGAAGGTACGCGACCTTTAAGGTACTAAAATAAGGGGGGCAGCTCAGTGAACTGCCCCTCCCCCCATCTCAGCGCTAGCTTTAGGCAGCTTTCTTAATTTCTTCCATTTCCATGATTAGGGTTGAAATTCGTTTACCTGCGCCTTGTAAACGTCCGGCCAGTAATCTTGATAGATTGAGTATCAAGAGTGAAAAGATTCGAGGATTGGTTTTGTACAGGCCGAATATGTCCGAGTAGTTCATGACGAGAACATCTGTATAATTATCTGATTGAACGGTTCCATAGCGAACGTTCTCTTTTAGGAGTACCATCTCACCAAAGAGGTCCCCCTTCTTACATCGAGCAATTTCCTTCTCATCAGTATTAAAAACTTTTGCGGAACCATTTAAGATGAGAAATAATTCTTCACCAATATCACCGTGTTTGAAAACATAGTCACCTGGCTTCAGCGTAAGAACTTTACAGTGCTCACATATAGTCATAATTTCATTGTCGTATAGGTCGAAAAATAGCGGGCAACCCTTAACGATTGATAATACACTCATTTCTCATCTCCAGAATTAAAGTCAGCTTTAAGTAAACACTTGGTTAAGCAACATTCTTCTTATCAGAGTCCACTTTTTTAATTGGAGCATCTTCACGCATATACCTTTCGATACTTTGAAGAACTTTAAGTACACCTTGCATTGTACTCTGCTCCTTAGCATTACCTCTTTGTAGGTGATACCAAAGATTCTGCATTGAAGTTTCAACTTTCTTAAAAATTTTGTAACGCTTTTCTGGCAAAGGGAAAAGTGTGTTTAGGAAAGTTAAAATTAGAGAAAAGAAAATCCCCGCAATCGAAGTCTTCATCGAGAAGGCAACGTTGATAACGAAACGAGTAAGGTTATCTGAAGATTTTTCAATATTATTAAAGTCAATGGCCGCAATTTCAGGAAGGGCCATGGCAATACCAATAAACGTTCCGAAAACCCCAAATACAATAAACAGGTTTGGTAGAATATCGATCATACGAGAAGCACCATCGATTGGAATATGTCCATATAACTTTGTCCAGTTTTTATCATCACTCATAATACGATCTGTAAGCTCAGTGTAATTTGGAGGAACAGTTGATTTAAAAACGGAACTCTCCCCGTGAATCGAAGCAATAAGACCGTGCTTAGAGCCAATATACTGATTTAGAGATATACTTGATCCATCTGTTTGATCGATTTCTTTATCAATCTGTCTTTGCTGCTGTTGCATCACTTCTTTTCCGTCGTAATGACGGTTTTGAATATTGGCGTTATTACTAAAACGAAGAGCATTATCTGGTAGGGCCGCGTTTACACGTCCTAAAAGATTAGACATATAAGAATCGATATCATCGATTGGTATATTCTTTTGCTTGTCATCATCGATGGCCGCATCAAGCTCTCTTGTAAATCGCGAATAGTAAGCATCGTCGTCTTTACTGTGACGGTATGCTAAGTAGCGGAATACAAGGGCACATACAAGAAGCCCCATCATAAATTCGATAAGATATGTACCGAAAAACCCTAAAACAATCTCAATCATACGTACCTCTTTGTTAGGTCTACCAATCCTCGACTATTGGTATTCTATTTCACTTTTGGAGACAGTTGCAGTAACCTCTCCATCGCTTTTGGATCATCTTTTAATGTAAAGCTCAGCTCAACTCGTTGTGACTGTGAACAACTATACTCGCCACATTTCATGTCTTCGTTTGCAAGTGGTACTGCAAAACTCGCCGGCTTTCTTTCTTCAACAATAAACCCTTTAGGCTCAATTAGTTCTGCTGCAATCGATTCATTTTGTCTTTCGATTACCGTCTCAAGAGGAATCGGTCTTGAGAAACCATACCCAATCGACTTCGTCACATTTCTCATATAGAACTTATATGGGTAGTTCATACCATCGCTATAAATATAATTCGAAATAGCTAGGGCACGACGTGATGATAAGTTTAAGTTATAGTTATACGAGTAAGCTTCTGCCATCATTGGGTCAAGGGCCTTACCAGCAAATAGTGGTGAGGCGTGACCTTCAACATTGAAGCTATCAAGTTGCTCTCTTACTGTATCATCAGCAAATAAAACTTCAGAATATAGTGGAATAAGCGATTTAAGCTTCTTCTTAGCATGCCTACTTAGTCTTGAAGAACCTGTTTCAAAAAGTAAGTTCTTATCCATTAGAAGTGTTACGTTACCTGTTTTTGGATCAACCGCTGCATCGATATTATTATTTCTAAATTTGTCAGCAAGATTTCTCGCAATATTTGCACGTAAGTTCTTCTTCTGATCTTCAACTTTTTTTGCAATCTTCTTAACTTGCTTCATGAAGTCTTTCTTATCATTAACTTCAGCTAGACATGAATTAAGCTTCTTATTAGCACCATCAAGTCCGTTACCAAGCTCTGTGACTTTCTGATTCAAGATACTTGATCCAGACTCACAAGCATTTAGGTCTTCACCAAGAGAGGCGATTTTACGGCCAAGATTACCATTTTCATCATTCTTATTAGCAAGAGCATTTTGTAGGTCACTTACCTCTTTACCAAGTCCTGCAACCTTCCCTTTTAAATCATTATTTTCTTTACCAAGACCAGCTAGCTCACCCTTAGCTTTTCCAAGAGCGTCTTTAAGACCACCTATTTCTTTGCCCATACCGGCAAGTTTACCTTTTGCTTGCCCTAGAGCTTCTTTAAGTCCACCGTTCTCTTTACCAAGTCCAGCAAGTTTACCTTGTGCCTTACCAAGAGCTTCTTTAAGTCCACCATTCTCTTTACCAAGACCAGCTAGCTCACCCTTAGCTTTTCCAAGAGCATCCTTAAGTCCACCGATTTCTTTACCCATACCGGCAAGTTTACCTTGTGCCTTACCAAGAGCTTCTTTAAGTCCACCGTTCTCTTTACCAAGTCCAGCAAGTTTACCTTGTGCCTTACCAAGAGCTTCTTTTAGGCCACCGTTCTCTTTACCAAGACCAGCTAGCTCACCCTTAGCTTTTCCAAGAGCGTCTTTAAGACCACCTATTTCTTTGCCCATACCGGCAAGTTTACCTTTTGCTTGCCCTAGAGCTTCTTTAAGTCCACCGTTCTCTTTACCAAGACCAGCTAGCTCACCCTTAGCTTTTCCAAGAGCGTCTTTAAGACCACCGATCTCTTTACCCATTCCGGCCATCTTACCTTTGGCCTGTCCAAGAGCTTCTTTAAGTCCACCTATTTCTTTACCCATACCGGCAAGCTTACCTTTTGCTTGCCCTAGAGCTTCTTTAAGTCCACCGTTCTCTTTACCAAGACCAGCTAGCTCACCCTTAGCTTTTCCAAGAGCGTCTTTAAGACCACCGATCTCTTTGCCCATTCCGGCCATCTTGCCTTTGGCCTGTCCAAGTGCTTCTTTTAGGCCACCGATCTCTTTACCCATACCGGCCATCTTACCTTTGGCCTGACCAAGGGCCTTCTTAAGTCCACCGATTTCTTCACCCATACCTTTCATCTTGCCTTTTGCCTGTCCTAGAGCTTTTTTAAGCCCTCCATTTTCTTCTGACATACCAGCAAGCTTCCCTTGGGCCTCTCCAAGAGCTTTCTTAAGCCCTCCGTTTTCTTCAGACATTCCCTTAAGTTTTCCCTTGGCCTCGCCAAGCGCCTTCTTAAGCCCACCATTCTCTTCAGACATACCAGCAAGTTTTCCTTGGGCCTGACCTAGAGCTTTCTTAAGTCCACCATTCTCTTCTGACATCCCCTTAAGCTTTCCTTCAGCTTGCCCTAGGGCATCTTTAAGTCCACCGTTTTGTGCCATTAGAGACTTCTTATCACCTTCAAGTTTACCTACCATCGCTTTTAAACGATCAACTTCCCCAGAAAGACCCTTATTCTTAGCGTCCCCTTGTGCAAGTTTAGATTGAAGGTTTTTAATATCACCTTTTAGGCCTTGGTTGTTTTGTTGTGAGCGAGCAAGGTTCGACTTAAGACCTTTAACATCCTCATTAAGCCCTGCAATCTTCCCATCACGAGCGCTAACATCAGCATTTAGTTTTTTGATTTGAGAGTCTTTTTGTGCTGTAAGAGAATCCATCGCCTGAGCGTGCTTACCTTTTAGATCCTTAATTTGATTATCATAGGCCATTTTCTGATCGGCCTTATTCTTTTCATATTGCTTTGTTAAATCTGTAAGCTCTCGCTTGTGATCAGAGTTTAACTTTGCAATTTGCGACTGAGCATCTTTTTTCACACCAGCAAGCTGCTTTTCCTTCGTATCAAGTTCAGATTGATACTTCTTATTAAGATCAGCAATCTTTGATTCATATCCTGCCTTTTGCTTGGCCTCAGATTTTTTATGCATTTTTTCTAGATCAGTAATCTTCTTAGCGTGATCAGAGTTTAGTTTTGCAATAGTTTCTTGAGACTTTTTAATCGTTCCTGCAAGTTGAGCTTCTTTTGTATCGAGTTCAGACTGGTGCTTCTTATTAAGATTTGCAATTTTCGACTCATAACCCATTTTTGTATTCTGTTGCTGTTTTTGATGAGACTTTGTTAAGTCATCAACCTTCTTAGCATGGTCAGAATTTAACTTTGCAATAGTCTCTTGAGACTTTTTAATCGTTCCTGCAAGTTGAGCTTCTTTTGTATCAAGTTCAGACTGGTGCTTCTTATTAAGATTAGCGATTTGAGTTTCATAACCCATCTTCGTATCTTTTTCTTTCTTCTCATATGACTTTGTTAGATCCGAAACTTTCTTTGCATGATCTGCATTCATCTTAGCAATTGTTTCTTGAGACTGCTTTTTCTGACCAGCTAGTTGTTGGTCCTTTGAAGTAAGTTCAGACTGAAACTTCTTATTAAGATTGGCGATTTGAGTCTCATAACCCATTTTTGTGTCTTGCTGTTTCTTCTCATAAGACTTCGTGATGGTATCAACTTTTTTAGCGTGATCAGAATTAAGTTTTGCAATCGTATCCTTAGACTGTTTAATTTGTCCGTCTAATTGTTGTTGCTTGCTCGTTAACTCTGACTGATGCTTCTTATTTAGGTTTGCAATTTGAGTTTCATAACCCATTTGCGTATCTTGTTGCTTCTTCTCATATGTCTTTGTTAAGTCATTAACTTTCTTAGCATGATCAGAGTTTAATTTAGCGATGGTCTCTTGAGACTGCTTCTTTTGACCTGCTAGTTGCTTTTCCTTAACATCAAGTTCACCTTGATACTTCTTATTTAAGTCAGCGATCTGGGTTTCATAACCCATCTTTGTATTTTGTTGCTGCTTTTCATAAGTCTTTGTTAAATCAGTTACTTTCTTTTGATGATCAGAGTTAAGACGAGCAATTGTCTCTTGCGAGTTTTTCTTTTGACCCGCAAGTTGCTTATCTTTAGTATCAAGCTCTGCCTGAAACTTCTTATTCATATCAGCAACTTGTTTCTCGTAACCAGCTTTTTGTTGCTGCTTTTGTTTCTCAAAAGTCTTTGTAATATCCGCGACTTTATTTTGATGTTCAGAATTAAGGGTTTTAATCTCATGCTCTTTCGTTGAGATAATATTGGCGTATTTCTTATTAAGGTTATCAACTTTTAATGTATGGTCTTGGTTTAGCTTTTGAACCTGCTGCTCTTGTGCTTTCTTTTGCTGAACAATCTCTTGCTCTAGCTTTTCTTGAGCAATGATACGACCTTTGATTTCACGATTGGCCTTAGCAATAATTTCTTCATTCTTGCGCTTAACTTGTTGAAGTTCTTGAATTTTCTTTGTGTCTTCTGTTACCTTTTGAAGAGTATTTGCAAGTTTTGAGCGTACTTTAACAATTTCATTATTAACGAGTTTGTTTTCAGCTTGTTGCTCCTGTACTTTTTTCTGCTCAACTTCTAACTTTGTTTCAAGCTTAGTTTTAACCTGCGTGATTTGTTTGATATCTTTATTTTGCTTAGTAATTTCCTGTTCTAACTCTTTAAGCTTCTTTTCTTGTTGAGTTTTTACTTGCTCAACACTTGAAAGTGTTTCTTGGATTTTCTTTTTTTGTTCTTCAACTTGCTTCTTTTTCTTATCTAGCTCACCAACTTTAGTATATAAGATATTATTCTTATCCTGCGCCTTTGCAAGCATTGAATCACGTTCTTTAATCTGTTCTTCGAGATCCACTAGAGACTTCTCTTTGAATTCAAGAACAGTTTTAATTCTCTTTTGTTCTTTTTCTTGCTCTTTAATTTTTTCTTTGGTTTGCTCAAGATTTTTTGAAAGTTTTTCATTCTCTTGAGATTTTTGCTTCATCTCTTTTACGATTTGCTGGATTTTCTTTTGAAGTTCTTGTTCTTCTTTCTTTTGTCTCTCCATCATACGTGATAGTTTATCAAGCTGGGCCTCTTTAGAACGAAGGTCATCCTGATTCTTACGAATCTCCTCAAGACGCTTCTTCATTTCTTTTGCTTTTTCGTTAATTTCTTTCTTTAATTCTGTGTTTTCACGTGTGATCTTTTTAGACTTATATTTTTCTTTATCAAGCTGCTTTCCAACTTTTTCAACAATTGATTCTTTCTTTGTTTGATTTTCAACCATCTCTTCCATGATCTTCTTATTCTTTTCAAGTTTCTCAACAAACTTAGAAAGCTCGACCATTTTCTGATTAATCACGTTCTTATAATCAGTAACCTCAGTGATGGATTGCTCAATTTCATTCTTGGCCTTAATTTCTTTGATTTTTTGTTCTTTGGATACCATTCCTTCAAGTTGTTGTTCGTGCTTCTTCTTTTCTTGCGCTTGCTGAAGAGACTTAACACCAACCTTAATCATGGCAAAAACGAACATTACTAGGAATACAACTGCAACGGTTGTAAACATATCTGAATATGAACTCCAGATTGATCCGTCGTCTTTTCTTTCTTCTCTTTTCATAATCCTACCCTCGAACAGATCATAGGATAGCGATTTCTATAGTTTGTTAAAGACAATGGCCTGTGGCCATAAGAATTATCTGACTAACTTAAATATTTACACGAACTTAACTAGGTAAAAGAACATTTTTGTTGCCAAAAACTAACTTGCAAGTTGAACACCAAAAGTGACAAATATTGTGGCCAACGTAAATTATAGAGGCCGCTGCCCAATATCTGAGTCATGCGATCAATTTATTTCTTATCGATTTATCACCTAACCACCTAATAACTCATTTTATTTCATTATTACTGCGGCATATTTTAACCTTACTTTATATTAATCTTAAGTAGTTACGTGATTGAGACGATAACTATTTGGGATAGTAAATGAAGAAATACATGGAACAGTTTAAATTCATTCTGATGTTGACGCTATTGCTTATGATGGCAAGCTCATGCGTACCTCAGGCAGCTAATAATCGCTCTACATCTAGCAGTGACAGCGATGGTGTAGAAGTAGAGATCAACGACCCGAGCTTTGAAGACTCAAGGGCCTATATTCAATATGCAGGAAATGCTTATGATTCTGTATTTGAAATGGATAATTACTTTGATGACAAGCTCACACTCAGAGGTCGTGGGATTCACAATTATGTGAAAGAGAATCTCAATAAAACATACTGTGCTATCGTTAACTTCACTAGTATAGAAAGTGGTACCCCTCTTGTTGCAGTAGGATTTCCGCAGTACACAATCAATGTCTCTGAAAACTCTAAAGAATATTTCTTAAGATTTACATATCGTACAATTGATAAGTCAATCACTCAAAGTTATTGTGACAATCTTGATGTTCAATCATTTATTGTTTCAAAGGCCCTAAATTCAACAAAAGTAAAATACGATATCGATGATATTTGTCCAACATGTTCAAATATCACTACTACATCGGCCCCAATTCTTCTAACAACAAACGCAGGTGAGGATCTCACAACAGCACTTGGAAACAGTATTTCGTTTAAATTGTTCTTCACGTATATCGGAACACCTGATAATGGAAACCTTTGCTCGCAAGACTCTCAATGTACAAGTAATGGAAGTGACTACTGCTGTCTAAACGGACAATGTGTTCAAGATTTATCAGCAAAAACAGAGAGTATTCCAAGTACAGTATTAAATGAGATTGACCTGAATCCATCAGCAATCTACAACTACCCTAATTACTATAATATTTGTACAACAGGTACAGTTCCTGGAAATGATCCTGATGATGAATATACTCCAGATGAAGAAGCTGCGATTCGCTTTAATCGTTTAAAACAACTTTATCAGTGTACAACTCCATTTGATGGTGAGCGTGGTATTTGTACTACAATCTATGAGGGTGCTCGCACAGACCTAGAAGAAAATTACGAAACGAATATTGATGACACAAACTTTGCGACTACATATAAAGGAACAAAACCTTTTGCTAACTCTGTTCACGAAGTACGTTATCAAAATGGAGTTATCTACAAAGATGGTTCTGCAATTGTTCCTGGTACAGTGAGTATTTCCGGTGAAAATGATAATTTAACAGACACGACAAAACTTAAAATCACAACTCCATATAGTGATACTAATAAGTATAAAAATCTAGAAATTGATGCCTACACGGATGTTTCATGTAAGCGTATAAACAATTTTCAGGCCCAATGCTATAAAGTCTACAATCAAGGGCAAAATGAGGGTATGGCCACAGATCATTATCCTGGAACACAACGCTTTCAAATTCCGTATTACGCAAACCTAAGTAATAAATTAGTTGTTAAAGTTGATGAAGTCACAAGAACACAGAATACTTCATGGACACTTTCTACAGGATCAATCAATGAGGTTGTCTTTGGAGAAAACTATATTGTTCAAGACTCACAAACAGTTAAGATTATCTTCTATGTTAACTTAACCACTTATCCGACTATCCTGACGTCTAAAGAAGCGGCCCAACAAGAAATCGCTACATATTGTAAATGTTCACTTACACAATGTGCACTTGAAGAAGTTAGGGATACAAATGATGTGGTAGTTAATTACCAATGTTATTTAGTTTCGAATCAACCGGAGGCCCCTCTACAACAATCTTTTTACCTTTCAGCAAAAACTGCTCCTCAAAGGTACTTTGATAGTAACGGTGTCTCGAAAAAGGACTTAACATTAACAGATGTAATCCTTGAGCCAAACTTAGCGCAAGAAGGGACAGCATTCGCTTATACAAGTGGAGATAAGTCAAAACCTAATAATTTGAATGATTACGTTGGCTTTAATGAAATCTATGGAAGCTTTGACCTGACAAGTTCTGCAGCAAAAGCAGCAAAAGAAATTTCAGTTAATGAAGGGACAACTTATGATATCTTCGTTTCAGGTGGAAATTATTCAAGTTGTTCATCTTGTGGAAATGATTACTACGCTTCAAGTTTAAAATATCTACCAAATGAGTTCACAAATGGACCAGCTGGTTATCAACCAGACCTAACCACTTCATCAAGAAAGAAGACGACAAAGTATCGTTCTGATGATTTTCTCTTTGGACGTGCCTGTTTTGTACCAGCAACAATGCTTGCTTGGACACATCAACCATACGAAGACCAACAGGATCAAAGACTTAATCGTATGAAGGCGCAACACTTCATGGTTGCTAACGGTTATGATCGCGACTGGTATGGATTCAACTACGGATCAGTAATTGGATCATTCGATGGTGTAAAATGGTTTGCAGTTGGTTCAAAAAGAAGAATAAAGGCATCAAGTAATAAACTCTTTTTAGCAATTAATGCAAAATTCTCTGATCAAACAGTTGAAAATAGTTATTCAGTTACAGTACAAGACTCTGTAATCAATGGCAGTACGAATATACCTACTACTGATTATCAAACAGATGGAGCGACTTGCCAGCAAGTTCATTCTTGTAACACTGATAATGAATGTGTTTCAGCACTAGGATGGGATTATGCTTGTGAGAATATATCAACACTATCATCACCTTTTCCAAACTTTGATGTCAATGGAAACGAGATCCCACAAGAAAGTGATATTGACCGCCTGCTTTCCCTTACAGGTACATTCTCAGGTGGAGTAAAAAGATGTGTTTACAGAGGCCGTGGAGCAGCTTGTCTTCCAGAATATAATACTGTTAACAACTCTTCTCAATCTTACACAACAGTTGGTTCTAAAAGACTACATGGTTGTTCATTTAACAATCACTGTCAGCCGCTTGAAGGTGCCAATAATGATAAATTCAATAATCGAATTTCGCGTAAAGCAACTTCACTTACTTTCCAAAATGGTCAAGTTGATACAGATGAGGACCTTGTTTCAACAGTTGGATTAGAGGCTCCTGCTATTGGCCGTCCATTTAGCTATATTGGTAATGAAGCTCCAAATTCAAATGCAAAGAAGAACTTACTACTAAATAATGTGAAAGGATTATGTCTACCAGGGCGCGATGCAAACTTAGAAGACATTGTAGTCTCTATGGATCGTGAATCAGTTCTTGTTCCAGACTTTATTGGTAATATGGGAAATACAGTTACTGATTTACAAAATAACATTAACCTTAACACATTCCTAAGTTGTCCTACATTTGATACAACTGGTGATTACGTCGCATTTGATCGAATCAATGATGTCACAACTAGAACAGCTGACTTACAACTACTCTCTCGATCACAGAACCTAAGTACGTACTTCTTAGAAATCTTTGATGGTTTAACTAATAATGAACTTCTAAAAGATCTTGAAGATGAAGATGCGCCATACGTTGATTCGCAAGCGCTTCCAGTAAATGCATGTCTTAGAGCTCCAGGATCAACGTGTTTTACAGACCTTGATTGCTCGGCATCTAAATTTGTCACTGATAATACAAAGGGTGTCTCAATTGATGATCTCATAACTGCAACAAGTCAGTACGAGCTTTCATACTGGCAAACGCAGCAAGTTTGTTCACAACCTGCACGTGTTGGCGATGATGATTATGACATCAGAAATAATCGTTGTTGTACAGAGATGGGAAATACATTTAAAGTCCCAACTCTTGATATCTTTGGCAGACCTATTTCAAATGATTCTACAATCACAAATAATGATGGTGTTGATTTAACAAGAGTACCAGGAGCAGAAATTGGCGCAAAGACTGCAACACGTTTTTCAGGTAATGTCCTGACTGAATACGAAAGACAAACAGATGGTATCAACACTATGACAATGGCAACTAAGGATGCTGGTATTCCAGAAGCAAGTGCCTACTCTCAGTTTAAGGCCCTATCAACTTATGGAAAGAAAATGTGTTGTAGTGAAAACTGGGTTCGAAGCTTTAACAAAGAAGTAAATGGTGGTGGACATGAGTGGGGCCCAAATAAAATGCAAGATCATGGACAAGACTCTCTTGAAGACTTTAAATGTTATAATTATGCTGATCAATCTAAGCAAGACTGTAGTGCTACCCAAGCGCAAAACACATCAAGTTGTTCACTAGTAGATATCCCAGATACAATTGCTCAAGATATCACGAAATGGCTTGGATATTTTGAATTAACAGGTATCCCTAATATCGTTATCAAAGATCATATCTCGGGTGTTGTCGATATGGGTGATAATAAATGTAATAAGCCAATTTATCGTGATGACACAGCAACACCAGAGTATGGTGTAGACGGTTATATGATTGCGGACACTATCGACTATGAACCATTATCAAAAGCAAACGAATTCAAGCCAGTATTTGAAAGTGATGAGTTTGCTTGTTGTATGCCAGCAGGAACTCAAATGCAGGCCGGTGATGATGCGAACCTTTGTTGTACAGGCTATATCAATCCGCAAAACAATAAGTGTCAGTTAAAGAACTATGCCAACGTATCCGCATATACGAATCGTTATGTATCAAGTGAACTTCAAAATCTTCCAGACTCAGACTTTGAACCAATGACTGGTCATATGAAAGATCGTGAAAAACTTGCAATCGTAGCATGTCAACAAAGTATGTGTGCTGATGGTTATGTAGGATTTGGTCTGGCCCATGGCCAATACGGACTTCCAGAGGAGACACTTGCTGATGCGGATGCTGCTGGTGTTGGGAATGTTAAGCGATTTATGCAGAATACTGATAAAGATAATGAATTAGGTCGCGTGGATTACTTTCTAGAAGGCCTAAAGTGGAACGCTCACGTTTACTGTCTTCCGGCCAATGTTGCAAGTGAACTTCAAGGTTCAACACCGGCCGTTCAAGTTCTTAACTGTAATTAATTTTAATATCATCAATAATTTTAGCGAGGAGTGCTTTGGCCACTCCTCTATTATCCTTTGCGATAGAAGGATGAATCTTCATACAAAGACTTAGTCTACCATTAAATTCCATCGCTACAACTCCTATAGGAAAGTTCTTAGATCCAGGAGTCGTGGCAAACCAAACTTCGTCTTTTCCAAGTGACTTATAACTTTCATCTTCAACATTCCAAGCACCGATATTTGAAAAGGTCCCAATCCAAAAATTCTTTGTTGCAGAATTTCTAGAAAGTTTGGCCATATAATTTCTACCAAATAAAACTCCGATGTGGTGAACCCACCAGAGGCCAATGTGATTGAGAGTCTTAACTTTTTCAGAAAAGCTATTTCTTATCTCTTTATAATTAGAATTTACATTTAGGCGTAATTGAACAAAAGAAGTATGATTCTCGTAAGGATTATATTTATTTACAATCCCTCGAATATTAATCGGTAGAAGCCACGAGTAGCGCTCATTTTGACATTCAGCTTTGATGAGTGAAAAAACATGGAGATTAATAAGTTCTAAGAGGACAACATTTTGAGAGAGTTTATTTTTCTTAAGAAAGTCGTTAAAGGCCTTTGTCACATCATGACTGAGCACCCCTACCTCAAACTCATAATTATCCTTGGGCCTAATGTCATGATGTTCTTTCCACTGCGGAGTTTTTTCAGGAGAAATATCGGTTGCTTTTAACGCTAGTTTCACGTGTTGCCAAAATGATATCTTCTTCTTGTAATTAGAATAAACCGGCCCTCTTTTGGCCCCTAACTGAGTAAGATAATATGGTATAGAAGCACTTCCATCCATCAAAGAGTGCGAGTACTCGAAATACTCAGGTGACAAGAGACTCCCCTCATGCCACTTTGCTCGGCCAATAACACATTGATCGTTTTCTCCCCTTTCTTTTAATAATTCATACCAAACACCGACCCAGTCTCGGCCAAAGTAGCGTTTTGATAAGATATTAAAGGGCCAGATCACAGAAGACTTCCTTCAAAACGAAATGACCTTTTAGGCCACAGTCCTTGATTCTCGTCGCTGTGAATTTCAAACATATGTCCAGTATTCTCAACGACTACCCCGTCAATTAATGGTGAAAACGCAATTGCATCCTGACCTGTATAGAGATTACAAATATGATATTGATTTAAAATTTTAGAATCTTTCAAGTATTTAATGATAGCTGAAATAATATCTTTTCTCGTATCATTACTCATTTGTGATTCAAAACAAAGATATTGTATTTCTAATGTTTTTAAAATTCCATTATCGACCTTAGGTCTTCCCATCATTTCAACTATATTAGTTAAAAACTTCTTAGCGATTTTTAAATTATATAATTTATAAGAGCGTCCAAGATCACGATTTGAAATCATAAAGATTGATAAAAGCTCGTTACCATCAAAAACACCATAATAAGAACTACCTTCAACATCATCTATCTCTTCCATCAAATCTAAATTATGGGCCTCTTGGCCATAGAATTTTAAAAAGTCAGAATATGAAATCTCTTTAACATTATAAAATGTTGGATTAAAAACAGCAGGGATTACAATGGAGTAAACATGATAATTATTAATATAACGATAATTATAACCACGGCCACCTTTTGTTAAAGAAGCAATGGCCTTTTCATTATCTGAGAGAATAGCTGTGTAGGCCATCTCACAACGTAGATCATCTGAGAGCTTAGGCAAAGCAGAGATAACATCGGCAAAACACTTCCTCCATTGGACTTTTGCGCGACGTCCACCTTGAGGTGAAACTCTTAGGTCACAAAAGTAGGCCACTGGACGATAAATACCATCAACATAGCGTAGGTGTCGTACAATTGTTCCGACTCCACAAATACTTAAATTTTCATTTAGAAATAAGAAAGTCCAAAAGTGATTGCCTCTTCTTTCATAAAACCTGAAAAAGTCATCGCCGCGATCAAAAGACAATGCCTCATCTCCAGTTTCCATATGAATATCTTTATAGAAATTTAAGATCCCTTCGTTATCTTCTCTAGTTGCCAGCCTTATATGTGAGTAAGGGGCAACGACCTCTTCCAAGGTCAACATACAAACGCTCCTTGCTAGCGAGACTAGCTATAAGATTTAACTTTTTTGATTGAGCGGGCCTTTAGTAGTCTCTTTAAAAGGAACATGACAATGCGTCCAAATGAAAGGTGTACATTCATCATAGTTCCATACTCAATCACTTCATCATCAGGCTCACTCATACCAGGTAGCATTTTAGTGTAACCTTTATAAAGTCTAAACGGACGTATTGTATTATAAATCTCTCCAAGCTTTGGCTTGGCACTTGAGTATGCGTAAATATAAAAATTGCGTCCCATACGAGATGCTTCAATATACATCATTAACCAGAAGTAAACTCCTAGCATACGACAACGTTGATAACGTGACATCCAAAGCGCCGTTGCTTCAAATAAATCATTTTCAAAATCCGGCACGTCTTTTTGTAATTTTGCTAAGGCCTCGTCAGGTAAGCTTTTAACAACACGAGAATCACTTCCCAGCGCGAAAGTAAAACCACCACACATTAGCCCGTGTTTATTAAACAAAGCAAATGTCTTATTTCTAGCAAGAAAATCTAAAGGAAATTTAACACCTATTCTTTGGTATGCGAGTTGCTGAAACTCTTGTAACTCATCAAGCTCATTTATGCACCTAAGCTCCGAGCGATAAACACGCTTAACACGACGCCCCGTTCCAACAATAACACCTGGCAATACAGCTAATTGTCTAATCATTACTCTCTCCTGTTAGAGTTTTTGATGGGGACATCTTAGAAATAAGCTTAAGCATCAGTAAAATCACAAAAGATTATTAAAATTTCCCCAAGTTCATCCTGCAAACTAATAATACCTATAAATTTGCACCCTTAGAAAGGGCCTGGTGAAATCTTATTCAATTTCTAACAACAGTTTTTAGAAATTCCGTCAAAAGAATAATATTTACAACAATTATTAGTGTCATTGTGCCACCTTGCGAATATGTCCACTCTTGAATAATTTCAGTATTTAACGCTATACGACATGACTTGCATCTACACCATTGTTAGATTTCCCAATTCACAAAAGGAGCAAAATGAAGACGATAATGTCCCTACTACTATTAAGTTTCATGGCCGTCTCTAGCTATGGAGCACAAATTAATAAATCAGCATTTTCTGGCAAGAATTTCTGGTATATCGATCAAATCGATCGAGTTGAGATTATTACTGACCTATATAAGCAGACAAAAGCTGAATACGCCTTATGGGAAGTAAAGAAGAAGCGCATCGGTGTAGATGGTGATAAGATATTCAATGAAGCAATTGAAGCCGAAAAGGCCATCGCTGATGTTGATGATGCTCTTTCACAGTCTAGAAGCAATATGGAATTCTATGACCGTGCAAGAAGACTAATTGCGAACTTTCAAGATACGCACTTTGGACTTAGCACTCATATTGCACCTCCTTGGATTGTATCAGGTTTTAATACAAAGCTAGTTGAAGATAGCGGAAAGGTTATCATCGCATCTAAGTATTCAAAGGTAATTGAGAAGTCAGTAATTGAAACACAAAACTACTACCTTAATAAGATTGAATTAGGTGACGAACTTATTAGTGTTGATGGTGTTAAGGTTAGTGACGCTATTGATGCTCTTATGCCATATATCGATGCTTCAAGCCCAGCGTTTGCAAAATCACGTGCAGCGGCGATGTTAATTGAGCGCTATTTCTTATACCCAACAAAACCATACTTTGACATTGAGTTTAAAAGTGCAAAAACAAAAGAAACTCATAAAGTTCGTCTACCTTTATACTACTCAGGTGACACAAGTATCGTAAGAAAGAAAGATATCTCTTTCTATCTCGATCAAAAAGGCTTCTTAAAACTTAAGGAGCTACGCTTTAAATGGGATAATCAAAGAAGAACTTTCGTAAAAGATACAAGCCTAAAAGTAGAAACTCTCCCAGAAGGTTTACCAAAAGGAGCAATTGAGCTAGAGAATTGGACATCTGCAAATGGTGGAGGAAGTCCAATAGTTCGCTCTGCTCTAATTCTGAAAGAAGCAAAAGCTTACGCTTATATGCAAGTTAACTCTTTTTCTGTATCAACAGTATACTTTAAAGGTGAGAAACTTTCTTTCATTGAGGCCCTAAGAAAAAATATCAAATTTTTTAAGGCGCAAAACCTAGATCTAATTCTAGATATTAGAAATAACGGTGGTGGAAATGGTAGTTACCCAGCTCAACTTCTGGCCATGTTAACAGAGCAAACTCAAGCATACCCTAACGCAACTTGGGCCTCAGCAGTAACTCGTTATATGAGACAACTTATTGAGTACTACGGAGTTGAAGAAATCTTTAAAGATATTGGTGGAAGCGATTGGACAATGCAATCAGATGCATTCTTTGAAGCAGCAAATGAAGGTAGAACTCTTTCACGTGCAACTCAAAACTATGACATTACAGCAGACCCACTAGTTGGTGGATTTGACGGTAAGGTTGTTGCCCTAGTTTCTCCAAATTGTATTTCAGCTTGTGATATTACAAGTATCTTATTACAAGGCTCAAAAAGAGCGAAATTAATCGGAACTCATGCAAATGGCACTGGTGCTGGATACCGATCAAATGACGTGTATAACACGCAATTTAAGGACCGCTACAACGTATTTTCGACTCAGATTCCAAATATGCTATTTGGATACGGAGTTCAGGGCCATCAATTTGGAGACCTACTAGGAATCGACTCTGCTTATGAGTTAAATTCTGAAAACGTTCCAGTTCAAGCAGACATAAAATATGTTGAGACCAAAGAGGACTTAACAAACTACATGTCAGGTTGGATTGAAAAAGCAATTGAAGTTTTAAACGCTGAATAATAAAAAACCAAGGCCACGTTACTTGCGTGGCCTTATAAACATTCCAATTTCTCTACGGTGTGAAGGAAGATGACAAACAGAAACTTCGTACTTCTTATCATCAGTAAATACCTTAATCCATTCATCAATTTTTTTAAGATCATTTATTACAGGTGTCTTAATTGTTAGGAAAGCACCTTTAATATTCTTATAAAAATCCATAATACGACGAGACTGATTTGTATTGAGGTCTCCATTGAGGTTTAAGTCAGAAATGAGCCAATCACAATGCTTTGGTAACTGGGCCCTCGTAACATCAAAGACACTCTTTTTAATATGTGAAAATTGCTCTCCAAATTTTGACTCGATAATTGGTGACATAAGAGCGGGGTCGACAGATACAAGTTTTGCACCTCTTTCAAGAACATAGTAAGAAATCCCCCCTGGAGCACTACCTATTTCAATAACTTGATCGGCAGAAGTTATTTCCACTTCAAATAGCCTAAATGCCTGACAGGCCTTATGAAAGGCCCTGGCCGGAACTTCATCACTAATTACACTCTCATCAATGGAGTACGTATCAACTGGCGTCTTAATAGTCTTAAAGTGCCAAAATTGATTTTCACCAACATTAGTATATTCACCTTCAACAGGTTCTTGATTGTATTTATTAATGAATATGGCCTGCCTACGAGCAAAAACAACAGGCCTATTTACAAGCTGTGCTTCATAATCTTTAGGGCCCTTCATACTCACAAACTCTTTATTCGAAAAGCTTAGATGAAGCTCTGGATGCTTTAGCTTTATTTCCTCTAAGAGAAGGTCCTTAAGCTTTGGATGGTAGAAGAATAGGTAAAATGCGTTCATGGAAGAAATATTAACATGAATAGCTGCTACGGGATACAACAACCAAATTCTTAATAAAATTCTAATAAATAGAGCTAATTTATACTTTGAAAATAATATCAAAATCTGCCAAAAATATAAGACGCCCTCAAAAAGGGCGTCTATAAATTTACCAAACTATAGTGATGCTGGTGATCTAAGATTTTCTTTAATTTGAAACTGTGTAAAGATATTTTCCTTATTACTCCCTTCAGAATAGAAGTTCTGATAAGGTATATCCCCATTTAAATTTGCGCTAACACTTCCCTTATTTGGATGAGATCCGAAAAGACGTGTCAGTAGGTAGTCATTTTTAACCTGATTGTTAACATTATAAGCAATATCTTTAAAACGCCATAGAGGTAGTTCATGCTTGTACTTTGCAAATAATTGTTTAGACCCAATTTCCATACAAGCAGCAATCATAGACCTTCTCTTAGATGGCCTAAAAATATACTTCCAACGATATTTCTTCTCACACTTCTTTTTAATCTCAGAAGTATAATTCCCCGTTGACCACTCTTTTAAGAAGTTAGCATATGACTTATAAAGCTTGTGACGACAACTGCTAAATAGCGATCGAAGCCTGACAAAGAAATTCTTAGACTTACCACCGCAGGCTTCTTTAAACACGCCATAGATTTCATCTGAATTTCGATTTAAGAAGTTAGCGATATTTGAATTATCCATAGTGATTGTCGAAGTAAACTCAGCTGGAGCGCGAACTTGGTAATGATCAAACATTGTTGCAAAATTCCCATAACTATTAGTACGTGCTCTTACAAGATCCTTCATCTTATCTTCGGTTTTAGATACCGCCCAACGATAGTCTCTATTAACCTTACTTTGTTGATCAAAAGTCATAGTGAAGACATTATTGCTAAAAATATCAAAATCACGTCTAGCATGAATAAGCTCTTCTTCTGATTGATAATTAATATTAACTTTCTTTGATTCAACTCGATCATTAGAAACTAATTGATTATAACCAATAAGCTTACCTAAGACGGCACCGAGAAGTTTTGAAAAAATATTTTGTGTATACGATAATCTTTCATAACGATGAGAGAAGAATTTATAAACTCGCCCGTCTTTTACAACTTCTGTTGATTCTGTTTGTGAGCTTTTTACCCCGCCTATAATGAAAGCTAAATATTTTGACTCCTTAAGCTCTTTTTTACGATTTTCATAAGAAGTAATATTATCTGCAAGTGTTGAGTAATTGAATTTACCAAAACGCACAACCCCCATAAGCTCATTTAATTTTTCATTATTTCTAAGATCATCGACATATAAAGACATATAGGCCTTGTATGATTTCTCAAAGCTATAATTAAAGTCATAACGAAATAAAGTTAACTTAATAAGGTTTAAAAAGTCTGCCATTAATGTAACATTCGCACCGGCAGAGATTAACTTTGAATCCTCCGCACTTAAACGAATAATCTCATTGGCCTTAGCATTATCAGCTGGCCCTAGTCGTTGGATTTCAACAGTCGACTTTCTTTCATACTTGGCCAATGCACCAGCGGCAACACCAACTCCACTATATGATGCAGTCGCGGCGGCCCCTGCAGCAAAAGTCAGAGCATCTTCTTTTTTGATGAAATCATAGTCTCCAAGCTTAGAAAAATTTTCTGGCCTAAGATATTTATACATGAAAAAAAGTCGATCAAATTTTGTCTGAAGTGCATCTTCCACATTATTAGCAAAGTGATTAAATCTCATTGTTCTCTTTAAAGAAAGATTACTATAGGACTTAAGCACAGATGGAGAGATATTAATAATCCCCTTCGCTTGAAGTGCTCCAAGGAAATTTCGAGCAGATATCTCAATAACCATTTCATCATTAACGAGATAGCGATCTTCATCAAATAAAGATGGTGCCGCACTACGATTAAAGAGAACTTTAAATCCATGAAAGTCACCAGCATGCTGCCAGCCAACAAGATTAACTCCACCAAAGAAGCCATTGGCATCATGACTTAGACGATCACCGATTGCCTGATAATTGGCCTGGTAATTATCATAGATTTGGCGATAGATTGGAGAAATATCAGCAAGATCAGTATCTGAAAACTCAGATTCTAACTTATGATTATCTACTGAGAAATTAGAAAATGTAACAGGTTCAACTATATCTTCTTGTGCAAAGACATTTGTTGCGCTTGCTTGAAATAAAAATGTAAAAATTAAGAGAATAAGTGTTTTCTTCACTCTTTCCTCTGTATTACTTATAAAGTTCACCACGTCCCCCTTTAGTGACCACCCAATACCCAAGGCCCACTAGCGGAAAAGAAACGGGAACGAACGTGCAATACAGATTCTTTTAGCCTAAAAGGGATTCTACGTTCATTATTCGACGCATTGCAAGATTTTCTTATTATTTATTGTCATTTATTAAGTTTTGAATAGTTACCCAAAAATATTGATAGATTTTACTTATCTCAAGTTAATATTAATTTAATAGATTTATAAGCTTTGGCCGACGATAATGAATATAAGATAAATGAGATGACTAATTAAAATGGTCAAATTAAGCTAACTAAACAAAATCAAGGAGAATAATAATGACATTTGAAAGTATTGATGGAAAGCAAGTCCCTAAGACATCGTTTAAAGTTTTTAAAAATGGTGGATTAGTAGATTTAACATATGATGAAGTATTTAAAGGTAAACGAGTTGTGGTCTTCTCACTTCCCGGTGCTTATACACCAACATGTTCCTCTACTCACCTTCCACGCTACAATGAACTCGCTGGCGCAATTAAGAAAGAAGGAGTTGATGCAATCTACGTCCTTTCCGTAAACGACGCTTTCGTTATGGATGCTTGGATCCAAGATCAACACGCTGAAGAAGTCGGTGTACTCCCAGACGGAAATGGTGACTTCTCCAAAGGGATTGGCCTACTAGTTGATAAGTCAGATATCGGATTTGGAACAAGAACATGGCGCTATTCGATGGTCGTTAATGATGGAGTTGTTGAAAAGTCATTTATCGAGCCAGATAAACCAGGTGACCCATTTGAAGTTTCAGATGCGGATACAATGCTTAATTACCTAAACCCAGAAGCAAAGAAACCAGAAGCAATTGCAATTATCACACGCCCAGGTTGTCCTCATTGTCACCGAGCAAAGGAGCTTCTAATAGAAAAAGGCCATAAGTATAATGAAATTATTCTTGGCCAACATACATCTAATCAATCTCTATTTGCCATTACAGGGCAAACAAAGGTTCCTCAAATCTTTATCAATGGTGAAAGAATTGGTGGACGAGATAAATTAGAAGAATTAAATGAGCAAGGAAAGCTTTAGATAAGAAGGCCGCCTTTTTGGCGGCCTTCTACATTATTAAATCAAAAACAACATTTCAAAATAAGTTGGTATAGGCCATAGATCATCAGGGATAATACTTTCTAAACGGCCACAGTGATCTGCAATCATTTCACTAATCGGCATAAGATCGTATGCTAATGAATGTGCAACCTTCTCCTCGTCGTGTACGTCTACAAGGCCAGCAAGAGCATTCTTTAAGTTTCTATTTTGTTCAAAAACAGCCTCTAAAGAGAATTGGAGATCTTTTAAAATTTCTGTCTCTACAGACGCTTCAATCTTAATGGCCTTTGATGCGGCTATAGATGAAGTAAGTTTGGCCTTATAATTTAGGGCCGCAGGAATAACAAGCTGATTTACCATATTTGAAAGTGTATTAAACTCAATACTACGTTTTGTTATATAGGTTTCAAGAAGAACATTGTAGCGCGTATCAAGTTCTGATTCACGGTAAATTCCATGCTTTGTTAAAAACGCTGTCTCTTTCCTATCAACAAGCACATTTAAGCTATCAGCTGTTGTCTTGAGATTTGGAAGACCTCTTTTATGCGCTTCTTCAAGCCATGCTTGAGAATAACCATCACCATTGAAAATAACATCCCAAGATTCATTTATAAAAGTATGGCAAATATCAAGGAGGGCCTGATCAATTGAGACACCATCACGTATTTTAGCTTCAAGTAAATTATTGGCCTCATCTAAAACTGCTGTAACTGCACCATTAAGAATAGTTAATGGAAATCCAATCGATTGATCTGAACCACATGCACGAAATTCAAATTTATTTCCAGTAAAGGCAAATGGCGACGTTCTGTTTCTGTCTGTATTATCTTTTGGAAGCTTAGCAAGTGCACCTGCTCCGAGGTCGAGAATTGTTTGTGACTCTGGAGAGAACTCTTCTCCTTCTTTAATGGCCTTAAAGATTCTTTCAATTGTTGAACCTGTAAACACTGAAATAATCGAAGGAGGCGCTTCATTAGCACCAAGTCGATGATCATTACTATGAGAAGCAATTGAGGCCCTTAGAAGCTTAGCATGGCGATGTACTGCTGCAATAACAATAGAAGTAAAGGCCAAGAAACGATAGTTTTGATGTGGCTCACTACCTGGGTCAAGAAGATTGATTCCAGTATCACTAGCAAGAGACCAATTAAGGTGCTTACCAGAACCATTGATGCCAGCAAATGGTTTCTCATGCAATAAAGCGACGAACCCATGACGAATGGCCACATTTTCTATCGTGGCCATAACCATATGATTATTATCTGCTGAAACGTTAGCATCTCTAAAAATTTGTGCAAGTTCAAATTGACCAGGTGCAACTTCATTGTGACGAGTCTTAGCAGGAATCCCTAGTTTATGAAGCTCGTAATCAAGCTCCTCCATAAATGCCAAAACGCGCTCATTAATAGCACCAAAGTAGTGGTCATCTAATTGTTGATTCTTAGTTGAAGGCGCACCAAAAAGTGTACGTCCAGTCATTACCAAATCTTCTCTTAAATTATAATAGCTCTTATCAACTAGAAAATACTCTTGCTCTGCTCCACACGTTACAATCACACGATCAACATTCGTCTCGCCAGATAAATGAAAGAACTTCTTTGCACTCTCACCAAGAGAAGAGACCGAGCGTAGAAGTGGAGTTTTAATATCAAGGGCCTCACCGTGGTATGAAACAAAGGCCGTTGGAATACAAAGAGTTT
Source organism: Bacteriovorax sp. BAL6_X (assembly GCF_000443995.1). Lineage (NCBI taxonomy): Bacteria > Pseudomonadati > Bdellovibrionota > Bacteriovoracia > Bacteriovoracales > Bacteriovoracaceae > Bacteriovorax > Bacteriovorax sp. BAL6_X. Next base: position 76,077 of record NZ_AUMC01000006.1, read on the forward strand.
TTGACTCTCCTGTTCCAATTAAGAACATGGGTGAAGTTAAGTCCCATGCAGTATAGCCACGGGCCTCAAATGTCGAGCGCGATCCACCATTTGGAAAAGATGAAGCATCGGGCTCACCTTGAATTAACTGACTTGCAGATAGTTTCTCAATAGGTCTTCCTGTTGAATAATCAAAGTCTAAGAAAGCATCGTGCTTTTCAGCAGTCGATCCAGTTAGCGGTTGAAACCAGTGACAAAAGTGAGTAGCACCTTTATCGAGGGCCCACTTTGTTACGGCCTTAGCAACGATTTCCGCCTGCGCTTTAGAGATATGAGAGTTTGAGTGAATCGCCTCGTTAATTTCGTCCTTAATTGAGTCAGGGATTTCTTCGGCCGTTTGAATATCAAAGGTATTCTCACCATAGTAATCTGTTACTTTTTGATGCTTACCTGATTTATCTCTAGGACGTAGAAAATTTATACCTTCGATTAGATTATTTGGGACACTCATTTACTTCCTCTCCGTGGCAGTATTGATGGATAACTGCCTATATTATAAGGAATAAAGAGGATTTGTGTCCAATGAAAATTTATTTTTGTAGGGAGATGACCTCAGTTTCAAACACCTGATTATAGTCGAATTCAGCTGCTTTAATCTTAGACATACAAAGTACACATCCTGCCATTAAAACAAAGATCATTTTTACGATTGCTTCATATGCATCCGGTGGTAACATTGCTAACTCCAAAAGTTTAGGCTAATTTAATTGACTTAATATTAGAGCATAATGGCAAAAGAAATGCTGATGAGCAATAAAAAATTCATGCGTAGTACATTTTTATACCTAGGCCAAAGCGAGCTTCCAGAGGGCTTCATGGCCGACAAGCGCAACGACTTCAGATTAAGTCGCTTCTGCTTATCTTCACTAACAGGCCTTAAAGATATATCTATAATCAACCACTTACATTTAGAAAGTGATAAGGACAAGCTAGTTTCAATTAGCCATACCAAAGAGCTGGCTGCTTGTGCGCTATGCACAAACCCCAAAGTAAAATCTGTCGGTATCGATATTGAGTGGTCCGATCGTAAGATGCGAGAGGGTACATTCAAATATTTTGTCTCTCATGAAAGAGAGCTTAAGCTCCATTCTCCACTTGAGATCTGGTGTATTAAAGAAGCTGCCTTTAAGGCCTATTCTCCATTTCACGATGATGAAAGAGAAAAGATTCTCGTCCTAACAGACTTTGTAATAACCGAACAAGGTATTTTACAAGGGCCAAATGATAGTAAGCTTAGCTATGAAATTATCGAAGAAGAATATCAGGGCAGACCATTTAAGCTTGCCCTGACAGAGTATTAATTTAAAAAACTTTCTAACTTCTTTTCGTCTTCAATTTTTATTTCTTTTATCTCTTTTAGGCCATTTCCAAGAGTCACCCTCAGAGTCATAAGCTTTCCTGTGCGAGCGATTAAGAAATCAATCTGATCATTTTCCTTATACATCTCAGGAATAGAGTCATAGGCCTTCTTATCAAGTCTAAGGGAGTTAATGGCAATAAGTTCATCTCCAGCATTAAGGCCGGCCTTATATCCACAACTATCTTGGCGAATAGACTTGATGATTAGCTTACCACCTTCTTCAGCGATATTTGCGCCTATATCTAGCTTAGGAGTTGTCCACTCAACACTTGCCCCCATGCGCTTTAGATAATTTTCAAAATCAATTTCTTCCACACCTTCAACAAAGAGTCTAAATTCATCACTTACATTTTTAGATACAAGGCCCTCTAGAATGTCAAAGAACCCTTCTTTTGTTAATCCGATGGCCGGTCTTTCTTTATAGTCGGCCCACAGTGCACGAACAAGATCATTTATCCCCTTGCCCTCAATCTTCATCAAAGTATTTAGAATAAAGAAAACAAGTCCACCCTTTAAGTAATAACTAACTGACGAATTTTTAAAGTTTTCACCTGCACGATAAAGCTTAATCCATGCATTAAATGAGGAGTCCTCAAGGGAGTGGTAGCCGCGACCAGGAGTTCCCAAATAATTATTAATATTCTTCTTCATGCATTCTAAATAATCTTTGAGAGAGTAGAAGCCACTACGGTAAGTAATTAATTGGTCAATAAAACTTGTCATTCCTTCCGTTAACCAATGCATACGAGTGTAATTTTCATTCTTATAATCGAAAGGCCCTAGTTCAATAGGACGAATTCTTTTTACATTCCAAAGATGAAAGTACTCGTGAGCAACAAGTTCCATATACTCTTTGTACCCCTTCTCTTTAGCTAAGTGGTAAGGACAAAATTGAAGAACTGTTGAGTCTAAGTGCTCAAGTCCACCAAAGCCATTTGGACTTAAATGAGTGATAAAATAGTAATGATCATATGGCAGCTCATCACCAACGATCTTTGCCGTCTCTTCAACGATTTTCTTAATATCGTCATTAAGCTTATCCATCACTTTCTGTGAGGACTCAGCATGCGCAAAGTCTCCGTAGAAAGCGATATGGTGCTCTTTATCTTGGTGCATGAAACCATAAGTTTCATGGCAACCAATTTCGATTGGAGTATCCAGAAGCTCATCAAAGTCGAGCGCCTCATAGATAAAGTGGTCCCTTTTTTCTGAAATATCCTTTAGTGCCGTAGTCACCTTGGACCACAAAGGGTTAATTTTAATCTCTACTTGTGAGCTTCCTGTCTCACCATCAATACCGATAAAGACACTTGGGCCATGTAAGAAAGCATGAGTGTTATCAACATGGGAAGTACGTACAGTTAATTCATGACAATAGATCGTGTAGGCAATTCTAATTTTTCCATCTTCACCAAATGATTCCGATTGAAAACTAGGATGAGTAAGATCGACTCTCCATTCATTCTTTGAAATCTGTTCATGATAAAGACGACTCCCCTTTGAGTCCTCGACTTTAATTTCTTTGATATTTCGAGCGTACTCTCTCATTAAATATGAACCAGGAGACCAAGATGGCATGTAGAAACATACCTCGTTCGCCTTTTTATCAAGCACAGCGTCTAAAGTAATATTAACTAAGTGAGTATGAGGTTTTGGAATATCGATTATATATTTAAGCATTTAACGCTCCTTTTATAAACTTTGTTATACCACCAATTTATTTCAAGAAAAACCTCTTGAAAAGGATTCGTTTACTTGCTAAAAGCCCTCTAACAACACAATTTAATGGAAAATCATAATGGAAAATCAATCTGACAACGCACAGCAGTCTGGGCACTATAACATCGACCGCTCGCAAATCATTCTCCCGCAACTGACTTTCACGCAAATAGCACAAGATCAACTTAATCTTATGCTTGAAAATGATTTCACTCTACAGGGAAAATACTTAAGAATTCTTATTAGCGGTAAAGGATGTGAAGGCTTCAAGTACTCAATTGGATTTCACAACTTAAACGACGACGACTTTCTTATTCCTGTTCCAAGCATGGATATTGAAGTTATTATCGATCCATTTACGGCCTTCTATCTAGGTGAAACTCTCATTGATTATCAATTTAATTATATCAATGATGAAGAAGGCTTTATTGTTACAAATAAACAACAAGAAGAGTTCCAAGGGAAGTTTTGGCGAAAAGACAAAACAAAGATCCCACCAAAGGCCGGGGTTCTATAAAGCATGGACTATCGTTACCTCAGGGCGTTTACACTCACTGCAAAATACTTAAGCTTCTCAAAAGCGGCCGCAGAACTTAAAATTGCACAGTCAGCAGTTTCAAGACAAGTTAAACTCCTTGAAGAGTCAATGAAAGAAGAACTTATCATTCGCTCAAGTAAGAAGGTTATTCTTACGAAGAAGGCCAAGCAGCTACTTAAATCAATTGACCAATTTGAAGATAGCCTAGGAAATATTTTTGAAACGACTCAGGAGCGCCCAGTACATATTGGTATTCTTGATGGGCTTCTTGTTAATTGGTTTAATCCTATTCTTGCAAAGTACGCAAAAAATTATAAAAGAGATATCTTCATTCACGTGGCCGACAGCCCGGCACTAAGGCGTGGAATCGAAGATGGTATTTTTGATATCATTTTCTCCACTGATAATTTCCAATCAGACCTCACTTCTTCCTTAAAACTTTTTGAAGAGAAGTTCGTCATTATTTCAAATGAAGCAATTAACAAGAGAAAGCTTCACGAGCATACGTGGATTGTTTTTAGTGAATTAGATCATCTTCATAAACTCTCGACGAAGGCACCATCTAAGAAAATTGTTGTGGACTCACTTGAGAGTATCAAGGCCCTTGTAAAGCATGGTGTTGGAATAGCTGTTGTTCCTGACCATACACTTTCTAAGCACGATAATTTTGTTACAGAGCCTGTTAGTGGACTTAAAAATATGAATATCTATATGACCACTTTAAGCTATAAGAATAGGCCTGTATTTTTAAAAGAATTTATTAAGATATTAGAAACGAAATAAAAAAGGCGAACAATATTCGCCTTTTTTTATTATTTTCTTTTAATATCCTTAATTCCAACAACGCCAATTAGAAATACTTTATTAGAAATAAAATGAAGATTTTTAGTCTTTCTATTTTCAAAATTAAAAAGCCAGTCTTCTCCGACTCTTTCAACTGATGCCGAATACCTCTTACGAGTATCATTTACACCACTATAAAGTGTATCAATTTCAATATCACCACCATCTGACGGGTTTAAGTTACTAACAGTAATTCTAACAACGTCGCGATCACTTCTGCTAACTAAGACAACACCTCTCATCATCTGCTCTAGAGAATAAGTGTCAGTTCTGATAATTTTACCCTTATCTGAGAATTCCTTCTTGTAAACAGATGTAACCTCTCCGATTTCCTCGTCAACATTCACACCTAAGTGATAAAAGCTCTCATCCTCATCATTTGTAATGTGAACAAGTTTAACCTGTGCTGCCATAAGTGAAGTTGTGGTAACAACGGTTAAAAGAAGTAATTTCAGTAATGATTTCATACTCATCTCCCTCTCAATTTGATAAGGCATATTGCCATTAATCACATGTTAATGGGAGGGAAATTTTTACAATTAAGCAAGAAATACACGTGCCAAAGCATTAGGTACGCCTAATAACAAGAATTAGTCTAGCTTAAGGTATTAAAAATAATAGGCCCACCAACATGTTTGAATTCATCATCACGTAGATCGGCGAATTCATAACCCGATAAATGGTCGTGTAATATTTTCAGGATATACTCGTTAATATTCTCAATCTGATCTAGGCCGAAGGTTTGAGCAAAACCGGCCACCTTTTGCGTAATATAATCATTCTTAAAGATACCAGAGCTTAGGTTAGACTTCTTTGAAAACTCTCTAAACTCTTCGATTGAAACCCCCATCTTGCGTGAGTCATCTTTGTCAAATTTATCAAGGCTATAATTGATAAGTGTAGAAAGAATAATTGCTTCAAAGTCAATCGAGTTAATATCGTAATTCAAATAGAAGTTATCAGAAAGCATACCATCGTCTTTAAGAGACAGATAAGTTTCTTTTAATGTCTTAATGAAAGGCATCAGTTCAATAAGAAGTTTGCACTTACTTTGTAGTTTCTTCCATACCTCAACATTATTTACCACAACAATTTTATTATCGTTATCACGATACTTCACAAGATCACTAAAGAAGTCATCTAAGAATAGATCAAATGAAGCACCTAAGAAGTTTTCATCTGAATCCTCAAAAAGGTGATTTCTTAAGGCCTTCTTCACATCTTTTTGTAAGATACGAATTAGTGAGTTTCCGATCTTATAGATATCAGTAAAGTCAAAGTACTCAAAAATACTTTCGTCAGCGAAGTTTCGAATATCCTTAATATAAGACATTCCTAAAAGAATAAGCTCACGGTTTTGATTACCAATACGAGTCATGGCAACAGGGCCATCTTTTAAAACACCGTAGTATTCCATACTAGCATTTAGCATACGAATAAAATTAAAGTGTAGGTAGCTAAAGCGCTTCTCATCTTCAACCTTATTGAGTTCTTCATGAATACTTTGAGCATTTTTTTCAAAGGCAATAATAGAGTTTTGATGCAAGGTTTGCATCTTTCCCTTAGTCGTAATATTTCCAGTTAATGGCCGCTTCTTATTGATGAAAAGGTCTATATGGCCAATTGAAGGAAATGGATTAACAACTTGTAGGGCCTCAAAATAATCAACAAAACCGTAGTCTCTAAGTCTCTCTTTCTTATCTTGATACTGATTCTCATTATAAATCATATAATCTTCAGAGATCATCTTAAAGAGGTGTTGGTAAGCTGCCTCAACACCAACTTCTGTATAAAGGTCTTTAACAAGCTGTCGAACCTCGTCAACAATATCGCAGTCTTCATCGAACTCAAAAAGGAGTAGGTTATCTTCTGTTAAGAAGTAGTTATCATGATCATCTGGATAAAGTGGATCTTCAACATCAAAAGTCCATACATTAAAGCGACCTTTAAGAAAAAGAATGAACTGGTCTGATTTAACGAATTCGTAGCGAATTTCTTCATCTGGACACTTGGCAACAGTACTCACCCAAGACGTGAACTCATTTACATCAAGTTCATCTTTTGACCAAAGGTCAATGTCGTAGAAAGTTTCTCTTTGTTCTTTAGAAAGTAGCTTTAGAGCGTGAGACTTTACTTCGATTGGCAGTGCTTTTACAGATACATAAAGAGGCTGAACAGGAAGTTTTTCAAGGCTTTCTCCTTTTGAGATATAACTATTTACAAGCTCCATTGAAGTGTAGGCCTTAGATTCCTTAAGGATTAAAGAGATTACATCTGTTGTTGGTAATTTGCCTTCGTGTTTTTTGTCACTCATATGTCCGCCATTATATCAAATAAGCCTTTAATTTAAGCTATTTAACATAAGTTGTTAACCTAAATCTAAAGTTTGTACTACATGACAGTAAATAACAAAAAATATTAAGAAGAAAAAGCACTTCCAGCACGAAAACATGATATTCATCATATTATTTCCCCTATAACTTATTTAATTTAGATATATGAAGTGATAAGATGGAATTAACCAAGAAAAGGTATAGATTATGGAAAAGAGACAGTGTGTAGACTGCCCATCAAGAGAGCTAGGAATCTTTTGTGGGTTATCAAATGATGAAGCCGCTAAAGTATCACTTACAGCTACTTCTCTAAAGTTTAAGCGTGGTGAAAAGCTATTTTCTCAAGGTAATCGCCCAGCTGGAATCTACTGTGTTCAGTCAGGTAATATAAAACTGACAAAGACAGGCTCTGATGGAAAAGAGACAATTGTAAGAATTGCTCAACATGGAGATGTTATCGGTCACAGATCACTTTTTACTGCTCAAGACTTCAATGGTACGGCAACTGCCATTGACAATGTTTCTGTCTGCTTCATTGATAAACCAAGCCTATTAAAATTAATAAATGATAAACCGGCAATCGCTCTTGAACTGATTAATAAATTAAGTCGCGACATGGGAATTGCTGAAGAGCGCTCAAGTGCTTTTCACCAAAAGAATGTTCGCGAGAGAATTGCTAGGCTTCTTCTCGACCTTGCCAAGACACACGGTAAAACTCTTATCAACGGTGATGTTCAAATCGAACTAAAGCTAACAAGAGAAGAAATGGCCACGATGATTGGTACGGCCAATGAAACTCTAATTCGCATTATTTCTGAATACAGAAAAGATGGATTGATTGACCAAAATGGCAAACTAATCATCATCAAAGACGCTGCTGAATTAGAAAAAAGAGCTGAAGGTGTTTATTAAAGTTTTACTATTTTAAGTTTATAAAAAAAAATAACAAACAAGAATATAGAGATGGATATCCAAAGTATCACAAGCAAGAGTCAGTCTTGTGAGGCAGAAGTATGCCTTCACTGCTCTGAAGAAATTGCCCCTGGTGAGCTTATCACTAATGAAAGAGAAGGCAAATTAGAAAAGTTTTGTTGCTATGGTTGTATGAGCGTTCACTCTCTCCTTCTCAGTAATAATCTTGAAGATTTTTACCGTTACCAAAATGAGCAAGGTTCACAAGCTAATAGTCTGAAACAGCAGTCTAGTAATTCAAAAAGTAAATTTGAATATATGGATAGTGAGTCATTCATCCGTGAATACGTCACTATCGAAAGAGACAAACTTAAGATTCATTTCTTACTAGAGGGTGTCCACTGCTTTGCTTGTATCTGGCTGATTGAAAGAATTTCAAAATTAGAAAACTCCGTCATCGAGGCTCAGGTCAACATTGGAAATAACTTAGGAAGCTTTACAATTGATACAAAGAGGCCGTATTCGATTGCAAAGCTTGCTACAACACTTGCCCAACTTGGCTACACTCCTCACCCATTTAATATTGAAAAAGATCAGGAAAAAAAACTCAGTGATCGACGTGATATCCTGCAAATAGGAGTCGCTGCTTCGGCCATGAGTAATATCATGATTTATGCAGTATCCAACTATGCAGGGGCAACTGGCGACTATGTTAAGCTATTTGATGGAATAAGTTTTGCTTTTTGTCTTCCTGTAATTTTCTATAGTGCCAAACCAATTCTGGTTAATAGTGTCAGCGCGATAAGACTAAGAAGTACAAATGTTGATATACCGTTAGCAATGGCCATAGTCTTTGGCTTCCTATTGTCTGCGATTAATTTCTTTAGAGAGTCTGGCCCAGTTTACTTTGATTCAATTACAACACTTGTCTTTCTAATTCTACTTTCTCGCTATTTTGTAAAAATGCTGACTCAAAAGTCCATGTCAACAAAGGGGATCTCTTCACTCTTTCTCAACACAGGTGTGAAGAAGATTATTGGCGATGAAATTAAGCATGTTTTTTCTAACGAAGTAGAAATTGGTGACCAAATAATCTTTGAAGAAGATGAAAGAATAATCTATGACGGAAAACTTGCGAGTGAAAAGGCACTTATACTTAACTCTATCAACACTGGAGAAAGTCGACCATTAGTAGTCAATAAAGGTGACTTTATAGCAGCAGGAGCTGTAAGCTTAAGCGATGAGCTCACACTTGAAATTAGCGCCATTGGAACACAAACAAAACTAGGAAAGAATCTTTCAGCTATTGAAAATAATACGATTGTTAAAAATCCTGCCAATGTTTGGGCTCAGAAGATCTCACGCTATTTTACGATTGGAATTATCGTTCTTAGTATCGTGGCCCTTATACAGGGCATATTTACAGGAAATCTTTCAAGATCGTTTGAGGTAATTTTAGCAATATTAATAGTTGGTTGTCCGTGTGCCTTTGCCATGGCCACACCAATCGTAGTTGCAACTCGAATTAATAAACTTAAATCATACGGTATTTACGTTAAAAATGAATTGAGTCTTGAAGAGTTGAATAATGCCAAAAATATCATCTTTGATAAGACAGGAACTCTGACTAAAGGCAAGTTTGCGGTTAGTTCGTTTTCAAATCACTCGCACTTGAGTGATGAAGAAGTTCTTGCCATAACATTCACACTTGAAAGAGCGGCCCAGCATCCAATCGCCTTTGCACTCAAAAAATATTCAAAACATAAAGTAGCGAATGAAGTGATTTCAAAGTACAAGGACATTGTTGCACAAGTCATCACAGGAAAAGGGGTTCAGTCAACAATAGATGAAATAACTTACTTTATCGGCAAGGGTGTTCTTGACGGCGAGATTGCACTTTATGCAAATAACAAAGTCATTGCAACCTTTAAGATCGAAGACAGTATTAGGCCTGAATCAAAGGAACTAGTTAGCTTCTTACAAAATCATAATATCGACATTCATCTCTCTACTGGCGATGCCTCTGAGATGGCCAAGAAGATCGCAAATGAAGCTGGCATAGATGAGTCCAGCCTTTATATCGAGCAAAGCCCAGAACAAAAACTAGAGCTTGCTGACAAGTTAAAAAACGTCGTCTTTGTTGGAGATGGCGACAATGATGCCTTGGCGATGATTAAGTCTAATGTATCCATTGCCATTGGAGCACAAGCTGATATTGCACTGAGAAGCTGTGATATCTATCTCCCCCAAGAAGATTTAAACTTAATAAAGGTCCTATTTAAAGTTGCACGAAATGTGAAGGGCACTTTACGCCGAAATATAATGTTTGCAGTTACATATAATATTGTAGGAATTACTTTAGCACTTATGCATATCATTACCCCACTGCATGCTGCGATCTTAATGCCTATCAGTTCTTTAACTGTTCTTTTCTCAAGTACATTGCCATTAATTGGATTTGATAAGAGAATGTTTAAAAATAAAAGGAAAAGCTGATGGAAGTCATTATCGTTTTATTGCCAATTGCAATATTCTTAGCAGTAGGATTCCTATTGATTTTTATTTGGGCAACTAAGTCAGGTCAGTATGATGACTTGGATACACCATCCATTAGAGTTTTATTTGAAGAAGAGAATAATATTGTTCACAACCAAAAAAAGGAAGAATGATTATGAGCATGAGTACGAATGCCAATCTAGAAGAGTTCTCGTATAACGATAAGATATCGAAAGCTTTTCTAATGGCGACAGTTTTCTGGGGAGCGATTGCACTATTTATGGGTGTTTTCATCGCTTTTCAATTGGCCTATTGGAAACTTAACCTAGGTATAGAATGGACAACTTTTGGCCGTTTAAGACCTCTTCACACAAATGCTGCAATTTTTGCATTTGTTGGAAACGGAATGTTTCTAGGAGTTTACTATTCAACTCAAAGATTATGTAAGGCGAGAATCTTTTCAGATTTCTTATCTTGGGTACACTTTTGGGGATGGCAACTGATTATTGTTTCAGCAGCACTAACACTACCACTGGGTATTACAACAGGGAAAGAGTATGCCGAACTAGAATGGCCAATTGATATTGCCATTGCAGTTATTTGGGTTGTCTTTGCAGTAAACTTCATTGGTACCCTAATTAAGAGACGTGAACGTCATATGTATGTGGCCCTTTGGTTCTACATTGCAACAATTGTAACAATTGCTGTCCTTCACATCTTTAACTCACTTTCTGTACCAGTTAGTTTTTTAAAGTCTTATCCTATTTACGCTGGTGTTCAAGATGCGATTGTTCAATGGTGGTATGGGCACAACGCGGTTGCCTTTTTCCTAACAACTCCATTCTTAGGAATCATCTACTACTTCTTACCAAAAACTGCTAATAGACCAATTTATTCTTATCGACTTTCGATTATCCACTACTGGTCTTTAGTATTTATTTATATTTGGGCAGGTCCTCACCACCTTCTATACTCATCTGTTCCAGATTGGGTACAGACACTTGGTATGACTTTTTCAATTATCCTATGGATGCCTTCTTGGGGTGGGATGATCAACTTTCTTCTAACTCTTAGAGGTGTATGGGATCGTGTAAGAACTGAACCAATCTTAAAGTACTTTGCTACTGCTGTTACTTTCTACGGTATGGCAACATTTGAAGGTCCACTTCTTTCAATTAAATCAGTGAACTATATCGGTCACTTCACGGACTGGGTTGTTGGTCACGTTCACGCCGGTACAATTGGTTGGAACTATATGCTAATTGTTGGTGTCCTGTATTACTGTGTTGAAAAGCTATGGAAGACTGAGCTTTACTCTAAGAAAATTGCAAACACTCAATTTTGGTTAGCAACAATTGGTCTACTACTATATATGATGTCAATGTGGGTTGCTGGAATTACTCAGGGCCTAATGTGGCGTGCGGTAGATGGAACAGGAAAACTTGTATATCCTAACTTCATTGAAACAGTAATTAAAGTTATTCCAATGTACTGGGTACGTGCATTTGGTGGTGTATTTGTTCTACTTGGTTTCTTCTTAATGATCTTCAACCTATGGATGACTTATAAGAAAGCTAAGAATGCAAACAAAGACAAAGAAGAATCACAAGAAGTGTTTAAAGCGGCACCAATTTCGGCCCACCCTGAAGACTCAAATGCTGATACTCACAGAAAGTTAGAGGGACTTCCTGTAACTTTTACTGTTCTAACTTTAGTTGCAATCATTGTTGGTGGAGCAATCGAAATTATCCCTTCAATGCTTTCAAATAAATTTGTCGAAGTGGATCCAAGAGTGAAGCCATACACTCCACTAGAGCTTATGGGACGAGATATCTTCGTAAAAGAAGGATGTTACGTATGTCACTCTCAACAAATCCGTCCAACAGTTGCTGAGAAGTTACGTTATGGAAACCCTTCAACTGCTGCAGAATCTGTATACGATAGGCCATTCCAATGGGGATCACGTCGAATTGGACCTGACCTAGCTCGCGTTGGTGGAAAGTATAATGATATGTGGCACTACCGTCACATGATCAACCCACGTGAAGTAACAGCTGGCTCAATCATGCCTAATTATGACTGGCTAACTAAAAAGAAAGTTAACTTCAAAATGCTTCCGAAGAAAATGGATGTCATGGTTGCTCTAGGTACACCATATAGCGAAGATGAAGTAACAAATGCAATTGATCTTGCAATGGAGCAAGCAACTCAAATCACTAAGGGGTTAAATGAGTTTGGAGTTCCAATGAAAATGCAAGATAAGGAAATCATCGCACTAATTGCGTATCTACAAAGACTTGGTATCGATACAAAAGAAACTAAGTCAGAGGAATAGAGATGAAATCTGAAGTAATGCAAAATATGCCGTGGGAATGGATGCCAGCAGTGTCGCTATTCATTTTCGCGGCCATCTTCTTGGGCGCCTTCTTCTGGTCGATGAGACCGGGCTCAAAAGAGCTTTATGAAGAAGTTGCCAACAATGCACTTTCTGACGGCGAAGCAGTCGTTAATGAAAACAAAGGAAGTAACAATGACTAATGAAAATAATAAATCGAAACAAGAAAATATCGTACTTGAAGATGAGAAAGATCTTGTTATGGATCATGAATACGATGGTATTCAGGAGCTCAACCATCCCCTACCTAGCTGGTGGACAGGAGTTTGGGCCCTTTCATTTATCTTCTCTATCCCTTACTTTATGTACTACGTCCTGATGGACGGGCCAACTCTATTGGATACATACAAAATAGATATGGCACAAATGCAAAAAATAATCGATGCTGAAGCAGCAAATACTGCAAACTTTGATATTCAAGCATATGATAGCTACGTAGTAACACCTGCAGCAAAAGAGCTTGGTAACACTGTCTTTATTGAAAACTGTGCAGCTTGCCACCTTGATGATGGTGGTGGTGATATCGGTCCAAACTTAACAGATAAACATTGGATTAATATTACTAAACTTGATCCAGAACAAATCTATAAGTTTGTTGTACATGGAAATGAAGATATGGGTATGCCTGCTTGGGGAGATATTCTAAGTAAGGAAGACATCATGGCGGTTACTGACCATGTAATTGCACTGCAAGGAACAACACCTGCAAAAGCTAAAGAGCCACAAGGTGAGCTACTTAGCGAATAAGAATTGAAAGAGAAAGAAATGGCAAAAAAATCACAATTTGAATTACACGAATCAAGACTAGGTACAACTGATGACAGTGGACACCGCGTCTTCCTGTTCCCAGAAGAAGTAAAAGGTATCTGGAAAACCAGGCGTGAGATATTCTATTGGTTTCTGATATTTGTCTATCTCGTATTGCCATGGATATATATTCAGGGAGAACAAATGATTCTCCTTAATATTCCGGCCAGAGAGTTCTCATTCTTTACATACAAATTTTATGCCCATAATGCGCCTATATTAATATTTGTGATACTCGGCTTTCTATTTTTCATAGGCTTTATCACAAGTATTTTTGGGCGTGTTTGGTGTGGTTGGGCGTGCCCTCAAACAGTATTCATCTCCTCTATATTCCTCAAGATCGAGGCACTTATTGAAGGGAAGCCAAGAGCGAGAAAGAAATTAGCAGAAGCGCCATGGACGACAGCGAAAGTGATAAAGAAATCACTTAAGTGGATTGCTTTTCTGGCCGTATCTCTTCATATCTCACACACGTTTCTTGGATACTTTGTAGGAACTCATCACCTACTTTCTGTAAGCTTTCAAAACCCTGCAGAGAACTTCACGCTGTTTACAATTATGCTTCTTATCACAACAACGGTCCTTTTAGACTTTGGTTGGTTTAGAGAGCAGTTTTGTATTATTGCTTGTCCTTATGGGAGAATGCAATCTGTCATCATGGACGAGAATTCACTAGCAATTCTCTACGATGAAAAACGTGGAGAACCAAGACGTCGGCCAGGTATGAAACCAGAAGAGCATGGAGATTGCATCAACTGCTATGCTTGCGTAAAAGCCTGTCCAACAGGTATTGATATTAGACGTGGCGTACAACTCGAGTGTATCGCTTGTACAAATTGTATCGATGCTTGTGATGACATTATGTTAAAAACGAATCGACCAATGGGGCTAATTCGTTACGATACTCAAAGCAATATTGAAGGGAAAGGTCGCCATATATTCTCAATTAGAAATATAGGCTATCTTCTTGTCCTCATAGGCTTAGTCATCGGATTTATCTATAGTCTTTCTTTATCGCAAGGAATCACAACGACAGTTCTTAGAGGAGCAGGAGTACCGTTTACAGTAAGTTCACCAACAACAACAAGAAACCACTTTCATATCGTTATTGAGCAGAGTGGTGATATTGTCGAAAGAAATATCGAAATTGCAGTCCAAGGAATAAAAGAAGGCTCATACGAATTAAAAATACCGAGAAACCCTTTCGTTCTCAAGTCAAATCACGAAAGAAAAATTGTCTTCATCGTTTTTAACAATGAAGTACTAACTAACGGAAGCTTAAAATTTAATTTCATCATAAAAGATCTCGACACAAATGAAGAGATCATTAAAGAGGCGGTACTCGTTGGACCAGTTAAGTAGTCTACAGGGAATCTCACCATACGTTATCATAAGCGCAGCTCTTACAATGGGCCTTGTTGCTAATTTCCACTGCGTGGGGATGTGTGGCGGAATTACCATGGCCGTCTCAAAGTCCTTTAGTCAAAATATGTCCTACCAGGTAGGAAGGCTTTTGGGCTACATGGCCACAGCACTGGTTATTCCAGTGCTTGGCTTTACAATCTTAGATATCAAATCAAACCCATATCTTATGCTATTTTCAGGTTTAAGTATTGGTTTAATCTTAATTTGGATGGGGCTTAAAAGACTTTTTAAATTCTCAAATTTCAAATTTGCTCAAATAGTTTCTCAAAAATTACACAACTTGAATGCCAAGCTTTGGCCAAAGATTTCAAAGAAAGTTGGAAATAAACCTCACCTCTTTAATTTTTCAATTGGGAGCATCAGTGTTCTTCTTCCATGTGGGCTTTTATGGGCAATGTTAGCACTAGCGATAAGTGCGGCCTCCCCTGTACTAGCGGCACTCTTTGTCTTCTTCTTTTGGCTAGGAACACTTCCTGGGCTTCTCCTTGGGCCAACTGCCATTAGAAGGATAAAATTCCCAAGCAGAATTCAAGCTGGTGTCCCTTACTTATTTTTAATTATTGGAACTGCTACAATCGTCTACCGCGTGTATATGATGTGGAGTCCAGCGCCAGGAGCGCCAACATGTCACTAAAGAAAATGATAACTAAATTTTTTCAAGATCCAGAGTTCTATGCATTTAACTTTTTGCTCTTCACTGTGATCATCCTCTTTCCTTGCCTACTCGTTGCTTTAACAGTTAAGTACTGGTCTTGGTAAGAGGGTGCCATGCTCCTTTGGTTTCGCATCTGCTAAATACGAAAGTACAAAGAGGTTATTTAGCAGGTGCGAAACCAAAGGTGCATGGCACGCTTACGGAATAACTGTATAATCAACGCTACCAACTCCACCATCACGACCAGCATCAACACCAAGTCCACCAGAAGCATCAGCAAGTCCAAGCCAATTATTCGTTCCACAATTTACATGAATACGGCCACCACCGCCACCTGATCCGCGATAGCCAGTTGTATTGGATCCACCAATTGTTGATATATTTCCACTGCCATCACAAGTAAGCCCTTTTACGTAAACCGACCCTCCGGCACCAGAACCACCTGTTCCACCGGTAGAGTTTCCGTTAACACCATTAGCATCAACAGATGCTGCAATATTAACATTTGCATCTGAAACTAACCAAATTACACCACCTCCGGCACCACCACTATAGTCACCATCATCATCACTTCCACCACCTGAGCCAGCAGTATTAGGCTCGGTAGCACTACCATATGTAACTCCACTATTAGCACAATATCCATTACCACCAGCACCAGCGTGCCCACCTGCACCAGCAGGGTTATCACCACTTGAACAAGCAACACCACCGGCCGTTCCATAACCATTATGACCTAGACGCCCTGGCAGCTCCCCTTTTCCAAGTGAAGAGATTGGAGCATTCACATTAATATCACCGACAGCGTAGACGTCTGGAAGTCCCGCTTCAACAGCTCCATCAAAAGTGACAACACCACCTGAATGGATTTGAGTAATATCTTTACTTGCAAAAATTAAACTAGAATTTGCTGTTGAGAAATTCCCATTAACATTAAAACCTACATCTGTATTATTTCCATAAACTCTAAGAGTCATAGCTGTATCAAGAATAAAGTTTCCGGCACCTGTAAAGCTTTGCACACCACCTAGTGTTAGGTCGTTACTAACAGTACAAGTTGAACCAAAGCCACCCGTTGTACAAATTGAATCCTGGTCCATTAATGAAACATAGAATGAGCCCTCATCAATTCCAAGGTCATTATTTTTCATATCGATTGCTCCACCATATTGATAGACGCCACTAATATCTGTCATGGTAATAGCAATTCGACCCGCGCCACCGTAACCACTTGAAGACCCACTTGCAGAACCACCTTGAGCGGCCATTGAACCATTTCCGGTAATTGAACCGGTATTGATCCATATAGATCCACCAGAACCACCACTAGATCGATCGCCATTATTTTCTCCATCGCCACCATTTGATAAAATTGATCCTGTAAAATTAGTTAAATTTGAAATACTAAATTTAACAGCACCGCCTCCATCTCCACCAGCAGCATTAGTTTCTCGTCCACCACCAGAGCCTAAGTCAGTTGGAGCAGTTTCATCTCCATATAGATTTCCCCAAGTATTGGAACTATAGCCTTGGCCGCCAATACTTCCATAGCTAGCACCACCACCAGGATTATTTCCACCACTAGAGTCTTTACCTCCACCAGGGCCTGATGTACTTGTATATCCTTTCTCTGAGACATCAACTGTTCCAGCAAGATCGAGATTTGTTGCAATAAAATCAGCAAGATTAACCTTCATTGTGGCACCGGCCTCAATCGTAGCATCTCCAGAAATATCAAATGTATACTTATCACGATTTTGTGATTGAATCGTTGCTCCAGATTTAACAAGAAGGTCACCAGTCACTGTAATATTTGTTGTACTATCAAAAAGATAGACATCATTATTTAACGTTAAATTCCCTGCAAAGAGATCACTCGGAAGCCACTTAACATTGTTAATTTCACAAGTCGTAGCACTTGTTCCAACATCACAGAATTCATCTAATGTTGTATAGGTTAGATTTAAAGTACCAGAATCACCGGGATGAGTTGAAGCTCCAGGCCCATAATAGAACATTCCGGAGAATGTATTAGTTGAAGTTGTCATATCAATTGATAATCGACCTCCAGATCCAGATCCAGCACCACGCCCTCCCGAGTCACCACCTTTGGCCTGAATACTTCCAGTCCCAGTAAAGCTTGTATTGGCCGTAATCCAAATGGAACCACCTGCACCACCACCAGCAGCGTAAATACTTCCACCTGCACCAGCATTGGCATCTGCCTTAATCTCACCATCAATAGTTACAGAGTCTGCAATAATTTTAATGGCACCACCACCAGTACCACCACGATAGTTCCCTGAAGACCCACCACCAGAGCCAAAAGTGACTGGAGCTGTTAAGCTACCATAAGGACTGTTTCCACCAGCAGTTGTTGTTGCATTTTCACCATTTCCACCATTTCCACCGTGCGCTCCACCTCCTGCTTCATCATTGCCATTAGTGAGTCCGGGAGAAGGGCCAAAACCTTCTTCCAGACGACTTCTAGCACCATAGTACCCTAGTCCTACAGCATTTATTTGACCACCTGACTGAAGATCAAAAGCAGAGGTTTCAAGAAGTGAAAGGTTTGCATTAATTGATGATCCATTCTCAATTGTAATTGCCGTATCTGCCGAAATAGAAATTGAACGAAGATATTCTGTATAAGAAATGCTTGAACCTGTTTGAAGGCTTAGACTTCCCGTTAAATCAATTGAGAAATTCCCATTATGACCTTGAATTGCAAGTCCGGCACTTGGAGATAGAATAAGATTTGTTCCGGTAAGAACAATATTATTCCCGAGTGGCTTTGTTGCAGCAATCGTACATGTTGTTGAAAAATCCCCAGTATCACAAATTGCATTATTATTAGAAAGCCCTAAATGAAATGTTCCAGGACCACCGTGTTTACCGCTAGAGCCACCTTGGGTATTTACTGTACCTGTTAGGTTATAAGTACTACCAGTAAGATCGATTGAGAGCCTACCACCTGAACCACTACCACTTCCATAGTTATAAATCTTACCTTCTCCCCCTGAAACAAAGATATCTCCATTACCAACTATTGAATTGAGCGCTTGAATCCAAACAGAACCACCGGCACCACCACCAGAGGCATAAATAGAAGTTGCAGCTCCATCATTTCCCTGAGCAAGTATATTTCCATTTAGGATAATATCATTGGCCACAATCTTAATGACACCTCCACCATTACCACCAGAAACATTTTTAGATGCTCCACCACCAGAACCATAATCCACAGGATTTGTTTCACTACCATAAGGAGATTGTCCACCAAGCGTCAATGAGCCTTCTCCATTACCACCAACAGAGGCATGAGCACCACCACCAGCTTCGTCTGTATTATTTGAAAGTCCAGGAGAGATTCCAAGTCCATCTTGGTAGCCAATTCCTGCTCCAAGATACCCAAGCCCTTTTGCATTGAGGCTTGATCCTGTTTGCAACTCAAGAGTCTGCGCTTCTAGATTTTTTAGATTAGCTAGAATAGTTGCATTTGTTTCTAATGTCACATTTCCATCTGCAAGGAGTTCAATACTGCGAGCATTGGCAAGGTATGTGATACTAGAGTTTGGTTTAAGAGTTAAGTTGCCAGTTAGATCAAGTGCAACTCCAGGGTTTAGGCCATCAACAGAAAGTGAGACACTATCTGCAATTTCTAAGTTATTTGCATTAATTGTATAATTTGCACCAATTGTTTTATTTTGATTAATAAAGCAAGTTGAAACGAGATCGCCACTATCACAAATCGCTGCAGGATTTGCTAGAGCTAAATAAAACGTTCCATCACCGGCCCTTTTCTTTCCAAGCCCACCTGTCGTTAAAACACTTCCTGAAAAGTTATATGAAGAACCATTAAACTCAATAGCAACGCGTCCACCGGAACCACTTCCTGCTCCATAATTATAAGTTTTACCGACACCTCCTAGTGCAGAAATCGGTCCAGTTCCAGAAAAAGAATTACTTATTTGAAGCCAGATGGAACCACCAGCTCCACCACCTGCTGCATAAATAGAACTAGATGCCCCATCAGTACCATTAGCAGTTAGCGAGCCATTAACTGTTAGGTTATCTGCAATAATTTTAATGGCGCCACCGCCATCTCCACCATCTCGCCCATATGATGCGCCAGCACTTGATCCGTACTCTATAGGTGCACTTGCGACACCATAAGTGACGCTTCCACCTGTCGTTGATCCACCTTCTCCGTTAGCACCAACAGATGCGTGTCCAGCACCACCCGACTCGTCACTACCATTGCCCATACCTGGAGAAGGGCCTTTTCCATCTTCACCACCATCACGGCCGCCAGTGTAACCTCGGCCATTAAGATTAATAGCACCACCAGATTGAATATCAATATTTGTCGCATTAAGTTCTGATAAATTGGCCGCTAATGTTGCGCCAGATTCAATCACAAGATCATTTCCAATATCAAGCTCGGCACTAGTTGCATCTAGGGTTTGAATAAGTGCACCACTTTGAAGAGTTAAATTTCCTGAAATCGTATATGTTACGTTCGAAATTAAAGTTTGTGTATCATTAATAAAACATGTAGTTAGAACATCTCCACCACCACTACAAATTGGATAAATATTAGGAATATTTACATTTAAAGTACCATCGGCAACACCACGTCCAGCAAGTTGAATAATACTTGTAGCAACTGTTGCTTGGTTAGCTATTATAGAGACCCTACCTCCTGCACCGTTTCCGCCAGAATTCGTATGACCAGAATCACCACCTGTTGCAGTAATTGTTGCTTGCAAAATTAAATTGTCGGCAGAAAGCCAAATTGAGCCACCGGCACCACCACCTGAAATATCAGAACTCTCCTGTCCATTACCACCATTAGCAGATATTGTTCCTGAAATATCTAAAGTATTTGTCACACTTAACTTAACGGCACCACCACCGCTACCACCGATACGTGAACCACCAGCACCACCACCTGAGCCATAGTCGACAGGGGAGCTAATTGAACCGTATGCAGGAGTTCCGGCCGTACCAGCATTACCATTGAACCCATCAGTTGCGTGACCACCGCCACCACCGTTATCATCTGTTCCAATACCACCAGCAGGGCCTCCACCGTTGCCCATCGCACGGCCACCAAAGTAACCCTTATAATTTACATTTATAGAACCAGAGATTGTTGCGTTTGAAATAGTTGAATCTGAAATATTAGCGTTTAATGTCCCGGCCATAGTAAAATTATTAGCAACAATATTGCTTATGGCCGTCATTGCATCCTTTGATAAAACACCACCTGAAGCAATCGTAAAATCACCCGCAGCATTGTTAAAGGCAAAGTCTGAATCAAGCCCCCTGATACTTAGGTTTCCAGTGGTATCAATTGTTAAGTTACCACTTGTAATAATCGTATCACCACCAATAACTTTGGAAGTATTGATAATACATGTTGAAGAAAAGTTTCCACTATCACAAAGTTGATCATTACTTGCAAGAGCTAAGTAGAAGCTACCATCAGAGGCATGTGTTCCGACACTTCCACCTGAAACACCAATCGCACCATTGAATGTATAAACACCAGAGTTTTGATAAATTGCAAGACGTCCAGCAGAGCCAGCTCCAGTCCCTTGTGCACCAGAAACTGCTCCAGCTGAACCACCATTTACAGAAATCGTTCCGCTTCCCGTAATTGTGGTTTGAGAAGTAATCCACAGTGACCCACCTGAGCCACCTCCACCTTGGTCACAACAAGATTGAACACCAGTTCCACCTTGAGCAAGAATATTTCCATCGATATTTAAATTAGTCGCAATAATTTTTACGGCACCACCACCGGCCCCTCCTGATTGAGCATCACCAGCTCCACCACCAGAACCAAAATCGACAGGTTCAGTTCTTGAACCGTAAATAGTTGTTCCACCACTAGAGCGTCCATTACCGCCTGGGCCGGCATGGCCAGCACCTCCAGGATCAGCACTAGAGCTAGCATGTCCAAAACCAGCAGAGGGACCTGCTCCATTGGCCGCTCCACTTGCTCCTCCTGCATATCCTTTACTTGAAACATCAATATTACCACCAGCCTGAATATCAAGTGTTGTGGTACTTAATAGAGTTAGGTTTGCTGAGATCTCTCCACCAGATTCAATCGTCGTGCTCCCATCAACCTGCATAATAATTTTTTCAACTGCATTTGAAGAAATATCACCACCATTTTGAATCACAAGATTACCTGGGATATAAATGACTGTAGCATCGGCCATCGTTTGAAGATCATTTACATAACATGTTGTATTGACATCACCACCACCAGAACAAGTTAGGCTCGTTCCAGAAGATGAGATTGTGGCCGTTGTAAATGTTGTACTCTGCTGGCCAATCGTATTATTTGAAGTGTCGATATAGCAAACTGTTACGCTATATTGAGTTGAAGGATCAAGTGAAGTAATAGATTGGGAAAGATTAGTATTTCCAAAATCAACACCTGCGCTACAATCGATTGGTGCCGTTGTTCCACTTGCAATTTGATATTTAAAAGTTTGAAGATTATTCGTGTTAATAACTGCATAACTAAGATCAATATCGTAGCTATTAATTGTATCGACATTTAGAGAATGTAAGTAGCTTGAAGTTTTTGAGAAGTTTTTAGATTCTGGGCCTGAAATATTTCCTGCACTATCTGTAACTGTCGCACTTACCGTTACTGTACCATCGGCTTGAGAACTAAAGTCAAAGCTATCACTCCAATTACCTCCCGTACAGGCAGTTGACTTGGTAACAACATTTCCACTTAAGGTAACATTACCATCTTCAGAACATGTTCCAGATAAAGTTGCACTAGGGCCTAAGACTTCACCTGCAGAATTTGTAATGGTCACACTTGGAATTGAAGTATCATAATTAACGGTGGCACTGACAGGATTATCACTGATATAGTCACCTGTTGTGGCCGTCCAAACATAAACTGTTCTTGGCCCATCGGCACCGGCCGAAAAAGTAAAATCAGAAGGCTCTGTCGTCACCCAACTTTCACCTGCACAAGTAGAAGTGTCGGCCGGTTTAGTAGTTTGAGTTTCAGATAAACACCACATAGTTGCATAAGTATCATTTCCAACACTAAGCCCAACTGTTAAATCGTTTGAATCATTTGACGACATCGTAAGAGTTGGATCAGGCATCGAAACATTCTTTGTCAGTGTAATTGTTTCTTGAGCAGAAGAATTCCCTGCAATATCTGTGTAGACAACATCAAAATCTAAATTTCCATTCGCAATTGCTGACGTATCGACATCAACACTCCACACTCCCCCAGAACAAGTCGTTGTAGCATTTACTGAATTTGTTAACTCAACCTCTCCACCATCTTCACTACAGGTTCCACTAAGTGTAAAACTTGTTTGATTCGATTCATCAATAACGGTAGTAGGAGGTGTTGAAATGGCCGTTGTTGGTATAACGGTGTCAAGTTCAATTGTTCCAACAATTGGGTCTTCAGAGATTTCATCAGCACTATTAGCTGTCCAAACATAGAGGTCACGACTTCCTTCACCAGGTGTAAATGTATAAGTTGCAGGAGGTGTCGTTGTCCAAGCACCACCATTACAAGTTACAGTATCCGAAGGTTGAGTTGTTTGAGTCTCGGAAATACAATATTTTATCGCCCCACTAGTGTTTGCGATATTAATGCCAACAGTTAAGTCATTACTAAGTTCCTCACTACTTGAGTCAGTATCTAAGAGTGAAACTGTCGGTATTGTAATACTTCCACCATCAAAGATAGAATACTTGATCTTCGAACAGGAGCTAAAAGCTAATACAACTAAAAGAAAAAGAATATTCATCGATATCAAACCTGTTAAATAATTTTCGTTACTCAAACAAGTTTATCGACATAAAGTTAATTTTCTTAACAATTTTTAATATTTAGCGAGGTTAACTAAAGAGACCATTTACAAAACTAAGTAATATTAAAGGCTTACAAATGTAATCTATTGAGAGTTCAAATAACGGCCATCGACCTGATTTAGTGTCAAAGATTTGCAAACTGCCCAGCCTGGGTGCCACCTAGGTGCCATGCTCCTTTGGTTTCGCATCTGCTAAATACGAAAGTACAAAGAGATTATTTAGCAGGTGCGAAACCAAAGGTGCATGGCACCCTTATTTACAGTTACGCATTCGCTGAAGTAGCTCGCTATCTTGTTCTTGAATTCGAGGTCTTAGGTATTCAACAATAGAAGAGTTTTCTTGTAGGATACGAACTAAGCGGCATAAGAAGACATTATCCTCGGCACTTTCAACAATTGACCAACCATCAACAACATTATTTGTCTCGTAGATAAATTTGAAAAAAAGCTCTTTATACTCAAGTTTTACATTCTTACCGGCCTGAGCTACTAATTGCTCACCCAATGCCTTGTCATGAACAGAAAATCCCCAAGTCAGTCGATCCCCACTACCAAGATCAATTGTTCCCTCATATGTTTTAAAGAAGACACCTTTCTTTGTAATACGCACTAACTTTCCAGAACGAGTCCCATCAGATTTCGGATAATTTAGAATCCCCCAACCAAGAAGACCTGCAATAATGGCCAGAATAAAAAGTGTGAAATATATTTTCTTCTTCAAGTGAACAACCTCGTTTAATAATTGATGTCTCTATTGTAGCCATTTACATCATTACTTGTAAAAACTTAATCATATTAACGCTTTTTTATACCTCTTAAGTTTTATATGGTGCCTGTGTGCGTTAAATTTCTACAAATACAAAGAGCGAGGCTAGATGTGTTCGACTTCATCGATTTAACAGATACTCAGGCCGTTATTCCAATCCTAGGCCTATGCCTACTGTTATGCCTGGTGGTAGCTCGACTTACTAAATTCATTGGAATCCCTAAGGTAAGTGGCTTTATTATGCTTGGAATTATTTTAGGGCCATATGTGACTGGCATTATCACTCATGAATTTCTAGAGAAAACTAATTACCTCTCTGATCTTGCCATGGGGCTTATCCTCTTCAATATTGGTGGTGAGTTTAATAAGTACCTTTTGCGTCGTCTAAGTAACGAGCTCATTAAAGAGACCCACATTAAAGTTTTTCTCATGTTTCTTATCAGCAGCACCCTCTTTGCGGCCTGTTTATTTATATTTAGTGGGCTCTCTGCCGCCAATATACTAATTATATCCATCATGCTTGGAATAATAAGTATCGAAGCAGCGCCACCTACAACAGTCCTTGTTATGAAAGAATATAATACACATGGACCAATAACTGACGCCATAATGATCCACCTTGCAGTAGTTACAGGGCTAACTATTGTTGGTAGCTTATTCTTTACTTCAATCTTTCAAGCGACGGGACTTTGGCCCTCCTCAGTTTCTTCTTATCAAGCGATCCTTGCCATGGCCAAGGAAGTATTTGGCTCTATTGCAATTGGAGTTGCTCTTGGGCTTCTTTTGACATGGCTTGAAAATTTTGAAAATAAGATTGGTAACTTCCTCTTTTCAATTCTTACTATGATTCTCTTTTCCCAAACCCTTGCCTATTTTTTAAAATTGAATGTTCTACTAATTTCACTAGTTCTTGGGTTTACAGTGACTCAGGCATCTTCGAAAGGAAGACTCATTCACACAACAGTAAGAGATATTGGAAGTTCACTTTATGCAATCTTCTTCGTGTATGCTGGTACACATATAAATATTGCAGGACTAATTTCTGAAAATGCGCTCTTTGTAATAATGTATATTGTTGTTCGAACACTATCTATCTTTGTGGCCCATCGATACTTTGCCAAAAGAGTAACAAGCAATAATTACAACACCTTAGGTCATTGCCTCTACTCACACGCTGGGACGGCCATTGCTGTTGCCATGACTATCCAAAAGATCCCCCACGTCACAAGTGCAATTATTTTTCAAACCATAATTTCCAGTATATTTATCTTTGAAATAGCAGGTCCTCTTATCCTTAAGGAAGCACTAAAACGCAGTGGCGAGGTATCTCAAGAGTCTTTAAACGATGTTCAATTTAATTATGGACAAGATCGCCGTTCAATTTTCAAAATAACTAAAGACTTTATCTCGAACAGCCTTTCAGGACTAAGAAAATAATTTTGTCAGGATTAACAACCTGAGTTAAGATACTTATATGGATACAATAATTTCAAAGAATGAAGATAGCGATGTGCAAGCATCGACTAAAGATATAAATGAGCAAGTTTCACAAGAAGAAAATGAAACAAAAGAAGAAATTACAAAGACAAGAAAAGACCTACATATGCCACGTAGGATCTTCCATTTTTCGATGGGTCTCATTGCAGGGATGATTTATAAGCATTTTCTGACTCACGCCCAGGCCGTACACATCCTTGGTGTTGCAACATGCGTTTTCTATATTCTTGAACAAATTAGAATCAACTACCCAGAAAATCGCTTAATGAAATTAGGAAGCCGCTACCTTTTACGTGCTGAAGAGCAACTGAAGGAATCGGCTTCAATGCCCTATCTAATGGGACTGCTTCTAACGATCTTAACATTTCCAAAAACCATTACACTTGTTGCTGTTTTCACACTTGCAGTTTGTGATCCTTTAAGTGCCATTATTGGTATTCGCTTTGGAAAGACAAAGTTAAAAGATAACCGCTCTCTTGAGGGAACACTAGCTTTTTTAATTGCAACAGTTGTCATACACCTAATGGTTCTTCTAAGTGTCTATGAATTTAATATAAGAATTGCACTTGTAACAATATGTAGCTCACTTGTAGTGACGGCCGTCGACTTCATGGACTTTAAAATCGATGACAATCTTACGATTCCTCTATCGACAGCAGGGGCCCTTTGGTTATTTATGGCAATCTTTCTATAACAGGATTCTAAAAGAATTTTAGAAATTTCTTTTTCTTAATTTGAACACGACGATAGAAGGCTTCATTCTTGGCCTCGTGCTTTATTTCCACAAGACCTTCTTTGATAAATTCATTTAGGTAGGACTCAAGCACTTCCATATTCACTTCATCAAGAAGAGTAAGATCCTCACTTTTGATTGAGATGAGGAGATTTTCCATATTCATCCACTCAAAGAATGATATATTCTCCAAGATAATTTCTTTGGCCAAATCCATATCATCATGTTGTAGGTTCTTATCGGTTTTAGAATTCACTTTAAAATTCCCCTCGCCCCATCTATTATAGAACATATGGAAAATAATACTAGTCGCACAAATGTTGGTACAAATCTCCCGATTGATTCTATTGAAATGGGTAACCCTAAAGCACAAAGGACACTTTTAGTCCTCCATGGCTTTGCTCAAAATAACGAACAAATCAAAGAGAATATTATTGATAAATTATCATCAAAAATTGTCGAAAATTTTCGTATACTCATCCCAAATGGGATATTTCCAATTCCTAAAATAAGGCCGAATCAAATTACATATCGCTATAGTTGGTACTTCTATGATCACACAAGACAGAGTTATTATATCGACATGAATACACCTATTGAGGCCCTTGGGAATTTATTAAAAGCAAAAGCTATTGAATTTAAAAATGTAACTATCATTGGCTATTCGCAAGGAGGCTACCTTGCACCGATTATGGCCAGCTACTTGCCAGGAATCCATACTTCTATTGCAATAAATGCAAATACACGTGTCGATAAGCTTGGCGAGAACTTAAACTTTAAGCACCTTTCAATTCATAACGAAGGTGACCCTGTTGTCGAATTTAAAAACTCTCACAATAGCTTTTTAGAACTAAGAAAGAAAATAGCTGATGCTCGATTCGAAAGCTTTGAAATTAACTCTCATGAGATTACACCAGAAAATATAAAAGTCTTGGAATCCTATCTACTAGAAATCAAATAAAAGCTTTAAAAATTCTTTTCTTGAATTAATATCCACAGCACGAGATGTATTAAAGGTTACGTGCCCTTCCCCTTTATGAAATTCAATATCCCACATGGACTCTGACGAATAAGGAAGAATACTATAACGAGAGTCAACAATAGTATTGCCTTTTCCCCAGTGAAGATAGCCACTTGTAAAACTTCTAAATCTCTCATAGTCATAAGAAAACTTTTCTGACTTATAATGTTTTAAAAGATTCTCAATTTCATTATTTTTAACAATAGATGCGCTCTCACTTTTTGGGTAGAGCTTAATCTTACCAAAAGGAATACTTTTAACGGCATAGAATCTTGCCTGATCTTGGTCAACAATAATCCCACGCCAAACCACATTATTAAAAATCGTAGGCTTAATCATCTTGCGTTGAGTATGCTCATTAATAAGTCCCTTCGTTGTAAGAAAGTTTGTCACACGTTCTCTTTGATAGAAACCAAGAGACATGAAAGCAACGACATAGATGATTGCAGCAGTATTAAATTTTAAATTTTTCGTACGTAGGCAAAGTAGAACTAGAATAACAAGTGGAATGGTACAAAGAGGATCTACAACAGCAACAGTATTAAGAGCAACTCTTGTTGAGGAAAGAGGCCAAAAAAGCTGAGTCCCATAATTTGTAAATGAATCCAATGCCCCATGGGTAGCATAGGCGCAAAGAGTATAGAGATAACTCCTTTTAACGGGAACCCTAAATAGTTTAAGAAATAAACTAACAATTAAAGCTCCGATAGGAATAAAAAAGAGCGAGTGAGTAAAGTGTCGATGAAATTGAACATGGAATAGTGGATCCGTTGATGAACGAATGAGAATATCCAGGTCAGCGGCCATTCCAGCAAGAGCACCCCAAAGAGCTATCACCTTTAAACTAGGCGCTTCTTTAACCCCTTTAGCCTCTTTTGGTTCATGCTTCTTTCTTTGTATCTTTGACTTAACCTTGGTCGCTCCTAGAGCTGCCATTGAACCAAGTACTGCCTGTGATAATGGGTCCACTAAAATCCTCACTTTATGTATTTACCAAGTATATGTTACCATAATTAAATGAAGTTTTTAAAAGACCAAGCACTCCTTGCTGGCATAAAAAATATTTGTCTATTGACTGGTGCCGGCATCTCTAAAGAGTCGGGGTTAAAGACTTTTCGAGACCAAAATGGACTATGGGAGAATCACGATATCTATGAAGTCGCATCCCCCTTGGCCTTTAACAATAATCCCAATTTAGTTCATGAATTCTATAATCAAAGAAGAAGGCAACTACTATCAAGTGAGGTTCACCCTAACGATGCTCACCTCGCTCTGGCCGAACTTGAAAAGTCAGGAAAATTTGAAACAACAATAATCACTCAAAATGTCGATAACCTCCATGAGAGGTCTGGTTCAAAAAGCATCTTTCACATGCATGGTCAGCTTTTAAAAATTCGCTGTAAAAATACTAAGAAAATCTATGAATGCAACGATGATCTTACAGTTGAAGACCGCTGTCAGTGTTGTCATACAAAGGGGAATTTAAGGCCCCATATTGTTTGGTTTGGTGAAGTTCCACTTTATCTTGACGAAATACAAGAGACTCTTCAAAAGTGTGACCTCTTCATTTCCATTGGAACATCAGGTCTTGTCTACCCTGCTGCCAACTTTGTGGCCATCGCTAAGAGCGCTGGTGCCCACTGCATAGAGATTAATCCTCATCCAACAAATAACGCTGAACTCTTTGATGAGACCATCACAGAGGTTGCAACGCAAGGCGTACGTCACTTTGTGGAATCCATGCTTCAAACCTAGCGTGCAGAAATTACATATTTCATAAAATCACTTTAATTTTCGTATCCCCTTGGCTATAAGTTCTCACACAATGCTATTGGAGAGATATATGAAATCAGTGCTTTTTACGCTAGCAATGCTTTTTGCAGTTACATCTAATGCAAAAGCTTCAAGTAATATTAGAGAAATTTGTGAAAACGCTTACTATGCCACAGGCTATACTAAGCTTCATCAATATAATCTCATCGTCAACTGGGCCCGTATTTCGGATCATGCCCTAGTTGATCTTGAGAATATTATCTACTCAGACTATTTCAAGGTTCTAGCTGAGAAAGACCTAGGTAATAACAAATCAAAATATACTTTAAAAGAAAATGGAAAACTAAACTCATATCAATATGAAGCGGCCCTAAGTGAACTTGAAAAGATCACAGGAAATAGTGCTTCATGTGTTTATGATCTTTAATCGATAGAGGGAAAAAATATGAAAAAATTATTACTAGCTGCGACTCTTTTTATTTCTGTAAACGCAAGCGCAAACCAAATCAAAATTTGTGCAATGGAAGCTCAAGAAACTTGTAAAGAGTTAACAAACAAAGAAGATTTCTACACATGTTTTAATTCAGTACGTGACTACTGTATTGATAACTACATGTACCAATCAGGTAACAAGTCTATGCCATGGTGTTTTGATGAGTGTGCACTTGTACAAGACGAAGCTCAAAGAAACCTTTGCTACGAAACTTGTACTGAAAAATAATTTAAATAAATATGTACAAATAAAGAAGGCACCTATCAGGTGCCTTTTTTATTTAGCATATGCGAAACCAAAGGTGCATGGCACCCTATCTTTCAACGATAGCAACAACACCCATCCCACCTGCAGTACAAATAGAGATAAGTCCGCGTCCACCACCTTTTTCTTGAAGCATTTTAGCAAGGCCTGCGACAATTCTTGCACCAGTTGCACCAAATGGATGCCCAAGAGCAAGAGAGCCTCCTTTAACATTAAGCTTTGAACGATCAATAGATCCAAGGGCAGAGTCTAGGCCAAGCTTTGTTTTGCAGAATTCTTCATCTTCCCATGCTTTTAAAGTACAAAGTACTTGAGCTGCAAAAGCTTCGTGAATTTCGTAAAAGTCAAAGTCTTGTAGAGTAAGACCTGCACGTTTTAGAAGTTTAGGAACGGCGTAAACAGGGGCCATTAGAAGTCCTTCCTCGTCGATAAAGTCAACGGCCGCTGACTGACACGTTGTAAAGTAAGCTGAAACATCTAAATTGTGTTCTTTTGCATATTCTTCACTACATAAGAAAACTGCTGAAGCACCATCAGTTAGTGGTGTTGAGTTGGCCGCTGTTAAAGTTGCTTTTTCAGATTTTTCGAAAGCAGTTCTTAAAGACCCCATTTTCTCCACCGTTGTGTTAGCTCTTAGAATTCCATCACGTTCTAGGCCTTTAAATGGCACAACAAGATCACTATAGAATCCTTCATTATATGCGCGCTCTGCATTCTGATGGGACTCCCACGCAAGTTGGTCTTGATCCTCTCGCGCAATATTCCAACGTTGGGCCATAAGCTCACAACTTTGTCCCATTGATAGCCCTGTACGAGGCTCTTTTACAGCAGGGAAAGTAGGCTTAAGATCGGCCGGACGGATACTTAAAAGGGCCTTGATTCGATCACCTGTTGTGCGAGCGTAATTTGCACGGCTCATGGCATCTGAGAAATTCTTAGAAAACTCAACAGGGATATCACTATTCGTATCAACACCACCAGCGATACCACATTCAATCTGACCTGTTGCAATTTTCATAGCAATAATATTTGAGGCCTCAAGAGAGAGCCCACAAGCTTTTTGAATATCTGTAGCAGGAGTGTGAAAAGACAGCCCAGACTCAATAGTACACTCACGAGCAAGGGAGAAATCATAGGCGTGCTTACTAACTGCACCAAGAACAACCTCACCTACTTCTTGTCCCTTAAGATTCATCTTATCGACTAAACCTTTTAAAGCAGCAGTCATTAGCTCCTTATTAGAAACACCCTGATACTTTGTACCAGATCTTGCAAATGGAATACGTGATCCCGTAATAATACAAACTTTTCTTTGTTCCATAAGTTTTCCTTTTATTATTTTGCCTTTTAACTTATAAGGCTTTTTAGTTCGAAGATTATTTTTCGATAACTACTTAAGTGAAAAAACTCTTCCAGCTCTGATAGTATCGTATTTAATTTTAATTTCTCACGTCCCTCAATGCATTTAAGTATTTCCACAACATACTTTTCAATTACGATAAAACTTATCGCTAGGGGTGAGAGGTTTGACGTATAAACATCAGGGAATCCGACACCATTTAATGAACCATGGTGCTGGCGAACAATAACATCTATCCCTGTTGGTATTCCCGATATCTCTTGAAGTAAAGTTGTAGTTAGATTGGCATGGTCTAAAACAAGTTTCTTTTCTGAGTCGCTTAATTCTACCTGTTCCAGATCGTCGAGAGAGTGAATTTTTAAGAGCTTCTCTTCACGTAAAAGAATATCGTGAAAAAAACAAATATAACAAACCTTATCCATGGTTTGCTTAAGCTGCTCACCTCTTCCCCATCCAAGGTTTGGAATAATTTGATAGAAGAACAGGCTCGATAGATAATTTCTTTTGAATGCGTAGGTTGTTTCATTCTCTAAAAGAGAGCGAAGTAAAGTTGAGAGCTTCTTTGAGCTACTTACCGTCTTTGTCATAGCAACAATTGACGTCTTAGCAAGTTTCACTGTTTGTGGAGTAATTCCAATTTCGTTGAGAAGGTTTTGAGAAATTTCAAAAGTATCACTGCTCACCTCCATCACCTTTTTGTCTTGCTTAAAGGCCTTAACGACTTTAGTTAAAGACTGAGACAAGATTTGTCCCATAAGCCTTTCAAAATCTTCCTTTTGTACAAAGAAATGAGTAAGATTATTTTGCTCGTAGCGCCTTACGATATCCTTATCAAGAACATCGTTAGCATAGATACGCTTTACAAAATGCTCCACACCTGACTTCTTCATTTTAATATAGATATCGCAACATGGATTTGAAAGTTGATAAAAATTAGCAATTTCAACACTAACAAAGTCAGGCATCTTTAAATGTCTTAGTTCTTCATCTGTAATATTCAGACTCTTTATTAACTGAAGACTAATATCTCTAAGAGAGAACCTTGATGGTAGAGATACAAAGTTCCCATAATCAATTTCCATCTCTCCTAAAATAACAATAGGCTTTTTAATCGTGTGATCGATCATAAAATTTACAAAGTTTTGACCACCAGGGATACTCCTACCTTCATTATCGATATACTTATTTTCGCATATAACTCCATCAAAACTTGCTAAATCATCCGCGCTTTTTAAAAAAGATGAGTTCTCAAGACATTCAATCTCAAAAGAGTACTCATTTGTTAAGTACTCTCTTACACTAGACTGAATGCGCTCATCTGAATGAATGATTAGCAATTTTCTCATTAAAACGATCTTCTTTTAAAGATAGAGTTAAAAACAAATCCCCATATCGCTAAACTTGTCACTAAGTGGATTAGGCCAAAGACAAAACTCTTAACGATATCTATATTTAATTCCGCACCTAAAGATAACATATCTGCAAGTCCTGAAATTTCTCCAATTCTTGGCAGAAGCCAATAAAAGATAAGCCCAAAGATAGATGAAAGATTAAGTCCCGAAAGAGCTGGATTTCCCGCTTGAATATAAGTGTAAACACCGACTGAGGCAATAACATAAAAAGATGTCAAAAGTAATGTTCCGATCTTATTAAAGAATAAACTAAAGAAGCAACTAACAAACATAATAATTAATATTTGTAAGAAGTGTGGAATTAGTGAAGCGGCCATCTTTATCATAGAGAAATCCACTTCCTTAGGAACAAGATCATTAGATATTAAGATAATGATTCCGATAACCAGAATGAATACTAAGTAAAGAAAACTTAAAAGAGCACCTCCTAGCATTCGATTGATAACGTAAGAAGAGCGATTAATCGGCAGTGCTAAGATTTGGGAAATGACACCACTTTCTAAATCACTACGAAAAATATTAGCTGAAACAAGAGCTGCAACAAATTTTGCACTTAAGCTAATAATCCAAATTACGACTGTCATGCTAGCTGTTGCTAGATAAGTGCTAAAACCCGACTCTTGAATTTCGATTTGTAATAAATTACTTAAAACACTACCTAGATACATAACGACAACAGTCAAAGCAAATAAGAAGATGACAGACTTATTTCTAACTTCTTTTTCTATTGTATTTTTAATTAACGTAAAATTAAACATGAGCTTCACCACTTTCTTCTTTTGTTCCTTTCACAAGTGTGTAGAAACGATCCTCTAAAGACATACCATCACGAACATCATCAATTAGGCCTTGGGCCTGGACTTTTCCATGATTTAAAATAATAACCTTCTTAGCAAATTTCTCCACTTCAGAAAGAATGTGAGAATTGATTAAGATAGTTTTCCCTTTGCTTGAAAGTTCAAGACAAATATCTTTCACATCTTTAATCCCAATTGGATCGAGGCCAGAGAAAGGCTCATCTAAAATAATTAGATCTTTATCTGCGACAATTGCGATACATAGCCCAACTCGTTGCATTTGTCCTTTGGACAGCTCACTAAGTTTTTTCTTACCTAACTCTCCGATTGATAGCTTAGCCAAGGCCTCCTTAATTCTATCTTTGACTTGAGACTTTTCAACCTGATGAAATTCAGCAAAGAACTTTAGTGTTTCCTCAACAGTAAAGTAATTATAAAAAGTGAACTTTTCCGGTAAGTATACAAGTCGAGTGCGTGACATGGGATCATTAGAATCGATATCATAAATTGAAATTTTTCCACTATCTGCACTAATCAGATTTAACATACACTTTACAAAAGTTGTCTTCCCCGCACCATTTGGTCCTAAAAGAGCAACAACATCACCATGCTCTACAGTCAATGAAAAGTCAGATAATGCCTTTTGGTCTCTATAACTTTTAGAGACATTTTCAACGTTAATTACGCTCATATAAAATCCTTATTCTTCGAGAATTGTTTTAGAATTAATACTACGTGGACGCTTCTGTTCATCAATGGCCACATAAGTAAAGATACCATCAGTTACTCTGACACGCTCAGTATCGAACTTACGAATAACCCAAGCCTCAACCTTTACAGCAAGAGATGTATTTCCCTCTCTTACAGTTGAGCAGTAACAACATAGAATATCCCCAACCCCAACAGGTTGGATGAATTTCATCGCTTCAATTGCGATAGTTGCGGTACGGCCACGACAGCGTTTTCCAGAATAGATTGCGCCGGCGATATCCATTTGCGAAAGAACCCAACCTCCAAAGATATCACCATTATGATTTGTATCACAAGGCATTGTTAGTGTACGAACACATAGTTCTCCTACTGGTTCATTTTCACTATTTTTTCCCACCATTTATATCCTTTTAAAGTCAGTTATAATAATTATAAAATATACCTATAATTTTAAAGTAAAAGGTCATTCAATGCTAGAAAAGAAAGAATTGCAACTCATTGGACAAGCTGTAGTAGTCAGCAGTGTTACTGTTGCAGTATTAAATGGAGTGTATCTATCTGGTATTTTCCCACAGGATGGAATAGTTTCAAGATTGCTAATTCTCCTAGGTGGAAATTTCATCAAAGGCGGCTACATTCAATGGCTAACATATATGGCCTTCTTCTGGTCAATCTCAGAAATTAAAGCATTAAAGGCCCAAATAAAAGCAGAAAAGTCCTACTTTAAGGCAAACCTGCTGCCTACGGATGAAAAGCACCTACTAATGTCTGACGATGTTGTTCAAATTGGTCAGAAAGTGAAAGACTTCGAGAAGAAGTACTCAAAGACTCTTTTAACTCAACTCATTAAAAACTCTTGTGCAAAATTTCGTTCAACGAAAAATGTTTCTGAAGTTCTTGAGGTTATTAATATCATCACTGACCTACATCGTGACAACTCGGAAACTGAACAGTCCAATATACGCTATCTCCTATGGGCGATACCGTCTCTAGGTTTTATTGGTACTGTACTTGGTATATCGAGCGCCTTGATGCTTGCAAACTCTAAAGACATGCAGCTAATTACATCAACTCTTGGTGTTGCCTTTGATACAACACTTGTTGCACTTATTTTAAGCATCGTTCTGATGTGGCTTTTTCACGACTTACAAAAAGCAACTGATCAATTTCATATGAAAACAAAAGAATATGTTATTGAAAACCTTGTTAATAAGATTGAGATGTAGGAAAGCAAAGAATGCGCCAAAGAAAGTCTATAGACGTTTTTAATATTTCATTTCTCGATCTACTTTCAGGAGCACTAGGAGCGGTCATCATCCTCTTTATTGTTGTTCCAAAGAATGAAACTCCTGTTGCTGAAAAGCCAAAAGAAGTATGTGTTGATAATTCTCAGGCACTCTCTCAATGTGAGAAGCTTGTCAAAGATCAAAAGAAAGTCATCCAAGAACTAACGGCCCAAATTACTCCACCTAAGGCGAAACCAGAACCAAAGCCTGAGCCAAAACCGACAACTGCTCCTGTTTCTAAAAGCGCTGATGTAGGATTTAACTTTAAAGGCAAACGCGTGGCCTTCCTCATTGATGTTTCGGGCTCAATGGGGACAGATGATCGCATTGGCCAAGTAAAGGCAGGGCTTAAGATGCTTATTGCCTCAATGGGTAAGGATTACTATGTCGACATTATCTATTTTCCAGGAAAGAATCGCAGTTCACAATATGCGCTGTGGGGTGTTTTACAAGACCTTAGGGACCTAAAGATAAAAGAAGAGGTTTACGAATTTCTAGCAAGTCTAAAACCCTATGGTGCGACTCCAACGAGGGCGGCGCTTAAGTATGTCATTGACCAATATCCACAACTTACTGATATAGTTCTCCTTAGTGATGGTTCCCCGACAAAGTCTGGGCGAACGACCTCACCGGATAATATCGACGATATTGTTAGGGATATCACTACAAAGAACAATCTTAGAAAAGTACAAATTAATGCCATTGGAGTTGGGGCAAAGAACTTCAGTAAGTCTTCGGATTTATATCAATTTTTGAAGAATTTAACAGATGCCAATAACGGTTTTTTCTATGGCTTCTAAAGTTGGCGAAATTTACGGATTTTGACAACTATAGTTTTTATAGTAATTCTCGCCTAAGTTACTGATTTAACAGGAATACTTACTCCACTACTTCAGCGACTTATCCAAAATTGTCATAATAGTGTCAATGAACATGGCACTTAAACCAACATTTCGTCAGCACATTGTAAGAGTTTTGTTAAGAGCAAGCTTTTCGCTACTCTTTTTTGCAGCAACTCTCCTATTTACTTCATGTGCTGGGCCAATGAATCCATTCGGAAGTGAAACTCTTTCAATTATTAATGATGGAGATAGTTTCGAAAATCTAGAGGCGTTTACTAATATCTTAGATACTCATCTAAACTTCGATAACGTTGGAACGAGTACAATAGGTATCGAATTTTTTCCAAAGAAACAAAATCGTCACACTATTTATGATCTTTATATTAAGATCAATTCAACTCGTGGAAAACTTAATTCTGAAAATATCGTAATATTTTGGAATGGTAAAAATATTACTTCTAGTTTTAAAAATAATAATAAAGTCATTTATGAAGACGACCAAAATATTATCTACAAGATTAACCGCCTAAGTCTTCCAGCAAGGCTTGAGACTGATATAAAAATTGGCTATCAATACCGTGGAGAGATTCGCTCGCTCTATCGTTATGAAGAGCCTTCATGTAAACAATTTACGGCGGCCAATAACAAAACAACAATCACAACAACTGATCCATTCAATGTAAAATCGAGCTTTATTGATCTAGTAAAAAAAGAAGCATCTAAAGTCCATACTAATCCCTCAATGCTACTTGGTATTATTGCCCAGGAGTCTGGTTTTAACTATCGTTCTGTAAGTTCAGCAAAAGCAATTGGCCTTACACAAGTTACCGATGCAGCTAGCCAGCACGTAATAAAGAAATATGACACATGGAAAGTTGATAAGAGAATTGAAAAACTTCCATATGGACTAGTAAAGTTTATGGTTAGATCGGGGAAGATTAATCATCAAAATGACTGGCGACTTAATCGAAAAAAATCTGTGATAGGTGGACTCGAGTATATTGAATACCTAAAGAAGTATTGGCGTGGCAATATTGACCTTGTTCAAAAGTCATATCCAAAAATCAAAAACCTTAAGACATTTGAGAAAAGCCAACTCTTTACAGACCTGATCCTTGCTAGCTACAACTCTGGTCCATTTAGAGTAAAGTCTCAATTAATAAAACTAGAGACTGACTGGCGTAACTCTGATCGCCTTCAAGAAGCAAAGAATTATATTAATCGCGTAAATAGTTATTGTTATCACTTTACACAAAATGACACTCAAGGAGTCATCAATGAAGATCAAGCCATTAATCTTTAATATTTATGCATTTGTATTTATTGCAATTGCAGTTAGTATCCCAATTCAAGTCATGTTCCTCTATGGACATGGTGCAACTGATATTGGTGCCATCTGGTCAAAAATGACTGTCTTTAACTTTATGGTTATGGCCTCTTGTTTTCTTAATGCTTACTTTTCATTTACAGCACAAGATGACATCAAGTGGAGCTTTCCATTATCGATTGGCTTCGTTTGTTTAAATAATTCAATTGTCTTAGTTTATGGAAATGACTTTGAAGCTGCTTCAGTTATTCTATCAACTTTTGCCTATATCCTTATGACTTCATACTTCATTTTGAGTCATGAAACGAATGTTATTAACTCACCTGCTGCTCAGTGGTGGAAAACAGCAATTCGCTACCAAGCGCCACTTCCAACAAAGGTATCTTCAACAGATATTCCAATTAACCTTGGTGAAACATTTGATATCTCTAGAACAGGTGCCTATATTTCATATAATACACCAACACAGAAAGATATCTTTAATTGTGGAGATACTTTTACTTTCAATATCGGAACAGATTTAGAACTAAAGGCCAAGGTCGTTAGAAAATCGAATGCTGTCGGACGCTACCCAGAAGGAATGGGGGTACAGTTTGTCGAACTTGGTGTTGCTGAAAGACTTCAATTAGAGAAGCTTTTAACAAGCCTTAGGCAAAGTGTAGATGAAGAAAATATGGATAGTGATAACGATTACGAAGAGTACAATAACGCTGCTTAGTCGTCCCCTAAGTAGCTTAAATAACGAGCTTGATTCTTAAATTGGCAGGGCCTCACTGAGGTCCTGTTTTTTTATTGGGACGATATTTCAAGTAAATTCTACAATCTCCTACCATCTGTTCATGAATTACCGTAAAAGCAAAGTATGTTACGTACAACTCTAATAATTTTAACTACATCACTAACAGTGGCCCAACCAATTGACCTCAAGGCCAATGGAGACACTGGCCAACAAATCAACCAAACGGAATTCAGAAAGCGTTTATCTGCGCTTTTGAAAAAGCAAAAGCGAACACTCTACTATAAAACGGCAAGACTTTATCTATTTAATAATATCTACGCTTATAATAAAAACGGCTCTGAGAACAAATATCTAAAAGATTTATACTGTGGAAAAGAATACGAAAATAATGTTGATATTCACTTAGATCAAGAGAACCTTCCTGATGGAAATATCATCAATACTGAACATACGTGGCCAAAATCTCGTTTCTTCGAATACGGAGACTCTGTAGAGCACGGAAAGAATGAGTATGACGATATGGTTGCAGATATGCACCACCTCTTTCCAACGGACTCCTTTGTTAATAGCATGAGGGCCTCATACCACTATGGAGAAGTTGATGAAAATAAGCTTCAAGACTGTGGGCAGTCAAAGTTTGGAAAGAATAAAAAGTACCCAACAATGCCTTTATTCGAGCCACCAAATGAAGTCAAGGGCGATATCGCTCGTGGCCTATTCTACTTTGCTGTCACATATGAGCTTCCGATCAATGATCGTGAAGAAGAATTTCTAAGAGCATGGGATAAGTTAGACCCAGTATCAGAATTTGAAAAGTTTAGAAATGATGAAGTAGAAAAGTATCAGGGCAACCGTAATCCATTTATCGATTACCCTGAACTAATTGATTTGCTAACGGACCTTTAATTATTTGATCTTTGCCATTTCACTTGCTGGATCCTTAGAGTTTCCATTCAAGCGACGGTCTAAGATCATTTTAAAATGAGAATAAGGGTATGCGCCCTTAACTGGAACACCGGCCACGACAAAACCAGGAGTGCCACTAAAGCCCAGTTTATTTGCACTTGCTACGTCCGCAGCAATCTTATTTTCAACGCGTTTAGAATTTACGAGTCGTTTAATTTTGTTAACATCTAACTTCATCTCTTTAACTAAGCTAATAAAGTACTTCTCACCATGGCGAACCTTATTTTGATTCTTCAAAATAGTCTCATGAAAATCAAATGCCTTTTGTCCATACTCAATTCGAATGGCCTCATAGTACTTGGCCGCAAGTCTAGCATTAGGGTGAATAGAATCAATAGGTAGATGACGATAGACAAAAGCAACGTCATCCTTATAATCATCAAGAACCTGCTTAACAGTCTCTAGAGCGCGATAACAGAATGGACACTGAAAATCAGAGTATTCATAAATAATAACTTTTGCATTCGGATTACCAATAATTAAGTCTTCGCTGTGTTTTTCAACTTCAATTGGATTTTTAAAAGCTGCTTCTAAAATCTCTTGCTCTTTCTTATTGCGATCTTCAAGGGCCTTCTCTCTCATTTGAGAGGCCATCTTCTGAAGTGTTTCCATGAACAGTTGTGGATTTTTTTTCATGACTTCAGTTAAGATTTCAGGATTCTTCTCCAATGTTTTTTGAAGATCACTTGCTGATTGCTTTGACTGGCAAGATGCCAAGAATAGCGCAATAAAGGCAAAAAGAAATGGAATGGTTAATCGCTTAGACATAATTGGCCCCTAGTAGTTATCGTTACTTTTGTTAACAAACCTTTCGTAATATTATGGCCAAGCTTTATTCACTCTACGTTAGAGTTATGTCAAATCTTTGAAAAGAATATAAAAAAAGGGCCTTATAAAGCCCCCTATTTATCAGTTATTCGACGTTTTTAATTTTATTGAGCAAATTGCGGGCGAAGTTTGTAACCAATTCCACGAACTGTTTCAATTAAATTCTCATTAAACTTCTGACGTAATTGAAGAACGTGTGTATCCACTGTACGAGTTGATGGATAGCATTCATATCCCCATACCTTATTTAAAATTTCGTCACGAGAAAGAGCACGGTTTGGATTTTCAACAAGAAGCTTTAAGAAATCAAACTCCATTTTAGTTAGTTCGACTAAGCTTCCGTCCCAAGTTACTTCTCTTGTATCATTATCAATTTTAAGTTTTCCAAGAGTTAACACACCTTTTGTATCAATATCCTTGGCCATGGCCCCTTGATCACCAATACGAAGCTGAACACGGATACGAGCAAGGAGCTCGCGAGACTCAAATGGCTTAGTCATATAATCATTTGCACCAGACTCAAGACCTACGACTTTATCAATAAGATCAGTCTTGGCCGTTAGAATAATCATTGGCGTGTTATTATTATTGGCACGAATCTCTTTAAGAAAGTCGATCCCTTGCCCATCAGGAAGCATCCAGTCTTGAATGATAAGATTAAATCCTTTTAGATCAATTTTTCTAGCCTCTTCAAGAGTTTGTGCCCAAGTTGTGTCAAATCCTTCCATTTTAAGAAAATCAAGTATTCCTTTTCCCAATGAAACATCGTCTTCAACTAATAGAATCTTATCCATATTTACTTCCTTTTAGGTAGCGTAATAATAAATTTCGTCGGCTTCTTTACCAACTCAATTTTCCCGCCCCATTCATCAACAATATTTTTAATAATATTTAAACCTAAACCAGTACCAGAACTCTTAGAACCTTTTACAAACTCACTCGTAAGTGTATCGAGATCCTTTGTAATCTCACCACCATCA
The DNA here is from genome assembly GCF_000443995.1 of Bacteriovorax sp. BAL6_X. Lineage (NCBI taxonomy): Bacteria > Pseudomonadati > Bdellovibrionota > Bacteriovoracia > Bacteriovoracales > Bacteriovoracaceae > Bacteriovorax > Bacteriovorax sp. BAL6_X. Next base: position 117,271 of record NZ_AUMC01000006.1, read on the forward strand.
CCAACTTCAACAACAAAGAATTTGTCCTTTTCATAGATCTTCAAATAATGTTCTTCTGCACCATGAATAAAAGAGTTTTCAACCAGATTCTTTATTAAAATTTGAAACCAATAGTAATCAACAAAGATTGTATCCTGAACATCTATAAAGATTTCAATTTCCTTATCGTAAGTTTCCTTAATAGGAATGATTGTATCATAAATAAGGTCATCCAAATGATCTAACTTTTCATAACTGAAAGTTAGCATACCTGAAGCATTTGAACCTTGTAGATAGTGCTTAGACTTCTCCGTAAGGCGTTGTAGGCGATAAACTTCACCTGCTATACGCAGAACATCTTCTTGTTGATCTTCCGGCAAAGAACCCAGTGAACGATTCATTTTTTCAACGATAAGTAGTAGAGATGCAACAGGAGTTCTAAACTCGTGAGTTAGAACTTGAAGGGCCATCTTCTTTCGACTCTCTTCTACCTTATCATCCTTAATCTTACTAAAGAGCAGCCAAAGAATGATAAAGAAGATGACAATAATACCTGTAAATGAAGTCAGGGTTGATGTCGAAACAGACTGTAAGAGGTGTCTCGTGTTTTGTCTCCAACAGATTGGTCCATCATTATAAACACACCACTTTCCAGCACGTGCTCTTGTGATTTGATAGGGTGTCTGATCTAAGAATCTTTCAATGGAATCATTGGCATAGAAACGGTATTCTAAGACATTATACTGTCTTGGATACTTAATCCTTGCAAGTAAGAAATTCTTAGCAAGGATTGTCCCCTCTTCATTAATAATATCCTGAAGAGTTTCTTGTGAAAGACTTGCTAGAAGTCCATAGATCCCACCAAGTGGCCCAATCTCACGTTGAAGTTGAGCAAGTTCCGAGACATGAAAATAAGAAAGTCTGCGCCTTACCCAAGACGTCTGAGAGGCCTGTCCAGTGGCCAATTGATATTGAAATAAGAGATAAGCGTAACTTACTCCTGACTCGTGAATATAAGGGGGAGATTTAACAAACCAATTTGGAATATTTCTAATTCTACCACAGCGAATTTGCTCCCATACTCCCTTCTTGCGTGTTCCAGTTAATTGAGACTGAAGAATTTCAATATTTGAACAACCCTTTGAACTTGAAAGTAGAGATGCATCAAATTCTTCGATTGCAAGAGACGGATTAAGAAGCTGGAATTGCTCATCGGAGTAATATAGTGATGAGAAATTTACGATGGCGTAAGGAGTAATCGTGGTCTGCATCTTAACTTTTAGCTCATTAATTTCGTCAATTTGATACTGACTGGCAAAACGAGGAGCGAAAGTTTTTAAAACAAAACTTCCAGAAAAGAAGGCCACAATTAACGCCGTGAATATAAGTACAATATAAGGTTTCATTAAATCTAAGTAATCCCAGCATTTACAATATTAAACGTATCGTTAATAATTGTCCTAAATAAGTCAGAATATTGTCAATTAATCTTATGGCACACAGCAAGACCAACAAAAGGACGTCAAATGCTCATTCTTGGAGTTGATTTAGAAGGTATTAACGAAAATTTAACGCAAAAAGGTGTAAATCTTGAAGTTGACCGCGTTACAGAAATTGGAGCGGTTCTTTGGGACACACGTATCAACTCTCCAGTTAGAGTCTTCTCTGAACTTATCGATGAAAAAGATCGCTTAAAGCTTACAGAAGAAGTTATTGAGCTTACAGGCATTGACGAACAATTACTTGCTGAGTGGGGACGTCGCGGAGATGAAATCAAGATGGCCCTTGAAAGAGTTGCCCTACTTATGAAGAAGGCCGATTATATGATGGCCCACAATGGCGCAAAGTATGACAAACCAATGCTAACGGCCATGTTTAAAAGATATGGGATCGAGATGCCAAATAAAGTTTGGATCGATACTCAAGAAGATGTTGAGTACCCAAGAAGAATCACTCACAAATCGATGGCACTTTTAGAGCACTCACATGGCTTTATTAATCCATTTCCACATAGAGCTGTTACAGATGTCCTAGCAATGCTTAAGATAGCTTCTCATTATGATTATGTAAGAATGGCAAAATTAGCAAGTGCCCCTAAGGTACGTATTGTTGCAGAACTAAAAGCACCAAATTGGAAAAACCGTCAAGAAGTTGAAAAATTCAATGCAATTAAGCATAAAGTAGCACGTGCAAGATTTCAGTGGGACCCAAATGAAAAGGTATGGTCAAAGATTGTTTCTCAAGTTCATATTGATGAAGGAAAACTTCTCTTTGATTTCGATTGGAGACTTTCATAAGATATTCGACTCGAGCACTTCCGCCTTATCAGTTTCGTCCAGGAGTGAATCCTCACCCCTTAAAAGCTGGTGGTCATATGGAAAAAAGCGGCGAGCCAGAAACAGCTCGCCTAAGCTCTAGTGAAGCTTTTAAAACTAATGAAGATTATTTATTTGCCATAGACTTAGTAAATGAAGGCTATTTCTGGGAGGCCCATGCCTACCTAGAGTCTCTGTGGAATGAACATAACCGCACGGATGACTTTGCCATTTTATTTAAGGCCATAATCAAAATTGCAGCAGGGCTATTAAAACTTGAAATGAAGCAAGAAAGTGCATTTAGAACACATTTTCAACGCTGCCTCGAACTCTTAAATGAGTTACAATATGAAAATTTTTGTGGAATCGAAATCAAAGAGCTAAAAGTCTTGGTTTCTCATATGCTCAGCGAATCTTTCGAAAGCACCCCAGAGTTCTTTATCAAACTCAGGTTTTAACTTCTTCAAATCCATGGCCTTTCTCATACAATAGAGCCACTCATCTCGCTCAGCAAAACCAATTTTAAAAGGAAAATGACGCTTACGCATTCTCGGATGGCCATACTTTTCAATATATAGACTTGGCCCACCTAACCAGCCAGACAAGAACATAAAGAGCTTCTTATTAGCACTCTCTAGTGATCTTGCATGAGTAGCACGACACTTTGATGCCTTGGGGTCAGTATCCATGATCTCATAGAAATTATTAACAAGTTCCTGAACGCCCTCTGCGCCACCTAGTTTATGATAAGGAGTCATTTTAAATTTTCGAATAAGGAGTTCTGGTAGTTTAATTTTCATAAATAAAAAAGGGAGTCGCTCTTGTAGCAACTCCCCTCTTTATATATCACTAGTTTTGGATATTGTTAAGTAGGCGGTAAGCTTCAATACGCCCAGACTTGGCCTTTGTGATAAGTCCTGGATTAGGTACTGAAGTAGAATAGATTCTTTCTTTAATTTCAGAAAAAGAAAGTCCATCTTCTTTAGAAAGAAGAAGCCCAAGAACTCCTGAAACCATTGGCGTTGCCATTGAAGTCCCAGACATTTTCTTATAACGGTTATTTGGAACAGTTGAAAGAATATTTGATCCTGGAGCAAATACGTGAACTGTTTCTTGTCCATAGTTAGAAAATGATGAACGATTACCTTTACCATCCATTGCACCAACTGTGATCACGTTTTCAACTTCGTAATTTGCTGGGTACGTTGGCCTAGAGTCATTATTCATTCTTGAGTTACCTGCAGCAGCGACAAAAAGAACACCTTTATCACGTGCATTCTCAATCGACTCTTTTAGTGCTTCAGAGTATTCTCCTCCACCCCAAGAGTTTGAAAGGATTTTTGCACCATTAGCAACAGCATAGTCAATTGAAGAGATTGCATCAATTGTCTCACCTGAACCACTGTCACTTAGGAATTTGATTGACATAATTTTTACATTTGCCATAACACCCATAATTCCAGTTCCATTGTGACGAGCACCAATTACACCGGCACAGTGAGTTCCGTGAGCGTGACCATCCATAGGATCACCATCTTTATTTGCAAAGTCATATCCGTATACATCATCAATGAATCCGTTTCCATCATCATCAATTCCATTTCCTGCGATTTCCCCCTCATTCTTCCAAGTGTTTGCTTTAAGGTCAGCGTGAGTATAATCAACACCTGTATCAATAACAGCTACAACAAGGTCACGATTACCTGTTTCAACATTCCATGCAGCAGATGCATTAATGTCTTCACCAGCTTTACCTCTTGAGAACCAACCACCTGAGTTGCTTCCATCATTTAGAAGTCCCCACTGCTTAGAAAATTGCTCATCGCGATTTTCAGTTAGCGAAGAGTCATCTTGCTGAGGTGCAGAGAATTCGTTTAAGTTAATAATCCAGTTCTTCTCAACATACTCAACCGCAGGGTCTTGAACAAGACCTTCGAATTTTTGCTTAACGACAGCAAATGTACCAAAGCTTAGTTTTCTAACCTGAGCATCGGCCATATTTGTGTTAACAAAAGATTCGTAACCTGGTTTTAGTTTTACAATGTAACCATTGTAGTTTTGAGCTGAAACGCTCAGCGCACACGTCATACCTAGTGCAAGAAATAGTTTTTTCATAATTTATCCTTATGTTCATCCGTGATCAAAAGTAATTCGGATAAAAATAATTTCATTTAAATTTTCTTAAGACAAGTTCAGATTTTAGGTTGTAAGAAGTTGTTACAATACCCGAGTTTTCACATTGGTCTTTTTAAGCCTTTTCCTACTTTATTGATTTAGGTATTATGAAGTGCAAATTAGTAAAGGATTATAAATGTCAGATACAACTGAAACGAATAACGTTAAAACTAACCACGAAAAAAATGAAAATCCGTTCATCAACATTCTTTGTAATGTTGTGATTCCATCAGTGATACTCACTAAGTTCTCTGGGCCTGAAAAGCTAGGCCAAGTAAATGCTCTGATTATTGCTCTTGGCTTTCCACTTTTATATGGAGCGTGGGACTTTATCTCAAAACGAAAGTTTAACTGGATTGCGGCCATAGGTCTTGTCAGTGTACTTCTTACTGGTGGAATCGGATTGCTTGAACTGGATCGCACATGGATGATCGTTAAGGAAACTGCTGTTCCACTTGTGATTGGTCTCTTTGTACTAGCATCGCAATTTACAAAGAAGCCACTTATTAGAACTTTATTTGAGCAAATTTTTGATATGGAAAAAATCCATCTTGCCTTTGAAGCAAGAGGTTTACACGACGAGCTCAAACAAAAGATTCACGTCGCAGGATTCTTCTTCTCATCAACATTCTTTCTGTCTGCATTCCTAAATTATGTCCTAGCTGTCATCGTCCTTAAAGGAGCACCAGGAACGGTTGAATTTAATGAAAGCTTAGGAAGAATGACTGCACTAAGTTTTCCAGTTATCTCTGTTCCAACTTTAATTGTGACAGTGATTATTATTTTTACATTAGTTAATTACATCAAGAAACAAACGCAGCTTCCATTAGAAGAAATGGTTAAGCTACAATAATAAAACCAAATAAAAATGAGGGATTATGAAATTTAATCAACTGGGAAATACAGATATAAAAGTAAGTGAAATTTGTCTTGGGACAATGACATGGGGTGAGCAAAATACGATTGAAGAAGCTCATGAACAACTTGATCTAGCACTTGAATACGGTGTTAACTTTATTGATACAGCAGAAATGTATCCAGTCCCTGGTCAACAACATACATACACGAAAACGGAACAGTTCATTGGAAAATGGAATAAAATGCAAACTCACAGAGACAAGTTTGTTCTCGCCTCAAAAGTTGCAGGCCCTGGATCAATGGATAGCTATATTAGAAATAGTGACATTAGAAAGAGTGCCTTTTCAAAAAGTGATATTAAAACAGCTTGTGAAGCTTCTCTTAAAAGGCTTAACACTGAATACTTAGACCTATACCAAATTCACTGGCCATCGCGTGTGACAAATTTCTTTGGGCGTCTAAATTACGAGCATATCACTCCTGAAATTGAAGTCAGCTTTAATGAAAGAGTCGAAGCCTTAAATGAACTAATAAAAGAAGGAAAGATTCTACACTGGGGACTATCAAATGAATCACCTTGGGGAGTCATGAAATATCTTGAAGCGGCCAAGGAAACAAATACACCGCGTCCTGTTTCAATTCAAAACCCATACTCACTACTTAATCGATCATTTGAAGTAGGACTTTCAGAAATGGCCATCCGTGAAAAAATAGGACTACTTGCCTATTCTCCACTTGCCTTTGGGGCACTCTCTGGAAAATACCTTGATGGAAAAAGACCAGCAAACTCTCGCCTAACTGAATATGGTGAATACTTCACACGCTACTCATCAGAACATGCGCAGAATGCGATTAGAGCATATGTTGAACTTGCTAATGATGTTGGGCTTTCTCCAGCAACTCTTGCTCTTGCCTTTGTAAACAAGCGTGAATTTAATACTTCAAATATTATCGGTGCAACGACGATGGAGCAGTTAAGAGAAAACCTTGCCACAAGTGAAGTGACTCTTGATAGTGATACTCTTAATCGTATCGAAGAAATACACAAGGTATTTACTATACCTTGTCCATAGAGCTGGTACTTTCTGCCACTCACTCCACATAAGTTCTTGATTTAATTTAATTTGATAAAATCTAGAACAAGAACTTATGTGGAGGCGTTCATGTTTTCAAAATTTAAGCAAAAAAGTCAATTTGATCTTGGCAAACAAGAGCTTGCAAAAGTCTTCTTTGAATTAGAAGAGTTTGAAGATGCACCTCTCAAGATGGCCCTTGCTAGTTATGAAAACTTGAAAGCTGGTACAAAGTCCACTGAAGACTTCTTCTATTACCTAATTGAAGATTCAATTTTTACTTCCCTATATGCTACATTCTATGAGCGCATTTTCATGGCAATTAATCAGCATCCAGAGCGTGCACTTGAATTAGTTGAGAGCTTTAGCGCAGATGCCGATGAAAGGGAGCAAGTTATCGCAACTCAAACTCAACAGCACCTGGCCTTTGTTGAAAACTACGGAATGTGTAGTGGATGCGGCTCGTGTGAATACCATCAAGACGTGGCCGAATTAATCGTTTATTATCAAAAAGGTGATATCGACTTCTTTACTGAATTATATATTGGTATGCAGACAATACAATTTGCCATGGAATACTTTCTTTACGACTATATTCCAAGCGATCCAAAACTTGTTAAGCTTACGGCGCCTTCCCTTATGCAAAACTGGCGTGAATTAATCTACAACTACGCTAAACTAAAGGCCCGTGAATTATAATAAGACACAGGCCTTTTATTAAATTATTTAGTGATGACCGTGATCATCATCAGACTTATTATCTCCATGACCTTCACAGTCACATTCTGTCTCAGGTTTTCCACAATCATTGCACATCTCAACTTTTTTTCTTCTGCGCTTTTTCTCCGTAGAACGTTTTTCATCTTTAGTTTCAATTACACTATTTAAATCAGTACTAGCAACGGAAGTTGCTGTGTAGCTTAAACTTCCAAGTAAAAATGATACCATTAATAAAATTTTCATAAACTTTTCTCCTTTAAATATTTTCTTGGTTAAATTTTAAAATCCACTTTTCTAAACTAGAATAAAAAACAGGTATAACAATTAATGTTAGAATGGTTGAGGAAATGATTCCACCGATAATAACAGTGGCAAGAGGCCTTTGAACTTCAGCACCTAGGCCAGAAGCAATGGCCATCGGTAGAAATCCTAAGATATCAGTTAAGGCCGTCATCATAACAGGGCGAAGCCTCAAGAGTGCTCCAGATTTTATAACCTCTACACCAGTCATTCCCTTTTCTCTAAGGTTATTAAAGTTATTTACAAGTACTACTCCATTTAAAACGGCAATACCTGAAAGCGCAATAAATCCGACACCAGCAGAAACACTAAACGGAATCCCCTTAACGATCAATGCAATGACTCCCCCAACCAGGGCAAAAGGAACACATAAGAAGATTAGAACTGTTTCAAAAACATTTCTAAAAGCTGCATAAATCATAATGAGAACGAATACTAAGGCCAAAGGTCCAAGAATTGCCAATCGACTCTTTGCTTCGTTTAAATTCTTAAAATTACCTCCCCACTCCATATAATAACCAGGTGGTAATTTAATTTTCTCTTCCACAGCTTTTTGAGCTTCTTTAACGAACGACTCAGTATCTCGCCCACGTGGATTAATTAAAACAGCAATTCTTCGCTTTGTTTCTTCTCGGCTGTAAGAACTATAATGATCTTTAAAATTAATTTCTGCAACATCTTCCAAAGGAATAGTAGAGCCTCCAGTAAGTCCTACGGGAAGTTGTTTAATTTCTTCAATGCTTTGTCTTTTGTAGTCACTTAATCGAACAATAATTGGGAACCTTTTCATACCTTCATAAAAAATTCCAACTTGTTCACCGCCTATTGCTATTCCAACAGTCTCAAGCACTTCGGAGCTAGAAAGACCTAGCCCTTTAAGGACCTTATACTTTGGTCTTATGTCAAGAACAGTCATTTTTCCCTTGGCCTCGAGTTCAACATCTCCCGCACCTTCAATCGACTGAATAACAGCTGCAATTTTTTCAGCTTCTGCTGTTAGAACTTCTTGATCTTCTCCAAACACTTTTAAAGATACATCAGAGCGAGTTCCCTCCATAAGTTCATTAAAGCGCAATTGAATAGGTTGGCTGACAAGGATTCTTTGTCCTGGAGTTGTTGCCTCAAGTTGCTTTACGATATCGGCCACGATCTCTTCCTTAGGCCTTTTGGATTCAGGCTTAAGCATAATATAGCTATCTGAAATATTTGGTCCCATTGGATCCATTGAAATTTCGGCCGTTCCAATACGACTAAATACATGAGCAACTTCAGGTATATTCTTGATAATATTTTGCGACCTCTCCTCTAGTGCTACAGAATGATTTATACCAACCGATACAGGTCTAATCATTTGAACGGCAATGGAGCCTTCATTAAGAGTTGGCAAGAACTCTCCTCCAAGACGGCTAAAGAAGTAACTCCCACAAATGACAGCAGCAATAGCAAAAGTAAAGACAAGCTTTCGAGCCTTTAGAGAATAGTTTAAAACTGGTGAATAAACTCTTTCTAACCATCTCATAAGAAGTGGTTCTTTATCTCTTACATCACCTTGTAAAAGAAGTGATCCCAGAGCTGGTACAAATGTAAAAGAAAGAGCTAAAGCAGCAAGCAGAGCAAATATAAAAGTAGATGCCATTGGAATAAACATCTTACCTTCAATGCCCACAAAGGCAAAGACTGGCAAGAAAACAACAACAATAATTAATTCACCAAAACCTGCAGATTTTCTTATCTCCATTGTGGCCGTATGAATAGTATCTTTGATTTCATGTGAGGTAAGTTTACGCCCAAGTCCTTTAGAGCGCTCTTGTATATGCCTTACACAATTATCTAAAACAATAACAGCGCCATCAACTATAATACCGAAATCGAGTGCACCAAGACTAACGAGATTCCCAGAAATTCCATATTTCCTCATAAGTATAAATGTAATGAGAAGAGAAATTGGAATTACGATAGCAGTAATAAGTGCGGCCCTTAAATTTCCTACTAAGAGAAATAAAATAACAATAACGAGAGCTGCTCCCGTTAAAAGGTTGTGTTTAATCGTATCGAGAGTCGCATTAACAAGGCTGGAGCGATTATATAACGTTTCAATGTGATAGCCTTCAGGAAGTCCCTTCTTTATTTTTTCAATTTGCTCAGAAACGCGTAGACTTACATCCCTTGAGTTCTCACCTAAGAGCATAAGAACAGTACCTAGAACGACTTCACGTCCATTATGAAGTGCCGCTCCAGTTCGAAGTTCCTTACCAAACCCAACTTCAGCGATATCACTTATAGTAACGACTTCTAGATTTGCTAATCTCTTAACAGGAACATCTTTAATATCATCAAGAGATTCAAAAAGGGCCGACGCTTGAACAATAAATTGATCTGCAGTTTGTTCAACATAGCCCCCTCCAGCATTCTTATTAACACTAGCAATCGCATTTTCAATATCATCAAAGTGAAGCCCATACTTTGCCATTAGAGCAGGATCTGGACTGATATGATACTGTCTCTCATATCCTCCGATTGTATTAACTTCAGCAATGCCTTTAACTGTCAGAAGTCTAGGTTTCACATACCAATCTTGGATCGCACGAATTTCAGTTAATTGCTTAAGTCGCTCATCACCTTGGGCAAAATCGTCGGCCTCGATAACATAGTGAAAAATTTCACCAAGGCCCGTACTAACTGGCCCAAGTACAGGCTCTACAAAGCTAGGAAGCTGGCCTGATATTGCCTGTAACCTTTCTGAAACAAGTTGCCTAGCTTTATAAATATCAGTTCCTTCAGCAAAGACAACAGTAACTTGAGAAAGACCATAACGAGTTATTGAGCGAACTTGTGTTACACCAGGGACACCATTCATGGCCGTCTCCAACGGATATGTAACCGTTCTTTCTATTTCGTCTGGGCCACGGCCAGAAACTTGTGTATTAATTTGTACCTGAATATTTGTAATATCTGGTACCGCATCAATAGGTAGATGCTTAAAACTCTCCCAACCGGCAAACCCAATAAGAAAAGTTAATAAAATGACAACCCATCTATTATTAATAGAGAATCTAACAATTTTAGAAATCATTTTATCCTCCTCTTAGTGCGCACAAGAGTCGACAGTATCAGAATTTAAGTCAGCATCTGTCATTCTTAAAAATGTCACACCACTAATGGCCACCAAATCTTGTGCCTCTAGATCAACAGATCTAATCGTCACAGTATTCTTCGTCTGACTGAGAACCTTTACAAGTACAAGTGTTATCCAATTATCCCATTTACGATAGACGCCAGTAGAATACTTAATTCTAACAAGAGCACTCTTAGGAACAACCCATGGACCACTTCCTTTTATTGGTGAAAACTTTATCCCCAAGTTGTTGATGGCCTTATCACTTAATTTAAACCCATCTTCTTTTGTAAACGCTGTGACTGCCCCACCTTTCTTTAATTCAACAGTAGTCTCACTACCAAATATGATAAAAGAAAATAATAATACAATTATATATTTCATAAACTTACCTCAAAAATTTTTCCGTCATACATATAGATATTCCATAGCGCTTTAACTGCGGTTAACTCTCTATGATTACGACTTTTTAAATAACTATCTTTTTGTTTGAGTGAATCCAAGAAGGTTGAACTTGAAACGACTCCCCTTTGGTAAAGCCTTTCGATACGCTTATGCTTCTTTTCAATCACATCCTGTTTTAGAGTTTTTGATAAAATCCGAGTAGAACTTTCATAGACTTGCAATTGTTCATAACGTTCGTGATTTTCTTCGGCCCTTGTTAACTTAATATTTCTTTGGGAACGTAAAAGCTCACTTCGTGCGTGGGCCTTTCCACCTCCATTGACCTGGAAAAGAGGAATCGGAATTTGCAGATTAACTCCTAATTTCTTTACTTCCTCACTCCCATCTTTATCAACACTAAAAGATGGCCCAATTTGTAAATCTGGCCATGCTTGCGCCTTTTGATCATTTAACTTAACAGTAGCAAGTTGAGAAAGAGACTTTAATTTTTTCAGTTCAGGAGAATCTTTACCAGTGCCTTCGTCAGAAACTTTAGGCCAAGACTTAACAGCTCTTGGCAAATAAGGGTAAATCTCTTTAAAAGAATGTCCTGTTGCTATGTGAAAGAAGTGTTCGAGTTTTCTCTCTTCTTCAAATAGCTCAGACTCATTAACCTTTGCTTCTTCAAATGCAATTTCAAAAAGTGTTAAAGAAGCTTCTTGTTCGGCCGCCAAACGTGGCAGTTTTTTCAATTGTCCTATCACTTTTTCAAATGCCATTAATGTTTCCGCTAACACTCGCTTTTCATCAACAACTTGACGAAGTCGATAAAGATTTAAAATTGTATTCATTTTTATTTGAGACTTTATGGCCTCGGCACTTGCCTGGGCCTGCAGATGATATGCCTTTGCGGTCCCTGTTTTAGCACTATTTTTACCACCTAACTGAATTGTGAAAGTTAGATTAGTTTCAAGCTCTGATGTCTTCTCGCCATTATTATCACCTTGTACATATCTAGCTGATATTTTCGGATTAGGATATTGGCCAGCCTTGTCTTCGAGTAAGGCCGCTGATGAAACTTTCCCTTCTTGTCGTTTCACACTAGGATGAAAGCTTAACGCACAATTTATAATGTCTTGTGTACTCTTAGGTAATGAACATTCCTTGTGGGCACCATGGATATGGCGATTTCTTTTATGTTCTCGAACTTCGCCAGAGCCTAAGGCCATAAAGGAAAAGTGCATACCAAGAATTACTAGTATGATCTTTTTCATATTATACTCTTTGATAATTAATTAAAATTTGAACTACTTAAATATAAATTAAGAAAAAAGAGGTGGCTTATAGGCCTGATCTGGAAATGGGGAATTATAATTAATGGGAATTTCCCATTCTTGTGTATTTAAAAAAGGTAATCCCGAACACATTACGTGACTATCATTAAGGGATACGATCGAAATTGAAACACATGAACAAAGCTTTTTACAGCAATCAGCATCTTCATCACGATCCTCACCTCGACAATCTTCGCAATCGTCAGTTTCAAAGATCCCAATATTTGTAGGATGCATATGAGAGTCTTGAGTCTTAAATGAATTCATCTCAGAATTAACATTACTTACTTCAATTCCTGAAGTATTTAAGAATGTGAAAATAGAGAGTAAATACAAAAACCTTACAAGCATAGTCAGATTATACACACAACAAAAGTAAATGCAAACCAGTAAACCATGCCACGCATCAACTTACAAGTTCTATCTTTAAGCTAGATAGAATTGCATAAACTAAAACTCCTTAATATTATTAATAAGATTATAAAAAGGAGTTTATAATGAAAGTACTAATTAGTTTACTAATGCTTCTGCCTGCTTTCGGTGCAGGACTACAGATTGGAAACGAGCTAACTTCTAATCCTGTTGAAGGTAGTATCCGCTTAACTTGTAATGAGAGAAACCAACACGAAATTCGCCATGTAAATTGTAGTGCCAATTACCTAAGTCCATCAGAATTTTCGCGCTTTGTTTTAGAAGAAGGTGAAAAAGTCGATGCAGACGAAGTAACTCTATACTACAAAGATCACAAAGGACGCAAGAAATCGAAGTCATCTTCATTTGATGCTGAAAAAGGTGAAAGTTCAAAGAAGTTCAATCTTTGGATCTACACTCTACTTCAAAGGCCACTACTTAACTACTACGGTGAAAATGAAATCGAGTACAAACTAGAAAAAAATGGACGCGAAGTTGCAACTGGAAAGTTCATTGTTAATGTTGAAAAACAAGACACAAAGTACTGCCAAAGTGCAAGCTACTGGTCAAGCAATATGGATGACTGTCGCTTCCCACAAAACTTCTGTGCTCGCTATTTCCGCGATTACAACTACTGCCAATAAAAAAGTAAAATACAAAGCCTCCGTTCGGAGGCTTTTTTTATTCTATGATTTCAATTTTGAGTTGCCCAACGAAAGCCAGTATACCCTACAGGACAGAGTAAACTCTTATTCAAAGGGGGCAATCATTCAACTTTACACTAAATTTATCTTGCATATCTTTTAAAATATTTACACAATCTGACTCAAAGTCGTAAAATTTCTTTCTCTACAGGATAAGGAAAAATATCTGTATCCCCATATCTTGCAATATTTTTCAATGCTAGTTTAAAACTATCTTCCATAACTTTCCCCTTAATTTCTAAAATAAAGTTAATATATTTCTCGGTACAAAAGCGATGATCTATAAGAAAATTTACAAATTTTAGGTCATGCAAAAGAAGCTTTAGTATACTAATGATATTACAAGAACACTCAATAAAAAGCTAACTGATATAGAGCCTTACTTAATCAGCAGCAAAAAGAATCTTAAATTAATCCCCTAATTGCTTTGTCACTGGGCATACAAAACTGTACCAATAATTAACACAACAAGAACAAAACCTCTGACATATGTTTATTCATACTTATTAATTACATTTATCTTCTTTAACTTCCTCTAACCCCTTAGGAACAATTCGATAAATCATATGTGCAACAAAACCACTACACATAATTAAAGCTGAAGTAACTTTAGACAAACAAGGTACAGTGAAAAGATATATTCCCAGAACCAGTAACAAAAATGCAGCAATCAATAAAGTTCTATCTAGTCTAACAGGAACCATCCCCTTATACTTCATTTCACACACACCACAAGTTTGAGGTACTTTAACTGCATGTACCCAAGAAATTGTTCTTGTCTTACAATTTGGACATGCAAGAATCGTGAAATCTTTAAATCGTGGCTCCTTAACAAGCCTTAAATCACCATCAAACTCAGTTGGTATGCCCCACTTCTCATACTGTCGGGAAACGATATAAATAAAGAAAAACAAAAGAGCCAAGACCAAATAAATTATCAAAATTATATATATTCCCTTCTGTGTATCAAGTAACAAGAAGCTAAACATAAAGCAACATAAGAGATAAGCAATAAGAAGTGTATTCTTATCCCTCTCTTTTTTATCAGTTATCTTGTTTGAGTATTTTGAGATTAGCTTAACTGTGTAATTTACGAAGATAGAGATAAGCAAATTTATTATCAAAAGTATAAATAGATCATGATGTAAAAACTCAGGTGTGAATTGTTTTATTATTTCGATTAAGTTTTCAAAAAAATTAAATATCATAGATATGTAGCTACAACTTTTGCTAAAACAGTAATGAAAGAATCTCTTTCATCAATTTGATAATAGTTATTAAACTCATAACTATCTAATTCCATTTTTAGATTCTGAGCTTCAATATCCTCAATTTTAAAATCACTCAAGATAATACTCTCAATATCTTTAAATACCTTTTTCTCATTATCACAAAAATTATTATCTAAATGTCCAATTGTACGAACCATGTGTAAAACAAAAGACCTTCTTGCAGGTGTCTTAATTTGAGAGATCGCTTCAGCATAGTTACCAATTGGTCGATTAAAACTAAGTCCTAAAGCAACAATATCTTCCTCAGTCGCATTTAAAAGCTTGTGTGATTTTAATTCATCGATCTTTTTCTTAAACCACTTCTCTTCTGATGAAGAGACAACGCCATCCATATGTATAAGACTTAAGACTAACTTCCATACTTCCAATAGTTCTTTATCCATCTAACTTCCTCTCAAAAATCATTATAAATAAATATCGGAATAAAGAAGTAGAATTGTGAACAAAATCACAGGCCTAAGCGAAACACCAGAAACACAAATTAACTATCTGAAATTATGAAATAAAAAAGCCTCCAGTACGGAGGCTTTTTAGCAGTTGCGAAACCAAAGGTGCATGGCACCCTTTTACACGCGGTAGAGAGAAGCGGCCCAAGTAAAACCAGCACCGAATGCAGCACTTGCCACAAGCATACCAGGCTTAAGAACGCCTTCTTTCATCGCATCGTGCATTCCTAGAGGAATTGTCGCAGCAGTTGTATTTCCATATTTTTGAATTGTGTTGAAAACTTTCTCTTCAGGAATTCCCATCACCTCTGCAACTTTAGAGTTGATTCTTAAGTTTGCTTGGTGGAATAAGAAAACATCAACGTCGTCAACTGTTACACCATTTTTGGCCATTAGCTTTGAAAGTGCTTCTGTCATTCTTTTTACAGCGTGAACGAAAACAGTTTTCCCATTCATCTGTGGGTAGTGTAGTTTTTCATCAAGCATGGCCTGTGAAAGTCTTTCAGTTGAATCAAAACCAGTCCCCGCAGCTGGAAGCCAAAGTTCTTTTGCATACTTTCCTTCACTATGAAGAGAGGCATCGATAAAACACGGTTCAGTCTTCTTATCATTAACTTCTGTTGCACTCATAACGATAGCACCTGCACCATCACCAAAGAGTACAGAAACATTTCTCCCCTCTGGAGTTTGATCTAAACCTTTTGAGTGAACTTCAGCACCAACAACAAGAATATTCTTATTTGAACCACTAGCAATAAATTTATCGGCAACAGTCATGGCATAAAGAAAGCCTGAACACTGTTGACGAATATCAATAGCAGGAATTTCAGACAGGCCAAGCTTGTCTTGTAGGAAACAACCTGTCCCCGGAAAGTCAAAGTCAGGAGAGAGAGTCGCTAAGATAATCATGTCGATATCTTCTTTATTAATGCCTGCATTTACGATGGCCTCTTCGCTCGCTTTTAGAGCAAGATCTGAAGTTGAAGTCTTTGCATCGGCCCAATGACGTTGCTCAATTCCAGTACGCTGAACAATCCATTCATTAGATGTATTCATCATTTCTTCGATATCTGAATTTTTAAAAACCTGTGGTGGAACGTAAGAACCCACACCAATAATTTTACTTGCCAAAACACCCATAGTATTTCCTTTTCATAAATTTTCTTACATTTGAATTGGTGAATGATATCTTTTCAATTTATCACAAGATTCGCCTACGCGATAGAGAGGACACTTACAATTTTATTTTTCTTAAATTGCCCCGATGTGATTTTTATGGGCCATTTCTTGCTCCGTTTTTTTATTGGCCAAGATATGTTTTCTTGTTAAAGTATAATCATTCCAAGGAAGGAATTAAAATGACTAAGCTTAGTCACCTTTTGGTGTTAATCTACATTCTAACGAGTTTCAATACGCAAGCAGCGTATAGCTCAACCCAGCTGACGAATTACTCCTACTACCCAGAGGATACGACTCAGTTCATCTCAAGAACCCTTATTAGAGCAAAGAAGAATTCTGATCTTAACCCTTCAGAGAAAATTAAAGAAAAACTAAGAGAAATTATAATTTCTGCTCATATTAGAACACCTAATCAAAAAGACACCTTGGCCAGTGATTGTACAAATAGACAAAATTGCTTTATGCAAAGAACACCTCGTAATTATAAAGAAGCGAGAAAGTACCTTTTTGGAGATGTCTATCTTCAAACATCAACAAAAGGTCTCTACGTAAAAGATATTTACTGTAACCAAGAAGTTGGTAAAGAAAATGGTGTTGGTAGAATGCAAATACCTAACCACCAAGTCATGAATTGTGAACACAGCTGGCCACAATCAAGATTTAACCCTAGAGAAAATCGCAATACACAAAAGAATGATCTTCACCATTTGTTTCCTGCAAACTCAAGAGCAAACTCATCACGCAGTAATCACCCATTTGGCGAAGTTAATGGAAGAGTTGTGAATTCTAATTGTCAGGTTTCGCATATTGGTGAAGTCGATTATGCAAATGAAACAACAACATCATTTGAACCACCTGAAGAAATTAGAGGTAATATCGCAAGAGCTCTTTTCTACTTCTCAACTCGCTACAATCTTCCTATTGATGAAGCACAGGAGTTCTATTTGAGAAAGTGGCATAATGATGATCCTGTTGATGCATTTGAGGAACAAATTAATAATCGAATTTTTGAAATTCAAAATAGTCGTAATCCATTTATCGACGATGAAACTCTAGTTGATGCTATTAAAGATTTTTAAACTTACCATTCTACTAGTCTTTGCAAACTTTATTGCTTCATGTGCAACAAAGCAAGCACCAGTAAAACCTCTCACGCAAAGAGAAAGACAGCTTCTCTACTATAAGAAGCTTCGTGCATACAAATGGGATGAAATTACAAAAAAACGTAATCAGCAACAACGCCGCTATCACAAGAATAAGAAAATTACTGTTGATACAAGAAAGAAGAAAGTTGCTCCTAAGCCTAAAAAAAAATCATCGGTCATTCCTGTTAATCCCAATGAACAACGAATTGAAATCGAACAACTAATTTCTTTCCATTGTATAAAAGAGCGAATGGATAATTGTGATGAATTATCGACTAGAATCTACGAAAAATGCCTCCAAGAGTTTAACCCTGGAGACAAGAGACTTACAAACTGTGTAACAAAAGCTCTTAGATAATTATTCATTACCTACTTTCTTTTCTAACTCTTTTTTAAAATCTTTGAGTTCTTTTTCAGTTTTCTTTTTAAGTTCTTCTTGCTTCTTCTTTAAGGCCTCTTTCTGCTTACGTCTCTCCATCAGATCACGTACAACCCCTACTCGTTCAGCATTAGGCCTACTTGCTTTCCCAGCTTCTCTTCATCCTCCTCACTAACAGCATCTTTTGTCTTTGGTTTGACTTTTGAAAAGTGCCAATATGCCTTTACTAGGTCCTTGGCCTCTTGCTCCTCGAGCTTTAACCTTTCCTTTAAATTCATAGATTTCTCCTTGCCATCATGGTTGAGTGGTCAACTATATTCTATTTGGCCATATGAATCATTTCATATCAACTTAAGATAGTTTTAGATTTTCGAACTAAGAGAAAATTAACTTTGTGTTAAGTTTTTCTATTATTTTTAAACATTAGAGACTGGTTGTTGAGTTAAGCAAGTATCAGATGTATAATTCTATGAAATGAAGAGTTTAGTAATCAATACCATTGTTAATGCAAAAGTCGATGAAATATTGAATAATTTCAACGCCGATACAATGCAGGAAGCAACACCTCCATTTATCAATTTAGAAGTACCTCGCTTCGACGGTAATTCTGTATCTGATCAAACTCACTTAATCACTTCAATATTTGGCCACTACCAATCTTGGGTTATTGAAGTAACTCAGAAGAAGGAAACTTCAGATGGAATTATCATTCGAACAGAGGCCATTGAAACTCCATTTCCATTTATAATGTGGATCCATACATATCATATTCGCGCTATAGAAAATGGCCAAACAAAGATCACAGATAATATTAAATACAAAACTGAGAATTTTGCATTTGATTTGCTTATTTATCCAATTATCTACTTCATTATGTACTATAGAAAACCAATTCTAATGGACAAGTATAATAAAGAAATAAATATCTAATTATGGCCAAACGAAATCATTGTCCCAAGTGCCAACGGCCACAAAACCAGTGCCTATGTCACACAATTGAACAAGTACCTTTAGAAAATAGGCTAATCATTCTACAGGATCAAAAGGAGTCAATTCATCCTTTTAACACGGCCAGACTTGCAAAGCTCGTATCACCAGAAATTGAACTTGTGACTAGTGAGAATATAAATGAAGAGTTAATACAAGAGATTAAGCTTCTAAGGCCATTTCTACTTTTTAAAAATGAAGGATCAATTGCCCTAAAAAGTGAAAATATTCACTTATTAGAAAGTAATAATTTTATTGTTTTAGATGGAACTTGGAAGAAGGCCAGAAAGATCTATCATACATGGCCACAGTTGAGTGAGCTTCCTTGTTTTCACTTGGAACTAAGTGATCAAAAGACAATTTATCAAAGTATTCGCAAGTCTTGCGGTGAGACCCACTTATCAACTCTTGAGGCCATCACAGAAACTCTATTTATGCTAGGAGAGATTCAAGAAAATCAAAGAAATCAGCTTCTTGCGCCGTTAAAAGAGCTTATAAAACAACAAGAAGCCTTTCAACACAAACCCAATTAATGCTATCATAATCAAATGAAAATGATTCTAGGCCTTCGAGTTAGCGATCTTGATCAGTGTCCTTATTTAAAAGAGGAAATGGAACAACATGAGTTCTTCTTTAGTTCTGAATTAAATGATGTTGAATTAGACTTTTTGCTTGAGCGTGGTTGGAGAAAGTTTGGCCAATTCATTTTTAGGCCCTTATGTCCCAACTGCCAAAAGTGTATTCCCATTCGAGTTGACCTTAAAAAATTCAAGCTAACAAAGAATCAATCTAAGTTTTTAAAAAGAAATCACAATAAAGGGCTGCAAGTAAAGTTTTCTCCGCTCTTATATAGACAAAAACACTTTGAAATTTACCGCCTACATGGACAAAACCGTTTTGTTGACAGTATTGATGCAACAATCATTGATAACGAAATACTATTTAAAGAAACATTTTATCGCTTCACTGGTACTCAGCTACTAAGTGAGGTTTTCTATGATAACAAATTGGTGGCCTTTGGAATTTTAGAGCAATCCCAAAATGCATTAAGTAGCGTTTATTTTTGTTATGATCCTCAATTTGAAAAAATGAGCTTGGGCCATCTTGGTGCGCTTGCTGAAATTATGCATGCTAAGAATATGGGACTTGAATATTACTATCTTGGCTACTGGATTGAAGAGAATGATTTTATGAGATACAAGTCTCGTTACACTCCTTACCAGTTATATGACTGGAATCTAAAGAGCTGGGAGAGCTAATCAACAATATAGCGAAAAGTTAAGTTGATTCTTTCATCAACTTCTTTGGCCGTCTTATTTAATTGATGCTTCCAATTGTGTTGAAGCGCTCCTTTCATAATGAGGAGGCTCTTATCTTCAAGAACTATCTCAACTTTCTCAACAGACTTATCAAAGCGATGCTTTAATACGAATTTACGGGACTCTCCAAATGAAGCAGAAGCAATGACAGGATTTCTTCCCAGGCTAAATTCATCGTCACTATGCCAGGCCGCATAGTCTCTCCCATCACGATATAAATTACATAGACAACCGTTAAATTGATGCTTTGTTATTTTTTCAATCTCTTCTTTTAAAATGTTTAAGCTCTCATTCCAATTATTACGAGGTAGCTTAACACCCGAGTAACTATAATCTTTATCATCACTATACCAAGCATGTAACCTTGGAATCGCGTGGGTTTTACCATAAAGAGTAATTTCACCTTCTTGCCATCTGAGGATACTCTTCAAGTCATTAAATTCAACTTTAGTCTTTGCAAAGAAATTTGGATAATAAACGACAGTCCCGTCTTTTAGATTGTAGACGACTTCTTCGTTAACTTTCATATTATCACTTGCACCAAAGAGATTAAATTGACTCATTACTCTCCTTAAAAATTAAAATTCAAAGTTTAATAATCCTAAATACGCTGATGCTGCATCAAACTCATGTCCATCGATATTATATAAAGAATAACCTATTGTTAAGTAAGGATTCCAGGCCGCTAAGTTAAAGTCTATACGTGCTCCTAATTCACTAATTGTTGTATCAAGATTATAACAATAATCAACTTCGCAAAGATCAGTCTCTCCATAATTAAAGGCCATGTAAGCACCTACTCCAAAGCCACTTGTCACCATATAAGTATAAGAAAGATTCACTCCTGCACCAGAATAATCGATCTTATTTAAGATATTGTATTCAGCTCCATTCTCAAGTGTTATTGTATCGGCCTTAAGTGAGCGAATACCTAGGCCAAGTCGAAACTTATGATTATCAACTTTCTTAACTCCAGTAATTGAAAGTTCATTTCCTATTAGGTTTAAAGAACTTCCGTAAAAGTCCAATGTCGATGCAATGGCATTGATTCCAAGTTGAAATTTAAACTTGTCCTTTTCCTCTACAAAATCAGAAACTAGAACTGCTTGTGTATTTTGCACTTCCTTCGGACTTTCCTCCTCTACTACTTCAGCAGGTGCTTCCTCTACTTCTTTTTCATCTACTTTTTGTGTTGAAAGAGATTTAGCAATTTCTTTTGCCAGCTCTTGTTTAACTAGAAGGCGCATTTGCTCATCTTTTATTGTCGAATTAATCTTATCAACCTGTGCATTATACTCTTCTAATGACATCCCAAATACTTGAGTTGATAATGCAACAATAAATAATAAAGACGAAATCTTCTTCACTTCTTCCCCCATGTTCCTACTTATAGAAATAAGAGCAACATAGAGGCCAAACTTAATAATGCATTTTTAACAACTTAGATAGTCTATTGCATACTCTCTATACATAACGCCTAATCTTAGGACAATTTTAAATATTGACTACAGTTGAATCCAAACGCCACGAAAAAGACACAGTCAAAAAGTCGTAAAAGCTGCCTAAGTATCTATAATTGCAACAAATCTTATATAATAGTTAATAGATAGACCTATTTTCGATAAAATACTCTTATAAGGTGAGGAGAAGCGCTATGAGAATGGCAAGCGGACAATTTGTAATTATCAAGAAGTTATTAATAACTCTTATTTCATGGTCAATGCTTTTGACTCCTATGGCCTACGCCCAAGAACAAACAGATACAAATACACAGACACAACAGGAACAAGTTCAATCAGAAGAAGATGGTCGCACACAAGTACAAAAGGAATCTGACCCTAATTACTGCTATCACGATGGAACAAACCAGAAGTGTGATGGTGGAAATGTTTACAACTGTCACCTCGAACAATGTGTAAATGCAAATGACAATAAGAATTACAACATGGAATACCAAAATTGTGGAGTTGATAAAAAGTGTCAGGAAGATTTAAAGGCCGATGCAAAAATATTTACCAACCATAAGACAAGTGGCCCAAAAGGAAGCTCTGATATTATGAGCTATCTGGCCGCAGCAGCACAAATTGGTCAAGGTTGTGTTCTTTTGTACGGAGGAACATGCCAAACAGATGGGATTGGAACATTATTTTCAGGGGCGATTATTCTTGCACTAGCTCTTATGACAGCAATGGGTGACGGCTACAAGAAGAAGTTCAAAGGCTATAAAGATGCCTTAGCAAAACTTGATGAAAAAGATGAAAAATCATGGAATCACCAAACTCAAAGAGTAGCACTAGAAACAGAAATAAGACTTTTAAAAGATATGGAAAAAGCAGCACAAGATAAAATGAAGCATCATAAAAGAATTATGATGTTGATTACAATCTCGACTGCAATTGCGGCCATTTGTGCTGCACTAACAATCTTCGGTTGTCCTGGCTCAAATCCCTGTACATATTGGGTACTAGGACTCGGTGCTGTTGCATTGGCCCTTGAAAATCAGGCCCTATCTTCTGCTAAAAAAGCTTATAAAAGTGCAAATAATGCCAGAAAGAAGACAGAGGTCGTACATAAAAAGCTCATCGCACGCTACAATAATCAATACAATCCGGCCACTAGTCAAAAGACATCTGTTGCCAGTGCAATGGCCACTCCAGGCTCACAGGGATTAGGGATGACTAATAATGATGCTACCTTCGACGTGGATGAAGTAAAGTCAGAGAAGCTTAAAACAATTCCTAAGATGGATATAAAAATGGGTAAACTTGGTACAACAGGAGAGAACTTTGCTAATGCAATTGGGCTTAGTGAAGTGCAAGGTGGATACAATAAGACAAAGGCCACAGGTAACTCAAAATATGTAAATGAAGCGCTTGATAAGAATGCTGCGAAGATTAACAAAGCGGCCAATCGTGTTCTTAAAACTTTAGCAAAATCTGATAAGACAAGCGGTAAGGCCAAGAAAGCAATTAATGCGATTCTTGATCCAGCAGGTAACTCTAAGTATCTAGCAGATACACTCGCAGGTCATGTATCCCCTGTTCAAATGGCGCTTAACTATAGAAGAGCTGGAGGTCGTAATGCGGCCAGAGATATCGCAAAGAACTCACAAGAGCTAAAAAGAGGAACAGGAGAAGGTCTTGCAGTTGAACATGACCCTTCATCAAAAGACTACCTTAAGAAATTAAAAAGTCAGTTAAATGGTTTTGAAGGCCTACTTGAACATGACGATGGAATTATGGCCCTAACAAATTTTGATCCAACAGTAAGTGAAGATGCAGTTGACCAGCTAAATGATGAAGAAATCATTGATGATAAAGGTACTATCCACAAGGACTCAAAGTTGTCCCTGTGGAAAATTATTTCAAATCGTTACAATGTTATAAAATTAAAAAAGACAC
The DNA here is from genome assembly GCF_000443995.1 of Bacteriovorax sp. BAL6_X. Lineage (NCBI taxonomy): Bacteria > Pseudomonadati > Bdellovibrionota > Bacteriovoracia > Bacteriovoracales > Bacteriovoracaceae > Bacteriovorax > Bacteriovorax sp. BAL6_X. The sequence continues at coordinate 140,787 of NZ_AUMC01000006.1, forward strand.
TAGAATAATAAACTAAGCTTCGCAGCGGCCATCATTACTTTGAGCCTGTTGTGAAGCTTTCTTTGCTTCAATAACTTCACTAATTTTATTAAATTCTTTTAAAAAGATATGCTTAAATTTTACCATTTCATAATTTGCTGAAACACCATGACGCTTCTTTGGGTCTTCGTCAGGAATTCCAACTTGTACAGGGTATCTAAGTGCAAGATAGTCCGCAGGAAGCTCATGCACTCCAACACCAAATGGTAAGAACTTATTTCCATTTGTAAGAACCGGCCTACCACAACTTAAGGCCTTTAGTGAAAAGTGCGGAAACTTATCTGTCGTATCAATGAGGTACTTCGTTCCAGCTAAAAGTGGAGCGAGTTCACCCGAGCAACGATCTCCGAAAAAAAGTTCTGGATACTTAGTAGCATATTGTCCTAAGTGATCATGCTTTCCGATAAATTTAAACTTCTTATCACCGTAAATATCGATGATCTTATAAACGTCCGAGTTTGTTAGTGGCTCACAGTTAATTAAAAAATAATCACGCTTAAACATTCCCTCAGGTAGAATCTTATAATCCTTTAGAGCAATTGCCGGTGTAACCTGTGTTGCACTTGGGAACTCTTTTAAGACTACCTCTTCATTTGACCAAAGAGTATTTGCTCTCTTTAAGTATTTTCTCTGCTTCGTTCGAGTAAATGCCTTGAAAAAGAATTCCTTGAAAGAGGACTTCTTCTTAATCGCATTAATATCTTCAACAAAGTAAGTGAAGAGATAAGTATCGTCACACATCTTGATTTCTTGAGAAAACCCACGTGAAATATTAACTACAAGATCAACACTACATGGGATAAACAAACCTCTTGCAGCACCGTGAACTAAATGGGACTTATCAACAAGGTCTTCCCACGATTTAACAAAACGACTAAGAAAAGTTGAGTGAATTTTTCTTTGTTCAACTGGCCCTAAAACTTGGCCTTGTCTATGAACAAGAGTATAAAGCTCTACGTTATCACCAATAACACCAAGAACTGTTTCTAAACACTCAATATAATAATCTCTTTCAATTACAGCATCACAGCTGACAACAACTTTTAACATAATATTCTCTTTACCTATCTTTTAAATCTCTAAAGTATTTAGCAGTTTTCTCAATACCTTCAGCAAAAGTTACTTTTGGTAGGTATCCTAACTTCATAACACGATTAATATCAGGCCTTCTACGTTTTGGATCATCTTTTGGTAGATCTTGATAAGAAAGCTTTGAATCTGACTCAAGCGCCTCTACGATTAGCTCCCCAGTCTCCTTAATTGTATACTCATCAGGGTTTCCAATATTATATGGCATATGATCACCTAGCATTAGAACGTGATCGATCGCATTGGCCAGATCCGTTACATAACAAAAAGAGCGTGTCTGACTACCGTCACCATAAACAGTGATGTCTGCACCCTCAAGTGCTTGATTAATAAAATTTGGAATAACACGGCCATCGTCAGGGCGCATTCGAGGTCCATAAGTATTAAAGATACGTATGATACGAGTATCCACTTCAAACTTTCTGAAATACGTCATTGTTAAAGCTTCAGCGTAACGCTTAGCTTCATCGTAGCAACTCCTTGGCCCAATTGGATTTACATGGCCAACATAGTCCTCAACTTGCGGATGAATCTCAGGATCACCATAAACTTCAGAAGTTGAGGCTTCTAAGAACCTTGCACCGTGATCTTTTGCAAGATCAAGAAGATGTTGTGTTCCAATAGAGTTTACCATCATAATTTCCAACGGAATTATTTTAAAATCAATTGGTGAAGCAGGTGATGCTAGAGAAAGAATAAAGTCAAATTTCACGTCACCAAAATCAGGAAGACCATTAATAATATCACACTCAATAAAATGGAAATTTTTATACTTAGACAGAAGTTCAACATTCGACTTAGAACCAGTAATAAAATTATCTAATCCATAAACAGTTGCACCTTTTTCAAGGTAAAGCTGGGCAACTGTTGAAGGAACAAATCCAGCTGCTCCTGCAATTAAAAAATTCTTACCTTTATGTTCCATTGGTAATTGGCTCATCTAAACTCCTGATATATCTAATTAACTTGTATATTTAATTCGTGTTTTCTATTAGCTAATTGTAGCATCGTTGATCCCAGCAGTAAAAATGCTCCTCCCAGTAGCTGAACCACGCTAAGCTTCTGATCAAGGGCAAGCCAGTTAATAATGACCGCAAAAAAAGGAAAAGACATCTCGGCAATTGTACAAACCTTAGCAGATACTAGCCCTAGTCCCCTATAGTAGAAGTACATTCCAAAAATTCCAGAAATGAGGGCCAAGATACTGACCTTTCCCCATAACTCAATTGGAAAACTAAGTCCTGTACCTGTTCCGATCATGAAAGGAATAATAGCAAGAAGACCAACAGCAAAGCGAAGTGACATCACTTCTTTTTCAAGCCAGTTTTTCTTCATTAGGTATTTCCCAAATACAGTCGCACTCCCCCAGCTCATAACAGAAATGAGGGCCAAGCAAAGCCCATACAGAGATGAGCGATCGAAGCTAACCTGCCCAGTCTTAATCAAATTAATAGCACTATTAATATCTTGGTAGCTAATTAGTGCTGCCCCAAATAATGAAACAGCTGCCCACAAAAGAAAACGCTTAGTAATACGCTCTTTTAAGATAAGATAAGCGAGGCTTATAGCAATAAATGGCTGTAATTTTTGTAAGAGGATAACTAATGAGGGATTTAAGAGAGCAAACGATTTTGTAAAAGTTAACGTTGCAATGGCCGACCCCATCGCACCAATCATAAAAAAGCAAAGCATTTCAAATGGCTTCATCTTTAAGATTTTCTTTCTTGCAATATAAAGCGTCGGAAGAAAGAGAATGGTAAGAAATAAGTGTTCCCCAAAAACAATGATCTCACTGCTATTGTACTTATAGAGTAGAGGATATCGAATAAGCGTATCCAACGCCCAAATGAAACAAGCAATGAGAATAAAGCTTAAACCTTTCACTTCGTAAAGTACCCACTCATGAATTCATCAAATACTAATTTGGCACGATCAGATGCAAGTTGCTTTTTGACTTTCTTGCGATTCTTACGATCACGTCTTTGTTCCTTAGTAAGAGTAACTGGAGGAAGAAGACCGAAGTTAATATTTGAAGGTGTAGGCTTAGGTACAGTCATAATATAATTTACGAGGGCCCCTAGACCTGTCTCCACAGGAAATTGCTTTACTTCCTCACCTCTTAACTTCTTAAGAAGTTGAAGTGCTACATATTGTCCCATGGAAGCTGATTCTGTATAACCTTCAACACCAGTAATCTGACCAGCAAAGTAGATATTAGGAAACTTCTTAACACTAAGATCAAAATCTAACAGTGTTCTTGAGTTAATAAATGAATTTCTATGAACAGAGCCTAAGTGTAGAAAACTTGCGTTTTCAAAACCTGGTATCATTTTAAAGACACGTGTTTGTTCAGGGTATTTTAAACGAGTTTGAAATCCAACCATATTAAAGGCCGAGCCTAGTAGGTTTTCACGTCTCAACTGAACACATGCATATGGAAGAGTACCATCAGGTAGCTCCAGTCCAATAGGCTTCATACATGAGAAACGGGCCGTATCAACACCACGCTCTGCCATAATATCAACCGGTAGACACGACTCAAAGAATTTATAATCCTCAAAATTCTGGGCCGCTACTTTTTCGGCCTTAACAAGCTCTGCAATAAAAGCTTCATATTGTTCCTGATTCATTGGAGCATTAAGATAATCTGCTTCCTCTCCCTCTTCTTCGCTTACCGGTTTGTGACGATCTTTGTAATAAAGTTTTGAATAATCAAGGCTGTCTCCATCAACAACAGGAGCAATTGCATCGTAGAAATAGAAGTCATCATTAGAAATATTCTTAACGATCCAGTTTGAAAGGCCTTCTGTCGTTAGAGGACCTGAAGCGATAATACAAGCATCTGCCTGATACTCGGCCATTAGCGCCTGAGGATCTGATGCATCTTGCGCAACAATTGTGATATTTTCATTCTTATGAAGACGATCAGTTACTTCGCCAGAGAAGCCATCACGATCTACCGCAAGAGCATCCCCTGCTGGAACCGCATGCTTTCTAGCAGAATCTAGAATAATTGATCCAAGAGCATCCATCTCATATTTAAGAAGTCCATGCCCAGAAGCAGGGTTCATCGACTTAAGTGAGTTCGTGCATACTAATTCTGCGAATGCATCGATTTTTTGTGCTGGATTCTTTTGGATCGTTTTATTTTCTACAAGAATAACTTCAACACCATGATTTGCTAAAAAGTTGGCAGCTTCACTACCGGCCATTCCAGCACCAATAACAATTACTTTTTGCGAATTAGACAATTTCAACCTCTTTAATATACTTAAATGATGATATAGACCTTATATATGCAAACATGCTATAAAGTCCATTAATTACCAGTATTTAACGTATATTATTAACATAGAGACGACGCAATGCAAATAGTCATTCATCAAACTGAACACACCATTGGCAACTTTACACAAGTTTACAAATACATAGAGAATCTTGTTCAATCCCAAGGCTTTCAAAATAAAATTCATATCTTTCCAGAGACATTTTTAACAGGGTATCCCCTACAAGACTTAGTTCTACAAAAATCATTTATTCGCGATTACCACGAAATGCTAGGTGCGCTCAAAGATTTATTTGCTAAGACAAACTTTGATAATCATACGGCCTTGTTAATCGGAGGGCTCCGTTATGATTTTGAAGAAAATAGTGAGATTCCTTCAAATATCTATAACGTCGTTTATGAAGTGACTAAAGACGCTAATTTAAAAGATATTTATAAAAAGTGTCTACTGCCGGCCTATGATATTTTTGATGAAACGAAATACTATACGCCAGGAGACTCTGCGACAATTTGGACTCTAGGAGACTATAAATTCGGTCTGCTTATTTGTGAAGATATGTGGCACTCAAAACAATATACAGTTGATCCTCTCCAGCTTCTTATGGACAAGGCCAAAGGAGAGAGCTTAAACGGAGTCATCAATCTAAGTGCGTCGCCGTGGAATATTGATAAAGAAGAGAAACGCCTTAAAAGGGCCAGCGAAATTTCTAAAGTGTTTGGTATCCCTTTTTACTATGTAAATAAAGTGGGTGCAGAAGATGAAATTATTTTTGATGGTGCAAGTTTCGTCGTCAATGGCCAAACAGTCATTGCCAAGGCCAGGTCATTCGTTGCCGACATTATGGAAGTTGAAGTAGGAGCATCTGTAAAAATAGGAACACTTGGGTCGGCACCTCAGGGGAAACACTCTTGGGAATCTCTTTTTGGCCCTCATATTGAAAAGACACCAAATGGGGCAAGGCTTAGGCCACTGAGTGAAGAAAAGCTCGATGCGATTCTAGGGGCCATCAACCTAGGTCTACAAGACTATGCCAGAAAATGTGGAATGAACAAATTCCTTGTGGCCCTTTCGGGTGGAATTGACTCGGCCCTTGTCTTAACACTTGTTAAATTATTTTTACGTCCAGGACAAGAAGTTGAGGCCATCTATATGCCTTCAAAATTCTCAGCAGGCCTAAGCTGGGAAATAAGCGAAGAGCTATGCAAGAATCTTGGAGTTAAACTTCACAATGTACCAATTAAGTTTCTCCACTCATCAGTCCAAAACCTATTTCAAGACTTGCTAGAACCACTCTCAGGGCTGGCCGATGAAAATATTCAATCACGTCTTAGAGGGGCCCTGTTATATGCGCGCTCAAATCAAACTGGGGCGATGGTTATTAATACATCTAATAAGTCTGAGCTAGCTGTTGGTTACTCGACTCTATATGGTGACTCTGTTGGGGCACTTAGCATTCTTGGGGATCTCTATAAGAGTGAGGTCTTCGCCCTATCTAAGCATATCAATAAGAACTTCAACAATCTTATTCCGACGGCCGTTATTGAAAGGCCACCAAGTGCGGAACTAAGGGCCGAACAAAAAGATGAAGATTCTTTACCCCCATACGATACCCTCGATATGATATTAGAATCATACCTTTCTTATCGCTATGACATGGAAGACCTTCTTAAGCTTGGGTTAAACAAAACTGAAGTTGAAAGAGTCATTAAACTGATATTAAATAGTGAGTACAAAAGGCAGCAGTTCTGTCCTATTTTAAAACTTAAAGATAAAAGCTTTGGTTTTGGAAGACGGGTGCCGATATGTAAGAAAGTTGAATTTAATTTAGACTAGTCTATTGATTTAGGGAGTATGAAAAGATGAATAAGACATTTGAAAAAGTAGTTAATTCTTTCGATGATGTAAAAGCAATGGTTGATAATGTTATTGCTAATAAATCTGTAAAAGAAGTTGAAAAGAACGTCATGAACTTTATAGGTCAAGTCGAGAAAGAAGCACGAAACGTAATGGATAAAGACGTAAAGAAAGTTGTTCTGACTCTACAAAAAGAAAAGAAGAAAGTTGAAAAGTTTGTGGATTCAACGATTCAAAAAGAAGTTAAGGCCGCAAAGAAGTACCTAGATGGACATATTAAAGATGTTCAAAAACTTCAAAAGACACTTGATAAGTATCTAAAAGATGAAATGAAGAAGGCCAAGAAAACAGCAACAAAGAAAGTTAAAGAGGCCGAAGCGACAATTAAAAAGAAGGCAAAAACAGCAAAGAAAGTTGTAAAGAAAAAAGCTACAGCAAAGAAGTCTCCTGCGAAAAAGGCCGCATCAAAGAAGACAGCGAAAAAAGCCCCTACTAAGAAAGCAGCCGCTAAAAAAACAGCAAAGAAAGTGAAAAAGAAAACAGCAAAAAAATAGCACTCGACTACTAAAGAGGGAGCCTAATGCTCCCTCAAATATCCCACAAGGTGATATCATGGAAAAGAGTCTCAATTCACATATTCAAAAACTACTTCCCAAGTTTAAGGAATCTAAGAAAACAGAAATTAACTACCTCTTGCCAAAAATTGCAACGATGCAAGAAAATGAGCTGCGCCAAGTCCTTCACAAAATGGCCGGTAGCTTCTCATGCTATAACTTCCTAAAAATCGGAGCATCTCTAAAAGCCTTTGAAGTTGATCAAGACCTTGACTCAAAGCGCCATCTAGTAAAGAAAACCCTAGAAGAGGTTTTAACCGAGTTATAGTCTAAATATCTATTTTTATTAACAATCCTTATCTTTTTTGTGATAATGCCAAAATACTCAAAATAGAATAAGGAAGTTTATTTGAAGAAACTTGAAAGAAACTTAGGACTCTCATCAGTTATTTCAATCAGTATTGCATCAATGCTTGGATCTGGAATTTTTGTTCTGCCAGGACTTGCGTTCGAAGTGACAGGTCCATACGTATGGGTCTCATATTTACTGGCCGGACTCTGTGTACTTCCGGCAGCACTTTCAAAGTCAGAACTTGCCACGGCCATGCCGGCCTCTGGTGGTACATATATTTATATCGAAAGAACATTTGGGCCAATGGCCGGAACGATTGCTGGACTAGGCCTTTGGATCTCACTCCTGCTTAAGGCAGCGTTTGCTCTAATGGGATTTGGTGCCTATCTTGGCGCTATTAGTGCAGGTTTCGACCTAAAAAATTTCGCCCTCATTCTCACAGCAATTATTACGATTTTAAATATTGTCGGTGTTGGAAAAGTTAGTGGGCTTCTTATCGCTGTTGTCCTTCTTTCTACAATTGGCCTTACTGTTTTAAATATTGGAACTCTCTCAACGGCCCAAGTAATCACAGGTATTCCATTTTCATTCTCTCATATGGATTCTATCCTCTTGGCAGCAGGTCTTGTTTTTATTTCGTATGCAGGCGTAACGAAAGTTGCGGCCATTGCAGAAGAAATAAAAACACCAGAAAAAAACCTTCCTAGAGGTATCCTGCTATCACTTTTAATTGTCACACTCCTTTACTGTATCACAACTCTGGCCCTTGCTAAGTACTTACCAATAGAACAGCTAAAGAATAATCTAAGACCTATTTATACTTTGGCCTTTGAATTTGGTGGTAAGGGGTTTGGGATGATAATGGCCATACTTGCCATTCTCACAATGACTTCAATGGCAAATGCAGGCCTACTTGCAGCCTCTCGTTTTCCATTTGCCATGAGTCGTGACTACCTAATCCCTAGACTATTTGGTCACCTTGATCGCAGATTTTTAACACCTGTATGGAGTATTCTTGCTTCAGGCTTAGTTGTCGCCTGCGCAATCTATTTCTTAAATATTGCTAAAATTGCAAAGCTTGCTTCGGCCTTTATTTTAACAATTTACATGATTGAGAATATCGCAGTAATTGCTCTTAGAGAGACGCATATTCAATGGTATAAGCCAACTTATAAATCACCTCTTTATCCATATGTTCAAATTTTTGGAATTCTTTCAACTCTCTACTTACTTGTTATGATGAAGGATCTTGCCGTAATTGGCCTCGTCTCGATTTCTGTACCAGGCATCTTAATCTATCTCTTCTACGCGAAGGGACGAGTGAGTCGAAAAGGAGTACTTGGAATAAGAGGAAAGAGAACTGATCTCGTTAATGAAGCATTATTTCCAGCACCCGCAGCGTCTGAGAAGCTAAGCCTTGATCAAGATGCCAATGTTGTCGTTGCCCTTATTGGTAACGAGAGATCCCCTGAAATGCTAATAGATATGGGAACAACTCTAGCTGGTGGAGAGCATATTGAAGTCGCCCACTTAACGGAGGCACCTGAACAAACTGACCTAAATGACTTTACTGATGAGGACCCTAAGTTAAGATCACTTAGGCGTCGAGTAATTGCGATGGCCATTGAAAAGAGCACCCCTATTAACTTTGACCCTATCGTTACTCACGACCTATCTAAGTCTATTTTTGAGATTGGCCAAAGACTTCATTGTAATTGGCTCTTTATGGAGTGGAAAGGACGACTTCGTGACACTTTTACAACTCAAAGTCCGGTTGCATGGCTTAGGTCGCACCTTAATTGTCACCTTGCTATCTTTAGAGACAACGGTGTTCGCTACATGAGAAAGATTATGGTTCTCATTGATCAGAACTCTAATGATGTCACCCTGATTCAGGCGGCACAGCAAATTGCAGAGTCTCATAAAGCAGAGATTACCTTTATTTATCTTATAGATAAGGACTTAACGATTGAAGAGACTTCACAAGTTGAAAAATATATTCGCTTAATTAGTGATGATATGACAGTTCGAACGACTGGGCATATTATTAAATACAACGACAAAGTCGATACCATAGAAACTCTGACTATCGAGTATGATCTACTTGTTTTCAATTCAAATAAAAAGCATAGATGGTTTCACGTATTTGGAACTGAAGACGACCAGATTATGGCAAATGCCTCTTGCTCAGTACTAGGGATTCACACAGGCAGTACGAACTAAAGAAGTTCAGACTTAGGTAAAGTGATCATAAAAGTAGTGTACTCTGAGTCAGAATCGAAAGTCAGGGTACCTCCGTGGTCCATTATAATCTCACGGCTGATATTTAGGCCGAGACCTGTCCCCTTTTCTTTACTCTTAGTAGTGTAAAAGCGATTGAAGATTTTCTGTGCAACTTCCTCTTCAATTCCTTGCCCACTATCGAGAACTTCAACAATAACATGGTCTCGATCATCAAGAAGGTTGATTTCAATCCATTGCTCCTTAAGGCCAGCAATAGCATCATGTGAATTATTAAATAAATTGATCAGAACCTGAATAACTTCTGAAGAGTTAATTGTAACAAGATCTGAGTCCGCATCATTTGAAAAAACTATACGCAAACTCTCGTCAACTAGGCCTGTTTTAAATAATGCAATTGAATCATGAATGATTGAAGAGAGACTGGTCATCTCACGCATTGAACGATCATCTTGAGAGTAAATATTTAGAGAACTAACAATATTAGCGATACGATTTTTCTGCTCACCAATTGAGCGAATTTTATCGAGTAGTTGTTCAGAAGTAATACTCTCACCACGGCGCTCAATTGCCTGAACTTGAAGCTCAATGATAGCGAGAGGGTTATTTACCTCATGGGCTATATTTGCGGCCATTTGACCAAGAGCTGTCCACTTGCTCATTTTATCAATTGTAGCTTTCTGTGAATCGATTTCTCGATTTCGACGAAACTTATCTGTCACATCGGCAGTGCGATCAAGAAAGAAGTGCCCGAGTTGATTAAAATCATGATATTCCATCGAGCATTCAAACACAGATTCTTCATCTTCATCAATTTCGATAAAGACAGTATCTGTTATAATTTCTCCAACCGATTTTTTTGCAAGTTCTGCACGTTGGTAGAATTTCTTAAGATTCGTTCCACTAACGACGTCTTTGATATTCTGTCCTACTAAAGGCCTATCATTCCAAGTTGCGTCGACTTTTGAGACATAGACAAAATTATAATCTTTATCAAATACAGTGAAAACATCAGAACTTTGTTCAACCATTTCTCGTATAAAGAAATTCGTTGAACTCGTTGTGAGGTTGACTTCACGAGGTTTAATTTGCGAGAGAACGCGTTTATTTCCCTCGTCGTCAACAAAGGGGTTAAATTCGACATCCCAAGTAATACTATCGCGGTTAAGACGATTTGTTAGGACGATCTCTTCTCGTCCGACTTCACCTCTCAAGGCCTTTGCAAAAGCATTACGAACTTTCTCTACTTCACTTTCACTTAAGTGACCCTTGTAATAATCATAGACACTCATGCCTATATAATCTTCAGCAAAGCCAAAAAGAGTTGTTGAAACATAGAGGAAGCGTGCCTCTTCATCAAATACAGCAACTCGAACATTTTGTTCTTCAAAACTACCAAGTTTTAATAAATTAATGAGTTGCTGTGTGTTCATATATTGTTTAATTACGTCTTATACGAATTTTACTACACAATAATTCTTCTTCCCTTTTCTAAGAATTAAGCAAGATTCACTCGCCAAATCCGAGGTCGTTATTATGTGTTCGACATTTGCATTTTTAATGTTATTAATAGCAACACCATTTTGAGAGACCATTTTTCTTGCCTCTCCTTTAGATTTAAATAAAGGAGTGGATGCTAACATATCTAAGTAATTAATCTCACCTAATTGTGATTTTTCAAGTTCTACCGACGGAACATCATCAAAAATACCAGCAAGTTCAGCATCAGTTGTATTTTCAATAACCTTTCCAAAAAAGAAGTCTGTTGCTTTAAGAGCTGCATCAATACCTTCTTTCCCATGAACAAGAGTTACGATCTCTTCAGCAAGACGCTTTTGCGCTGCTCTTAAGTGAGGTTCAGTTTCTACTAATTTTTCGTACTCAGCAATTTCTTCTAGAGTTAAGAAAGTCAAAGTTTTAAGATATTTGATTACTGAAGAGTCATCAGAATTTAGTAGAAATTGATACATCTTATAAGGAGACGTCATTGTAGGATCAAGATAAATCGCACCACCTTCAGACTTACCAAACTTCTTTCCATTTGAGTCAGTTAGAAGAGGGATTGTCATACAAAAAGCTGGCTTCTGATACATCTTACGAGTTAGATCCATCCCAGCAGTCATATTCCCCCATTGGTCAGCTCCACCAATTTGCAGGCTTACATCATAAGTTTCATTTAAGTGCGCAAAGTCGTAACCTTGAATTACTTGATAAGTAAATTCTGTATAGCTTAAACCAGCATCTGAACTAATACGTGACTTAACTGAGTCTTTTGAAAGCATTTCACCAACGCGAAACTTCTTTCCAACATCTCTCAAAAACTCAAGGAAAGAGAACTTTCCAATCCAATCAATATTATTAACCATAACAGCAGCATTCTCACCCTCAAATTTTAAAAGCTTTTGAAGCTGCGCTTTTTGACCGGCCAGATTCTCTTGAACCTGATCTTCAGTTTGAAGGTTTCTTTCATCACTCTTACCACTTGGATCACCAATCATTCCAGTAGCACCACCAACAAGAACGTAAGGCTTGTGACCTTGTTTCTGTAGACGCATCATTGTGATAACAGCGAAAAGATTCCCTAATTGAAGAGATTTTGCTGTCGGATCATAACCACAGTAGAAAGAAATCTTCTTATCATTTAAGATTTCTTTTAACTCTTCATGTGAAAATTGATTAACGATTCCTCTTGCTTCTAATTCTTCAAAAAAATTCATTATACTAGTCTCTCTTTAATAATTGTAATTGGCGTAAGGGCCACAACAGTTTTTAAATCTGGCCCGTGAGCTCGTCCAGTTAGACAAACACGAGTCCCCATAAAAAGTGGCTTCCCTTTAATTTTTAATTCTTTCTTTAGGTAATTCATCCACTCGCCAACTTGTTCTTCAGTAACATTCGTTGCCTGATCAGCTAATTGAGCCTTTAAGTATTCTTTAATCTGCGGAGTTGTCTCCCATCCAATAGCTTCATTGTACTGATCATCAGCTTCAGCAGATGCATCAAAGAAGATTGGCAGGTGCTCATTGATATTGCTAAAGAGTTGAACCTTTTCTTTCATAAGGCCTGCAAATTTAACTTTCCAAGCTTCATCTTGCTTGTGATACTCACTTGCTTCTGGAATAAAGCGATCAAAGCCAGCGGCAATATCCTTATCATCTAACTTTCTAAGCCATTGCTCATTAAAGAAGTTAAGCTTTGTAATATCGTACATTGCTGATGATTTTGAAAATCTCTCGTAGCCAAATTTTTCACCAAGTTCGTTTACGTCAAAAATATCTGTCTCATCAGGATGTGACCAACCAAGAAGACAAAGATAATTTGCAAGGGCCTCTGGTAAATAGCCTTGATCCTTGTACTGAGTAACTGAAGTTGCTCCGTGACGCTTAGAAAGCTTTTGGCGGTCTGAACCAATTAGGAGTGAAACGTGTCCAAAGTTTGGAGGAGTTACTCCCATTGCATCGTAAATCATTAACTGGCGACATGTGTTGTTTAAATGCTCTTCCGCACGGAAAACGTGAGTCATCTCCATCTTTGCGTCATCAACAACACAACAGAAGTTATAAACAGGCATTCCATTAGCTCTTAAGATAACGAAGTCCCCTACCATATTCGCTGGAAATTTAACGTGTCCTTTGACAAGGTCCGTAAACTCCCAAGTCTTTCCAGGATTCTTAAAACGAATCACATACTCATCACCTGCATCAACTCTCTTTTGCGCTTGAGTTGGATCAAGATCACGGTATTGGCCATGGTATGCGTGTGGATCCTTATTTTCATTTGTTGCTTTTTCAGTTAGCTTTTCTAGTTCTTCACTTGTTAGAAAACAAGGGTAAGCTAGTCCACGCTTAACAAAGTCCCAAGCAATATCTTTATAGATTTCAAGTCTTTCAGACTGACGATATGGACCAAAGTCACCACCCTTATCTGGACCTTCATCATGCTCAATCCCCATCCACTTAAGGTCTGCAATCTGGGCTTCTTCATATTCACGTTTTGATCTTTCAAGATCAGTATCTTCGATTCTTAGAATATATTTTCCACCATTTGCCTTAGCAAATAGGTAGCTATAAAGAGCAGTACGAGCGCCACCAATATGTAGGTAGCCAGTTGGAGAAGGTGCAAAACGAACACGAACAGTCATGTAAATTCCTTTGGGTAATTAAACGTATTTTTTTATAATATAGTTGAGCGATATTATAGCTTTATAAATAGGAAATGACACTTTCTAAGTCGATTTTTTTCGGGAAAAACAATTGAAATTATAGGGTGTTCAAAATCGAATCCACATGGTCGACATTCTTCAAACGTTTGGACATAGAACGTGACACTATGCAATTCTCTCCGTAGCAAGAATCAGTGATATTTTTAAAACAAGAGCTAAGTAATTGAAAATAACGAGGTGTCCCAATAACAATACGGCCGGAACCATCCTCTTTAGGAGTAATTTTACTAGCATGCAACTTCAAGCACTCATCAACACCAAAAGTTGTGTACTCTAATAAATACTGCTTGCGGGCCTTGAGATATCTACTCGCAAGCTCATGCTTTGAATGAGAAGCATAAGAGCTTAGGCCAAACAGCAATTGACAGGATACGAATAAACTCATTAACTTAGTCATAAATTGATTCTAACAATATATTTTCCTTTAGCAATGAGAAATAAATGCGCAGAGAGATTGAATTAAATTCCAATGGACTTGATACACTTGATGACTACTTAGTTGAGTGTGGTCGCTTATTTGATTTCCCAAGCTTTTATACGAATAATATCGATGAACTCTACGAATTCATTCAAACCTATACAGATAAAAACTTAAGTTTATACTGGTCAAATACTAAAGATGCGCAAAATAAATTAGGTCAAGATTATTACCGACTAAAAGAAGTATTTGATTTAATTAGTTCACAATATAGTGAATTTCAATTTTATGTTAATGAGTAAGGTAACTCGTTTGCCCCGAGCTAATTTTAATTATTGAAGTTTTTGGACCTTGAGTAATAACGAGCTCGCCACTAGTGTCACCATCTGACAAGTGGCCCTTATAAAAGTAGAGATCATCTCTAATATGTATAAAGCTAAAACGCATGCCTCTTTGAATATTTTTAGAATGAACCCAAATAGGCCCCCTCTCCTTAGTTCTTAAATACACTGCAAACGTATTTATATCTTTCGCATAATTTATTTTAACTTTTTGATTACTTAAAAATTCTTTTTCAAAAATTGCTAAACTTGAATTTTCACAACGCGATGGTGAAATAAGACATTTTTTTGAAACAAGAGTTGTGGCCGGAGTCCCAAATAGTCGAAAGCGTAAATGTACACCATCAATATTATAATGAGTTGAAACCTTATCCTCACCTACTAAGTTGGGATTGGAGCTTGATGGAGCAACAGCAAAATCACCTTCAATATCAAAGAGACTCGGTGCCAAGGTTGCAGAAATAGTCACATAATTCTTATCTGTAATCATTTCAAAAAATTGATAACTCTTAAAGTACTCCATGGTTTCGACGACTTTCTTAGAGCCGATCTTCATATTCTTTAATTCCTTTTTTCCAAGAATCGGCAAAATAAATGTACCAAGGGAATAGCCAAGGTTTGCTATGATTGCCCCGAAATATGGTGTGGCCATCGTCATAATATTTTTTACTCTATGATGGATGGGGTCTTGGGCCTGAAACATATTTCGAAGCCAAAACAACGTTATCAGACCACCTTGAGAATGAGCGACTATTGATATCTTAGAATGACTCTTCTCAAATCGATCGTGAATAAAAGAATCAAAACTTTGAATAAAATCATCGAGATTTAACTTATTATTACCGGTATCATATTCAAAAAAGTGCGACTTTATGCACTCATTCGGATGATATTTATTGAGGTACTCGGCCCAGTAACCGAAGGCCCCTTTATTACTAGCGATCCCGTGAATAAAGACCACGTCATGAATTTCATGAGAGTCACTAGTGCCACAAGTAGCACTAGTATTAAAAGATAAGAGAAATAGTAAAGATAGAACTAATAATCTCAAATTACTCCATACCTTCTGGGTAGATCTGAATTGCATGATTTAGCGTTGTTTGTACCCAAGCATATTCTCTTGCAATAAGTGGAGCATTTAAGAAATCTTCTTCACCTTCTTGAAAAAGGTCGTAATCATATTTTGGCATATTCTCATTTGGATAGATTGAATCGCGAACGTAGAAAACACCTTTAGAAGCACACCCTACTTCTTCAAAGCGTTTTTGAACTGCATTTCCCTTTGCCATAACTTTTTCAGCATTAGCTAAGTATTTCTTACGCCAAGTTTCACTCTTTGTTTTCTCTGCCTTTTCCAGGTAGTAGTCACGTTTTTCTTCCATACGTGGTTTAAAAGAAGAAACGAATGGACACCCTTTAGTGTCGGCCTTGTCATTATAGCCAAAGATATAATTTGCGTGCCAAAATCCCTTATGATTATAAATTACCAAAACTGGTGCATTTCTTTTATGAAGTGCTTTTTTAATTCTTTCTACAATATCTTCAGGAGCTTTTGCTACGGCCCATTGGTCCATATCAGAATCAACGTGAATTACTTCTCTTTTAAAATTTGGAAGCTTATATTCAACAGCATTTTTATCAATTGTATCTGTTAAATCAATCCAGTTAAACTGAGTTCCATATGATCCGTCTTCATCTTTAGCATCAGTTACAACACGTTTACCATCAACCTTCTTAAAATTACCTTTTGTGAAACGGTAGTCCTTATTTGAAAACATCACAGAACTTTTATTAATTCTTCTGATATTATCAGTTCTCCAATTTTCGATTTCTTCTTGGTTGGTCTTATTTGTCTTTAAAGACATATAGTAGCGTTCTGCAAAATTAATTTTCTTTTCACCCTCGAGGTTATTAAGTCGGTTATACCACCACTCCACAACACCAGTGTGGGACATATAAAGACATGAGCCAGCATCTTCTTGAGCCGGGGCCGCAACAACGTACTTCATTAACTCATTAAAACCACCAGCAGTAATTTCATCTTCCACGAATGTATTAGGATTGATTGTACCTACGTAATCTTTTTGAAGTGATTGATAATCTGAAATTTCTGAGATTTCGGCCTGTGCTGAGAAAGTAGAAATGGCCGCAGCGATTGCGAGTAAAGTTTTAAACATATTCCCTCTTTTAATTTAAATTCTTTTCATATGTGAAGGGTGAAATGCTAGCAAATTTGAACCATAATCACAAAAATTAAGACAAAATGAAGCGATGCGCACACATTAGATATGCGTCAAGTGCTGAATATTTTGTTTAATTTTTAAATTACTTATGACAAGTAAATAACGACAGATGCACCAATTGCAGTAATTGCCAGAAGAATCCAAGTATTTATTGCTGAGCTTTTCTTAACTTCTTTGCGATTTGTTACATACTTCTTATTGCGTTTATTCTTATTAGACCTACCCATTTCATCCTCCATAAATAATCACAGGCAAAGTATTTTATACAAATTTTATAGCAAGTGCATAGACCGAGTGCTCCACTCGGAATACGACACCCATAAAAAAGTATTTTCTACCTAGCGACAAGCGAGTTAAATCACCAAAATAACTATGATATTATAGTATTATGACAGGAAGAAAATTACTTGATCAAATTATTATTGCACTTTTGCTATTAACGACATTGGCCACTGTTGGTGTCTTCGTTTACACCAATATTATCTACAAAAAAGAACTGCCAAATAGTGCAACAGAAATGCAAGCATTAAAGACTGACTTCAAGCAAATTAACTTCCCGACAACATATGTCTTGGACAAAATTACGCTAAACCTCGACTCAGCAACTCGTCGTCTTAGATTTCTCGATGTTCAAATAAACCTCGTTCTCTTCAGCGAAGAAGACTCTCAGGTTCTTGATTCAATCAGGCCTCAAATTTACGATATCATTATTGATGTTGCTGCATCAATTGAACCAGATGAGCTCAACTCTCTTTCAGGTAAATTGATTTTTGAAGGAAGAATCAAAAAGCGAATCAACTACTTAGTGAAGAAGAAAGTTGTTAAAGAAGTATTTTATTCAAAATTCGTTGTTCAATAACCACGATACTCAAATCTATGCTATAGTTTAGAAATCATGAATCTATAATCACTTAGAAATCCATTCCTTTATTTCAATCAATTAACCGAGGTGATTATCGTGAACACTTCTCACATTTAAAATTCATTTTTCCATTTACACAATTTTAAATTGAGAGGTCTCCATGCGATCTTACTTACTACTATTCTATCTAGGACTAGGGCTTCCTGTATTTGAAGCTCGTTTTGATACACGAAGAAAAAATAAAGAAAATATTTCTACTGAGTACGACTTGGCCGCGCGAAAGCAAAAACTAAAAAAGAAAACTCGGCTTTATAAAAAAGGAAAGCGACGTCAAAAAGAAAATTTTCGTCAAAAGCACTTTGCGATAAAAGGAACAAACTCGAAGGACTCACGCTATAGCAACGGAAATAGGCTTCGAAGAATGTTTATTAATATGTAAACTGCTTACTTAAATGTAATAAGGCCCGCGAGGGAAGCGGGCCTTAAGACAACAACACATGGGAATTTAAAAAAGGAATTTTTAAATTACTCGCAGCGGCCTTCATTTACATAAATGGCCTTTGCACGATATAGTTCACACGAATTTGGAAAGCTAATATACGCTTCACCGTCGATACCACTAACAGCACCACAAACAGGAGCGAAAATCTCAGGACATACCTTAAGTTGTCTTGGCTCATCAACCCAGTTCTTGCAGTTAAGAACGGCCTCAAGCTTATACTTACCTAGTCCTTGCTGCTTAAGAGCAAATTGTCCATCTTCACAGCTTTGAGCTTCAAAGTACTCATTAACTAATTCGATTTCTTCATTTTGCTCAGTGATAATAACTTTGAAGATTCTTCCTCTAAATGATTGAGAATCTAATAGATCACCATTAAGGATAATTTCTTTTGCGCTTACATTCATTGCTATTACTGCAAGAAAAATAACTGAAATTAATTTACTCATAATCCTACTCCCTAAACACTTTTAAAAATTCAAAGTCTTATCTTGTGAAAGGAGTTATAGACCAAAGAATAAATTAGTAAAAATTATATATAATAATCATTATCCATAAAGATATGTTATGCTTTAATACTGCCACGCTAGCTAAGGTACTGAATTTATGAATATTGACTATATTTCTATTCCTACTTTACGTGTATTCATCGAAGTTTATGAAACGATGAATATGTCTCAGTCGGCGAAAAACCTTTCCATGACTCAACCTGGAGTCTCTCAGCACATTAAATCCCTTGAGGGACTACTGCAAATATCACTCTTTGACCGAATCAATAAAAAGGTTTTGCCAACAGAGCAGGCCCACTGGCTTTACCGAGAGTGTCGCCAAATTCTTGAAAATTTAGAGAAGGCGCTTGGAGAAGTTTCTGCAAAGAAAAATACTCTAAAAGGGACACTTCATATTGGAATGCCTATTGAATTTGGTAATAATAGACTCTTACCTATTATAGCCGATTGGTTAAAATTACACCCAGAAGTATCTATTCAAATCAACTATGATCATGCCGCTAGACAAAGCCAACTTCTTTTAAATGGTGGATTAGACTTTGCTATCACGGATAGCTTTAACTTTCCAAAACAGATTGCAACAAAGAATTTATCAAGTGAGCGACTTATTCTTTGCTGCTCAAATGAATATGCAACCCAACATGGATTGAGTGAGAATGCAAAATTTAAGAAAGCAGACGAGTTAGACTTCATTGCTTACCTTGAAGGTTCTCCCGTTATCACTAGTTGGTTCAAGTACCACTTAAATAAGAACTTCCACAAACAGCCAAAGGCCCAACTAATGGACGTTCAAGGGGTACTACGTCTTACGCTTGCAGGTGTTGGTATCTCAGTTTTACCTCTGCACGTAATTGAGCGCTCTGATAACAAATCAAGACTGATGCTTTTTAAGGGTTCAAAAGAACATATGATAAACGAGTTAAACCTCGCCTACTTAAATGCTAGAAAGCTTGGTCCAGTGGCCTCTAGTTTGTTTGAATTTTTAACAAAAAATATTTAAGAAGAATAAAAAAAAGCCGCTTGAGAAGCGGCCTTTATATAAAAAATTTAATTTGAATTATTGCTTCATTCCTGGAGCTGTTGACTCGTCAGTTGTCGTAACATTTGACTCTTCGTCAGCTAATCCATTTAGGTATTCTTCAACCTGAGCCTTAGTTACTTTACCTTCTGCGATAAGCTTATCTCTTAATCTTAGGTCTAAAATTTTCTCTTGTAACGCTCTTGAAAGTCTCATTGAATTTCCTTATTTAAAAAATTAACGATTGATATATTTATATTAATGTAGCTTTATATCATGTGTTATTTGCTTTGGAAACCCCTAAAAATATCAGGGACTTAAAAAGCCTACTGCCAAAACCTAGGCTCATCAGGATTTGGACGCTCCTCATCATCAACGAGACGCAGATGACTCTTCTTTTTCTTGCTTGCCTTCTTTCCACCTCTCTTAGGGGAAATACGAGGACCTTGATTACGAATATAATTACCAAGGGCCCTAAAACCTAAGACAAACACAGCACCAAAGATCATCGAAGCGATATTTGCAAAAGCCTGTGCTCCACCAGGAGTAAAGAAGCCTTGATATACATTCATTCCTGCCAGAATTAAACAGAAGTACTTGGCCTTAACCGGGATGATCATAAAGAATTGAAAAATACGATCCGGATAAATACAAGCATAGCTCACACACATTGCAGATGATAAAAATGCCATCCCGTGAAATGGATAGTTGATCGTTGCCCCACCCATAAAAAGTGCAAAGAGAGTGTAAGCAAAAGCATTCACAAAAACTGCTATGATAAGATACTGAACGTATCTTCTTACTCCCCAGCGTGCTTCAAGATCACTTCCAAGAAACCAGAAAAGAAGTCCTGTGAAGACGACATTGAATAGGCCCGTATTTACAAATGGATAAGTTACCATCTTATAAATTAGGCCCATCCTTAGTGCCGAAACATTGAGGCCTAAAATATTAACAAGAGAAATATTTAGAAATTGTGCAAAGACTGCGCTAATGACAAAGGATGCGACAATAATCCCGATGAGATACTTGTTTACCTTTGTTAATGGCGGCAGATAAATATTTTGCATTCTTTCTCCTTACATTTTTTGAGCAATTTCGATGAGAACTCCACCTGTTGATTTAGGGTGAATAAAGTTGACTAAACAATTATTCGCTCCCTTGCGTGGCGCTTCATAGAGAAGATTATAACCTAAGTCCCTAAGCTCTTGTGACTTTTTTACAACATCAGGAACGCGATAACACATATGGTGAATCCCTGGGCCTTTTTTCTCAAGATACTTAGCAATTGGGCCCTGACCATTAATTGGTTCAAGTAATTCAACATGAGCATTTTCATCAATATGAGCAAAAGAAGTCGTCACTTGTTGATCTTCAACCACTTCTCGGTGATTAAACTCTAAACCTAAGTCACGATAAATTTTTTCGGCATTATCTAGATTCTCAACTGCAATCGCAATATGATCTAGGAAACAATCTTTATTAAACATGATTTCTCCACTTTTCTTACTTAATCGTTTTTAAGTATTATAGAAAAGTCAGCAAACTTGAGCAACCTTACAGATCACTCAAGTTAAATGGTGGCGAATCCAGAACATTCTCACCCGAACAATCGGCAGGTGTCGTTGGAGTTGCTGGCTCTTGAGGTGTAATTGGTGGCTTACAAAGGCCATTTACACAATCGCCAAAAGTTGGAACTGAATAACATCTCTTCTCACAAGAAAGAGCGTTATTAGGGTCGTTGACGCGAATGAGGTAACACTGCCTAACGTATTCGATACGACAGAACTCTTTCGAGACACAACTCTGGTTTGGAACTTTTGAACAAAGAACCTGTTCAAAGTCATTATTAATATGATCACGACATGTATTAGTCGTCCCATCACAGCAGAGTGAAGCACAGTCAAAATCTGAACCGCAACTATTTCCAGTTGGAAGGTTTCCTGTTGGATCAAAATCATCACTACACTGCCCTACAATTGAGCGTGAAAAACAGCGGTTATTAAAACAACACTCTCCTGATCCACATTCACGGTTTGCACTACATGACTTAAGAGAATTGAAATCGTAACCATCTTTGGCACCAAGACCAGTTTTTAGAAGTTGTAATTTAATCTCTTTTGTTTCAGCAATTTGAACTTCGAAGCCATCTTCCATTGTAAATAGTTCAATAGTTCCTGTAACATTACAACTTGAAACGGTCTCACCTGTTGTGGCGTTATAATTCTTAGCTCTAATATTACATCCATCCATATAGTATGTATCACCGGCCGCATTCAAAGTTTGAACTGAACGGTTTGCAAATGGTTCTTGAGAGCCTAGGTATTGAATTCCTGTTGTTTGATAATTAATCTTACCAGCACGTGGGAAAAGGTATGCTTGAGTACCTGAAGCAATATTTGTAAAGTCTGCTGCACCAGCGAGAGGAGCTTTAAAAATTGCACTAGGAGTCGTACCCGACTGATAAACTGCTGCTCCTTTAATTTCCCACTCGTCTTCGTTATGAATACGATATGGACCTCTGTAGTCATATGCTCCACCACCTAGGGCCAGAGCTGTCCCTACGGCCGATGGATGATTTACACCAAACAGACTCTGAAACATTGCCGAGTCTTTCTTATCAGGAAGACACTTATAAAGATTTGTTTCTAGTGATTCATTTGCAAGAAGATTACCTTCAATATCAATTTGTTCAAAAACAGGAGTATTTGTTTTTGAAACAGTTTCCGCATTTACAATTTCATCATACCAAAGAGTTTGATCTTTAATCTTAGCATAAGAGTAAAGACATACATCCCCTGCTTGGTTACAGTATGGATGACTAATTGAAGAGGTAAAAGTTGGGTCATCTTCTAAGCGGAGACCACGACAGTAAAGACCAGCATTTGTTGCATCACTTTCAATGTCTTCGGCCGTATCGTTATCATAATCATTGTAGTCAAATAGGTCATACAGAAGTCTAATATCGTTAAACTTCTTGTCTGCTAAATCGAATGTGATAACGTTAATTGTCGAAAATTCAGTAATTCCAGAACCAGGAACTTGTCCAACAACACCATCTAAAACAATTGGTGTTCTCTCGCGTCCAAAGTAAAAACGACCTTTAACAACACGATTCTTTAGTGACGAAATATTTAGACCTGTTAGGTGAAGTTTTCCTCTAAAGTCTTTTGGGATCGAAACTTTCTTTTTAAAAGATCCAGTATTTGGATCAATAATTTGGGTGATTTCAACGGCCGTCGATTCAGGAATACTTGTCACAACATCATTGTCACCATCGGTAGCATTATTTCCACCAGATGAACCACCACTTCCATTATCACCACTACCTACTTCCTCTGAAGGATTCTCCACAAGATCGCGCACAGAACGAGGCTGCTCCATACAAGAGACAAGAAGGGAAAGTGTGAATAGGTAGACTAAGACATTCTTCATCATTAATTAGGCCTTAAGTTAATAATCTTCACTCTACTTATCGAAATGAGCAAAAATTAAGTTAACCCTTAGTAAATATTAACCCTGAACTTGAAAAAAATGCCGATGAGTCTCTAAGTAACTGAGTTTACGAACTATATCCTTAGTAAGCTGCCCAAAATATGGGTAAATTTTAGAGTTTGTGTAAAAAACTAGGCTTTTCTAAATAAAGATACAATGACACCTGTAAGAACATCTTGAATAAGAGTCAATAACAGACAAATCACGTAAATTAATTCAATAGCAATCCCTGTTCCTGGAGCATAATTCGTAACAACCAGAGAGACCCCAGAAATGATAAAAACCATCACCAGATAAAAGAAGTACGTTCCCCCAAGAGTTGAAACTTTCTTCTTTGTGATAGCAAAATTTGACTCACCTTCTTTATCAAAGAGAATTGCCGTCATGGCCACGAAGCTATAGAAGTAGGCCACGTAGAAAAAAGGAATAATAAAGAAGACGGCACCTAAAAACATCAAAAGAGATGTTAAAAAGCCATAGAACATATATGTTGGAATATCCCAGAGAACTTTAGATACGCGATATTGTAGTTTTTCAAAAGCAAAGAAAAAGAAGTTTAGAATAAACACTGATTGAATAATTGTCCCAATGACATTAACGGCCGCGACAGTGATAACTGTCATATCATCTCGAACATTAAAGTATGCAAGGCCATAGGCCTTAAGCGCAAATGAAAGGAAGAATAGAGGTAGATAATGAGGAAGCTTTCCCTTCATCCCACTTATTGCTTCGTACATTGAATCAATAAAAGAAAAATTCTTACTTATTTCAATTGATCCCTCTTCATGATCCATGTCCATTTGCATTCCCCTTTGATCTAATCTTCAATATATTCAAAAGTTCGCTTAGCATGATTCTTTCTAACACCAGGAACCTTAAATAGTTGGCCGTGAAATGAAATATAAATACCAGCTTCTACTATTTTAGCAGCATATAGGCTTTCTGTAACATTTTGAAATGCATCGCTATCAACAAAGCCCATTGGCTTCATAGCACCAGTAAAAATAATCGGTACCTGAAGGTCCTTTGCACCGTCTAGAGCGTCATAAACAAATTTAGCAGACTTTGCCATAGTATCAGTTCCGTGAAGAACGATAAGTGGAATATTTTTCTCCAACTGTGCCTTAATTGTCTTTAGCAGCACTTGACGGTCGTAGTCTGTAAAATACAAAGAGTCTTTATTGATGATATTTGTAATATGAAGCTTAGTGTATGGAAGCCTAAGGCGATCAATAATGGTCTGGCGTATAAAGGAATCGCGATTCTTTAAAGATCCATCACTTTCACTATATGACTTCTCGATTGTTCCACCTGTTGAAATTAATTGTATATCGTGAACATGGTTTTCCATGTGCTTTCCTCTCTATAAATTATGAATACCTATCTTATACCTAATTTTTTAAATGATTTTAAGAATTTAAGTAATTTTTTTACTCTCTACCCTTGACGTAGATGCTTTAGCTCCCATCTTTGAAACATAAGACAATTATCTACTTGATTATATATGAAGGAGTATCGATGACTAATCGCACAGGACAAATTTCCGTTGCTACAAGTGACATTTTTCCAATTATTAAGAAATGGCTTTACTCAGAGCATGATATTTTCATCCGCGAGCTAATTGCCAACGGAAGTGATGCTATTACAAAGAGGTCAACTCTAGCGCGTCAAACAGGAGCAGAACTACCAACAGGTAAGATTTCGGTGGCCGTTGATAAAGAAGCAAAGACCATCACCGTTACAGATAACGGAATTGGGATGACTGAAGAAGAGGTTGAAAAGTATATTGCACAACTCGCCTTCTCTGGTGCGGAAGAGTTTATCAAAAAAATGGAAGATGCTGGTGGCGAATCGAATAAAGATATCATAGGTAAATTTGGTCTAGGTTTCTATTCCGCCTTTATGGTTGCAGGAAAAGTAGAAGTTGACTCACTCTCAATGACAGAAGGCGCTACGGCCACAAAGTGGACTTGTGAAGGTGATACTGAATACACTTTCTCAGATTCAGATAAAAAAGAAATTGGGACAACAATCACTCTCCATATTAACGAAGACTCTCTTGAGTTTTTAAATAAATGGAAGCTAAATGAAACTCTTTCTAACCATTGTGATTTCATGCCATATGAAATTGCACTAAGTGATGTTAATGAGAAAGATGAAGACGGAACTCAGAAGGCCGCAACAGTTATCAATGATACAAATCCAATTTGGAAGCGTGATCCTAAAGAATTAACAGATGAAGACTACAAGAGCCTTTATCGCAAACTATTTCCAATGGATGGCGAGCCTCTATTTTGGATTCACCTAAATGTTGATCACCCGTTTACATTAAATGGTATTTTATTCTTCCCTAAGTACAATCCAATGAAGCCAGTTGGAGATAAGAATATCCGTCTCTACTGTCGTCAGGTCTTTGTCTCAGATAACGTAAAAAATATTATTCCTGAGTTTCTTGGCCTTCTAAAAGGTGCTATTGACTCACATGACATTCCTCTAAACGTTTCTCGCTCTTCTTTACAAGGTGATCCAAACGTAAGAAAAATCTCTAATTATATCGTTAAGAAAGTTGCCGAAGCACTTAAACTTCTTAATAAGAAAGATAGAGAAAAGTATGAGAGTATCTGGGAAGACATTGGACTTTTTGTAAAATACGGTTGTGTATCTGATGAAAAATTTGATGCAATTATGCGTGAACGCGCCCTATTTAAAACAAATGAGGGAAAATTTGTTACACTTAACCAATACCTAGAGTCAGTACCTGAAGAGTACGCAGAGAAAATGACCGGAAAAATTTTATACTATGAAAAGGATGCGGCAAACCAATCTCTACTAACTCAACTTAAAGAAGCTGGTATTTGGGCACTTGAAACAGACAACCATATTGATCCACACTTTATTCAACACTCGGAGATGAAGAAATTCAAGAAGGGTGAAGAAGAAATTGAAATCAAGTTCGTAAGTGTTGACTCAGAAATTGAAAACCTTTTAGGAAGCGAAACAACTTCTGAAGACGATATAAAAGTTAAAGAGATGTTTGCAAAATTTCTTGATATCAAGCTTGAAGAAAAAGAAGGTGAAGCGCCAGCAAGCAAGGGCCTTGAAATCGGTCGTATGGCCAATGCTCAGACTCCTGCATACTTTAAAGTTGATGAGTCAATGAAGCGTTTTGCTCAAATGACGCAATCAATGGGTGGTGGGCAGCAGTTCCCGGTAAAGAAAACTCTTGTTGTAAATACATCGAACCCACTTGTTCAAAGTGCATTTAAAATCCACGCCAGTGGAAAGAATGAAAACCTAGCAAAGAAGCTTTGTCAGCATGTTGAAGACCTAGCGGGAATTTCTAGCGAGGGGCTAAAGCCAGAAGAAAGAGATGTATTCGTTAAACGCTCGCAAGAACTTATTAGCGAATTATCTAATCAAATCAATTAAATAGTACGCGCCACCTTTTCGTGATTTTAAGAAGTTAATAGCTTAAAATATAAAAAGGTGGCGTGTACCTCTATATAATTTTCAAAACTTACCCCTTCCACAGTCTTTTCGTTTATATTTGGCCGTATATAAATCTAGATGCAATATCAAGAGAGGACGATTAATGAAGAGAATACTTCTTACAACTGTAGTATCGGCTACTTTAACTAATAGTGCGCAAGCAATGCCAAGTCTAATGTATGAAGATATGCCATCTACATCTGTTGCGACAGCTATAACAGTGGCACCAATCGGATTTGCTATTCAAGCAGTAGGCTCGGTAACTCATGCGACATTTCTAGCTTCTCTTGCAGTATTTAATCCATCTGAGGCAGTTCAGATGACAAAAGAATCCCTAGGAATTTACAACAGAGAAGAAATTGAGCGTGCTATTGAAAGACGCGATATCGATATTATTGACTCTCTTAGAGACATGGTAAGAGAAGACCTAAAAGCAGGGGGACAAATTGAAAGCCTTGAGCAGCTATCTGATGAAGATGTTGATCAGCTTATCAATGTCGCGCTTTATATACCAAACGAATCAGAAGAATAAATTTGAGGGATAAAATGAAAAAACTTACTTTATCAATTCTTATGGCATTAACAATTACTAACTCGGCCAATGCCCTTGAGGCAACAAAAGACTTTCTTGATACAAGCTCAATGGTAACAACCGGTTGGGTTTATGCAGCTGGCCTCTATACTGAGATGACTGTAACACTAGGGCTTCAAACTTCATTTGCAGTAAGTGTCTCTTCCCTACAGGTTACAGCAAATACAATTAACAACCTAAATCGAGAAGAGGTGGAAAGAGCAATTGAAAGAGAAGATCAAGACACTCTAGATTCGATAAGAGATCTTATTAGATACGAATTAGAGAATGCTGGTGAGATTTCTTCTGGAGAAGAGTTAAGTAATGAAGAAGCAGATATTCTTCTTTATGTTGTACTATCAAAATAAATTTTCAAATAAAAAAAGGCCAGTTACAAACTGGCCTTTTTTATATGTATCCTTTGCTTAAAGTTATCTTTTAAAATGCTGCATTCTTCTCATCAAAGCTTCTTGCGAATGTTTCAATAGAAACAACATTTGTATTTTCATCCATTCCATCGGCATGCTTAAAAGCTACATTCTTATTATGTGCACTCATTGCATTTCCATTTGTATGAGAACGCTTTTCATATGTACGAGAATTCTCCTCTCTTTCAAGCTCTTCTTTACAAGAAATGCAACAAGTTGCGATTGGTCTTGCATGAAGTCTTTTGATTGAGATTTCATCACCACACTCTTCACACTCCCCGAAAGTACCGCTAGCGATTTTTTCAAGAGCACGATCAACTTTGTTCAGTAGAAATTTATCTCTTCCCATAAGCTTAAGTTTTAGTTGAGCATCTCTTTCATTTGAAGTTTGGTCGATAATGTCACCACTGGTCTGATTAGTTAGTACTTGCTCGACACTTCCTGTTGCACTGACCAGCTGATTTTTAAGATTAATGAATAAGTTTTTGAAATGTTCTTTTTGTTCATTGTTCATAATATCTCCATTCAATCTAAAAATTAGTAGTCCATTACATCTTTCCTAAAGCCTTCTTCCTGATAACTTTAGAGAGATTCCTTTCTCTGCTATTTATAAAGCAATGACCGTGCCAACTTTTTAGTCGGTTATTCGGATAAATTTTATGGAATTAGATGGTGCAAGAGAGGATTTTGGTGCCAGTCTGACTTTACAAGGCCAGTATTGACACTGTCAGAACGCACCAGTCGTTAATTTTAGTTGAGTTTATACGAGCTTATCATCTCGCGAGATAATTAGACGTTCGTCATCAATCATCTTTGAATAGATTAACATAACTTCTTGATGGGCCTCTAGGGCCTGAGACTTGGGAAGTTTTTTTTGGATAAAAAAAAGAATGTCTTCACGAATACTCTTAGGTAGCTTTGCAAGAATACCATCGCGAACCTCTTCTTCTTCAAGCTTTAACGCCTTTGCTAAGCTTTCAGTCTTAACTTCCCTTAAGAATTCACTCATCATTTGTGGTGTGATGAATTGTAAATCTTTTAAGCGATACATACTTGCACGCAATTTATCAGCTAAATCAAAATCCATTTTTGTAATATTTGTAATTAAGGTTTCCTTCTCTTCTTTATTCATTAAAGAGATGGCCTCAAGAATTGCTTCAAATCCAGACTCTTTAGAGTTTTTCGACATATGGATTGTCCTTCATCAAGTGATTCTTAACATAGTCGGCAACACCTTCATCAACAATACGAAACTCGAAATTAGGAAGAATCTTTCTAAATTTATCCATATCAGCTTGCGTGTAGTATTGGTATTGATTACGTAGATGCATTGGCATATCGATAAATTCGACATTAGGCTCTCGTCCCATAGCAATGAATGTTTGATTAACTAAATTAAGAAAACTGTCTGCACGGCCAGTGCCGATATTATAAATACCAGAGTGCTTGGCCATCTCCCTCTCTGATAATTCGATAATCGCATTAACTACATCCTTAACATAGACAAAATCGCGAAGCTGCTTACCATCTTCATAGCCTTCTTTATGAGACTTAAAAAGTTTAACTTTACCAACTTCATTTATCTGTTCAAAGGCCTTATGAACAAGAGAGCGCATTTCTTCTTTGTGATACTCGTTAGGGCCATAGACATTGAAGAATTTTAATCCAAACCAATGCTTTGGACGATCAGTCTGATTTAGAACCCACTCATCAAATAATTGTTTTGAATATCCATAAGGATTTAGTGGACGAAGTTTTCCAACTTCCTCTTCCTTGTCCTCGTAGCCAAGCTCACCATCACCATAAGTAGCGGCAGAGGAAGCATAGATATAAGGAATATTTAAATCACAGGCCAAGTCAAAATAGAATTTTGAATGTCCTACATTATTAGTCATTAAATAGTCCATATCCATTTCAGTTGTCGACGAACAGGCACCCATGTGATAGATGCAAGAAATTTGTTTATGAACTTCTTCAAGTTGAATATCGATAAACTCATCGGCGTGAAAGTACTCGGCATACTTTACGCCTTTTAAGTTCTTCCACTTCTCATTGTGATCAAAACGATCAACAATGATAATATCATCACGTCCAAGCTCATTTAACTTAGCAACGAGAACGCTTCCGATAAAGCCAGCGCCACCAGTTACTAGAATCACGCCTCACCTTCTTTGCTTTCTAATTTCATTAGAGCTGCAAGAGAGACTCCACACATTGTTAAAAGGGCCAGGAGTTTATAGCTATCAAGACGAACATAGAGCTTGTGATAACCTCTTAGTTTATCTTCGAAAACCTGATACTCTTCATCAGTATGAGTGTAGTTTGATTTCGCAATCTGTGAGTCTCGAATACCAGGAGAAAGCTGAGTCGTATACACGATTGCTAGAACGAGAGTTGTTACAGCGATGAACTTCATAATAAAAGTTGTCTTACCTTTTTTCCTATAGAGAAATGTAGCGATGATAAGTAGCACGGCAAAGATCATTTCAATGATATTAAATGAAGTGAAAATAATCCCACCGAGAGTCCCCGCTTCTTTTAAAGAGCTAACATTTCGAAAGATATTAGGAGCTGCAATGAAGTCAATAAAGACCGTTGCAAAAAACCATGAAAGGCAGACGCCAAAAATTAAACTTAATAATACGTGTTTCTTTAGTAGTGATTTCATAAAGAAATCATACCGCCTATTTCATGTGATGACGAGAAAGATATGGGTGAACAATTAACGCAACGGCCAAGATCCCCAATTCAAAAAGAGCAACAAGTGGAACCCAAAGCCCCATCATTGTAATTACATCAGGAGGAGTCAGCATGGCAGAGACCAGAGCAAAACCAACGTATACATAGCGTCTCATTTTTGCTAACGACTGCTTAGTCACTATTCCCATAAAACCGAGAATAAGAAGTATATTTGGTAATTGAAAAATAAGTCCTAGAAAAACGAGAACCTTACTTGAAAGAACGAGATAATCCTTAAGGCCAATTGTTGCTTCTACATTCTGTACTCCGAATCCCATTAACGTTTCAAATGTGAGAGGAAAGACAATGAAGTAGCCAAAGCTTACACCAGTAGCGAAAAGAAAGAGGCCTATAATAAGGAAAGGCTTAACGGCCTTCTTCTCATGATCGTAGAGACCAGGCGAGATAAACTTCCAAACTTGGTAAAACCATAAAGGACAAGAAACAATAACACTTGAGTAAAATGCTACCTGAAATTGAGAAAGTACCTTATCAAGTAGTCCAAGATAAACAACTTTGCCCCCACCTGAATCTCCTAAAGCGTTTCTAAGTGGTCTTAGTAAAATCTCTTGGATAAGGTCACCATAGGCATAGCAAACAACAAAAGATACTAAAATGATGATTAGTATCTTAATAAGCGCAGAGCGTAACTCTTCTAAATGGTCAATTAATCCCATCTCTTTCAAAACTTACCCTAGTTTTCCATCCATACTTAAAGTAAAATAAATTGATACTAATAATTTAACACAGTTAGAACAAATGAAATACCCATTATTAATTTTTATTGTTAATTTAATGATTACTCTTCCGGCCCAGGCCAAGACGATATTACTATGTCTAGGACAAGAAGAAAGCTACTATGCCAAGAGGCACGATACGGGGCCACGTTATCATTTAAATCAAATTATGATCAATGAGATTTCTTCTGTTGGTAACCCTCAGTTCTCAAAGGGTTATTTCAATAAATTCTGTTCTGAGCCAAGTAAGTCACCAACTTTAAAGCTTCTTAAGGCCTTAACAACAGGCCAGAGAAAAATCTTTGACTTTAAAGAAGAAGACGGAGGTATTGGTGTTCAATATTCGATGTCGACTTATAATGAGTTTCGTCTGAAGTCCATTAAGATTCTTATCGAATACCTTGCGAAAATTCAAATACAAGCAAGCAGTCCTGATTGCCTTGAACAAAATATTCCAGGATTAAAAGAGTTCTATGCTCGCTATCGCTACCTTGAAGGAGAAGTAGGTCTCTCAACTCTAAAAGGCTCAAAGGAGTCCCTATTAAAAATTTATGGTTCTCTAGAAAATATTGATGTCATATTAAAGAAATGTAAAAAAACTAAATAAAGAAAATACTTAACTCAGAGTCCTGTGCCGTTATTTGAGAAACAAACTCTTTAGAACTCATGGCCTCTTCGTCACCAATAATATAGAGATGATGGCCAATAAGTCCCTCGATACTAATTCCTCCAAGCTTTTCAGCTAAAGGGTAAATATCTTCTAATAGAAATTGATAGGGCCTTTTACCTGCTACCATATCTTTTTTAAAGGCATTGAAACTCACAGCTGGAATTACTTTTTCTTCGCGGCTTGTTTTAAACATTGGGATGATATCTGAAAGACAAGAACCACATCCACCTGCGGCCTTTGATAGGTTCGTAACAGTTAAAGCATCACTTGCTCCCCTTTCTATTAGCGCAGCAACTTCACTGCGACTAACACCAAAACATCGACACAGAGTATTCTCTGTATCAATGGCCATAAGTTGATTAGGAGAGAAGTAACTTAATACTTCTTTGTATAAGCTAAATAGCTCTAGTGACTTTTGTGCGTTTTGCCTAAGAGTATCTTCAATTTCAATTAATAATTGGCTTTTAGAGTTCTTTGCTCTTTCAAGAGTCTTAACAATGAGCTCTTTTAAAGAGCAATCATCACTTTCGACAAAAAACTCACGCACTTCATTGTGCTTAGAAAACCTAAGCTCAATTCGACATGGATTATTAATTTTTAAATCTGGTGCGATTAGAGTCGTATTCACTATTAAGGATGAACCTCATCGCTTCTAAGAGTTAGAATCTCAAAGCCACTTTCTGTAACTAAAATAGTGTGTTCAAATTGCGCCGACCACTTCTTATCTCTTGTAAGTACAGTCCAACCATCTTTAAGAACTTTACAGTCTTTTGTACCAAGGTTGATCATAGGCTCAATCGTAAAAGTCATCCCAGGCTTCATCTCCGCGCCCTTACCTCTTTTACCAACATGAACAACTTGTGGGTCTTCATGGAACTCACGTCCAATTCCGTGTCCACAATAATCTTCAACAACGCCATAGCCGTGATCATGTGCAATCTCCATAATTGAAGCGCCGATATCCCCAATATGACCACCTGGTCGAACTTGCTTGATCCCTTCCATCATACACTGGTAAGTAACATCAACAAGCTTCCTAACTTCATCAGAAACGTTTCCAACAAGGAAGGTCTTATTTGTATCACCATGGAATTTATTTAAGTATGTTGTGACATCGATATTTAAAATATCACCATCTTTGAGAACATCTTTTGTATTTGGAATTCCATGACAGACAACTTCATTAAGTGAAGTACAAACAGACTTTGGAAAACCGTGATAATTTAATGGTGATGGATATGCACCATTTTTAATAATATATTCATGACAAAGATTATTTAATTCCTCTGTGCTTACACCTGGTTTTACGAATGGTTCAATATACTCAAGAGTTGATGCCGCTAACTTCGACGTAGCTCTCATTAATTCAATTTCGCGTTTCGACTTGATCGATATCATACTTTTCCCTTCAGTTCATTCTAAGTGCTTAAATATACATACCTTTTAACATAGTTTGAACCACTAAAGAATAGACAAATTAAAAATTTTACAATTTACAACACGCTAAGTACTTAAAATGGCATAATGGCGCGAAACAAATCAATATTTAGGACATAAAATGAAAACTATTATCGCCATTTTCCTCTTAACTGTGAACGTATTCAATACGCAGGCTCAAACTATGCAAGATGAAAAAGTATTCTATTCAACGGTGACTCTGATTAGTGAAATTCAAGAAAGAGTCAATGAAGCAGGATATGATCCATTAAACAATGGCCAAAATATTAGAGAGCTCGAAAAAATAATAAATGCCAGTAATAAACTTGTGAATGTTACAAAAGAATACTCTAATATTCTCTACCGACAAGCAAACAACGATAAACCTATTAAAGGTGCAGACCTGGCCATTTTTGCAAGACTACTAGACACATTAATTCTAATTATGGAGAAATCAAGTCTTTACACAACTAAAAGCCTATCCAACAACCGTTCATATTCAGAATTAGAATATACACAAATAAAGGTCACAAACCTGCTTGCAAAAATTAATTATGTAAATCTCTACTTGGTAGTTCATGACGTTTTTTATAAAAATCCAACAATAAAAAAATTATCGAAAGAGATAATTAAAATAATTGATGATGAAAAGAAGATTGAAATTATTAAACAATTCTCAAAAATTGCAGGAAGTGAAAGATTTAATCGTCAACTGCAAAATGATATTAAACTATATATTGACTACCGCTACTACTATCTAAAACTACTAAACCCTGATTTAACAAGAGGTATTGTACTAATTGATAATTTTGAAATCGAAGAACGTTTTCTTGCAAAAAGAATTCCTGAAATAGAAATTAACGATGTTGGTGACTGGTTCACTGAAATCTTTAATCGAACGACGAACTTTGTCTCAGGAATGTTTGGAAATCTTGTTGGAAAATTACGTTTCCGCCACGGTTATATGCATGAAAATGAAATGATTTTAAACGACCTTGAGTCCATACTTAAACCACTTGATATTATTGCGGAGAAAACACCTTTTGCAGCAACAGACTTTTTTATTCCTGGCCACTTTGGTCATGTCGCAATTTATCTTGGAACAGAAGAGAAGCTAAAAAATGTAGGTCTTTGGAACACTCCTTTTATACAGCAGTACCACAACAAGATTCGAGCGGGTAAAGTTATTGTCGAGTCGATTAGACCAGGTAGTCGCCTTGCTTCACTTGAGGAATTTTTAGAAATCGATGAAATTACTATTATTCGTGAAAAAGGTATATTAGATAATAAGTGGACAAAGGAGATGGTAACGAAAGTCGCTCTTGAACAACTTGACAAGGAATATGACTTTAACTTTGATGTAACAACTCTTGATAAAGTTGTCTGCTCAGAAGTTCCATATCACGCATTTGGACACAAAAGGTGGCCAACAAGCTATATTCTAGGCAGAAATACAGTATCCCCAGATGAGATTATCGCGAATGCATATTATAAGGACTCTCAAATTGAGTTTATTAGTTCCATAAAAGCAAACGAAGAGCAAAGATTATTCAAAATTTCAAAAGAACAAATGGGAAATAATCTTGGTTTTGAATATGATAGCTCAAGAGATATATATACGAAGATGTACAAATCATGTCGTTTAATAAAAATTGCAGATAGTGATCGCTACTCAAATATAAATGGTCGATATCGCACTTATAAAAAGTGTAAAATGAACAAGAAGGACTTAATTTATAGCGCCTTCTAGTAAAGAAAAGAAAAAATTGCTAGATTAAGGATATGAACTATTACTTCTATCGACCAGAAATATCAAGCTATCAAGGAGAGGCCTTTCGCGTTAAAGAAAGGCAATCTCTAGAGCAACTTGGCGTCAAGTGCGTGGATACCCCTATTGAGATTCCAGATAATGAAAATGTTATTGTAATCTCAACTAGCTACACAGATAACGAAAATATCGTAAGTTCGCTTAAGCATACAAATATTGCATTATGGATTCATCCAAACTCAGGCTATGACAACTTCTCACTTGATTTTGTGAAAAACGCAACCTTCCCTATTGTGTTAGGAAATGAGATCAGAGCAAATGCAGTGGCACAATTCTACCTTCAATCCCTCTTGAATCATCAAGGAAATATTCCTCAGCGTCATCAATGGGATCAAGCTAGGACTTACAATAGGAAGCTACTTCACACAAAAAAAACTCTTATTATTGGACGTGGTCCAATTGGAGAAAGACTAGGGAATGCACTTGAAACACTAGATGTTAATGTTAGCTACTATGATCCATACGAAAATAAACAACAAAATACTAAGTACTTTCAAGAAGAACTGACTAACTCTGATATTATCATCATGGCCTGTTCATTAAATAAGACATCACATCACCTTCTCAATGAAGATATTTTCTCCCTCTTAAAAAATGACGTTCTCATCATGAATGCTGCAAGAGGCAAGCTAATCGATCAACAGGCCTTGGTAAGTTTCTTGAGTAAAAATAAAGAGGCCCATGCTATTATTGATGTCTTTGAAAAAGAGCCAATTGAGTTTAGTGAGTTCAATCACCTTTCTAACATAACCCTCAGCTCACATATTGCAGGAGTCTATAAGGGGATTAACGATGCTATTATAAAATTTGAAAAACGCGTTGTTAGAGACTATCTTCATGATCAGAAACTTGAGCTTTATAAAACAGCTCTGCTAAGCTCTCGAGTAAAGGGTAATTTTTTAATTTAAGGACCATATATATGACTAAAACAAATGAAACATTATTAAATGATTATCTATGCCCTCCAGGTTTTGGAGTATTCACAGTAAATACTGCCAAGGAAAGAAAAGATAAGTTAACTAAAGTTCTCTATAACACAACTCAAGATCAAGATATCAAAACAGCTTGGACTAGTGAACTTTCAAAGCTTGCAGTTATTAATGGTTGCGCTATTTTAGGAGTAGCCTCTGACTGCGGCGGCGGAATTCAAAGAGGTGCAAACTGGGGGCCTTTATTTCTTAGAAATACACTAATAGAAGAACATCTTGAAGTGTACCAGCAATGTTTTGACTTAGGAGATATTAGGGTAATACCTCACCTATTACACGATAAGTATTTAAATGACGAAACAATAAAGAGTGCTCAGAATGCACTATACGGGGGAAAACAATTAAGTGTTTCTCCACTTAGTATTGCAAAAGCAAGTGTTGATGAAGTTTTCAAAATAAATAAAGAACTAAAGATCTTTAGTATTGGAGGAGATCACTCAGTGAGCTTTCCACTAGTTAAGGCCTGGATCAATAATCGTAGATCGCTTGGTAAGAAAGTTGGGCTTATTCACTTTGATGCACACACTGACCTTTTACGAGAAAGACTAGGAATTGATTACTGCTTTGGTTCATGGCTAACGCATGTATTAGATGATCTAGAAACACCTAAGCATTGCTACCAATTTGGTATTCGCTCAACAGGAAAATCAAAAGAGCACTGGGAAAGTGAGTTTGGCCTAAATCAATACTGGGCCAAAGATGTAAAAGAGATTGGCGCAAAGGAACTAGCACTTAAAACAATTAAAGAACTTAAGGCACAAGGAATCGAAGAGATTTATATCAGTTTTGATATTGATGCCCTTGATGAAAGCGTAGCGAGTGCTACAGGAACA
The DNA here is from genome assembly GCF_000443995.1 of Bacteriovorax sp. BAL6_X. Taxonomy (NCBI): domain Bacteria; kingdom Pseudomonadati; phylum Bdellovibrionota; class Bacteriovoracia; order Bacteriovoracales; family Bacteriovoracaceae; genus Bacteriovorax; species Bacteriovorax sp. BAL6_X. The sequence goes on from NZ_AUMC01000006.1 coordinate 177,531, forward strand.
CCTGAGCCAGAAGGGTTAATGCCACATGAGTGTGCTACAATGATTAAAGAGTTTACTAATGCCTTTAAGCTAACTGGTGCAGACATGGTTGAAATTGCTCCGCTAGTAGGTTTAAGCAAGGAAGGCTCTCGAACAACACTAGAAGTAGGAGCAGCAATGAGCTCTCTTATGATGGAGGCCATGATTAGTGCCAATAATTGAGTTTCCCCCAGTTGAGATCGCAGATGAGCAAGGGCTATTAGCAATTGGTGGAGACCTACACCATGACTCTCTCCTATTGGCCTATCAAAGTGGAATCTTCCCCTGGCCAATTTCCCAAGAGTATCCCCTTGCTTGGTTTTCACCCCCACAAAGAGGTGTTATTCGTTTCGACGACATTCAAGTAAGTCGCTCTCTAGCTAAATTTGTCAGAAAAAGTGACTGGACAATATCATTTAATCAAGACTTTTTAGAAGTTATCAGACAATGCCAAGAAGTTCACTCAGGCTCTTTAGAAGGTACATGGATTACTGACGAAATCATTGAAGGTTATTTTAATTTGTACCATCAAGATCTAGCCTATAGTGTAGAAGTTAGAGATGAGAAGAACTTACTTATTGGCGGGCTCTATGGAGTTAGCATGGGGCATTTCCTAAGTGGTGAGTCCATGTTCTACAAAGAGTCTAATGCTTCAAAGGTTGCCCTATTAGCAATTCTTTCAGTAGTATTAAGAAATCAGATTCCATTTCTTGATACTCAAATGGTGACACCTATTACTAAATCTTTTGGAGCGATTGAATTAGATCGTAGTATCTTTATAAGTGAAATTGAACAATTATTTAACCAAACACCTATCAAGTTTCCGCATACGAGAGTACCCGTAAAAGATCTACTTAAGTCTTTTTAATTTTAAATATAAAGCGGCCCTCTTAAAAAAGATCGCAATACGCCAACGGCTTTGATAAATATTTTTAGATAGAATCATTTTACAATTTCCTCTTCACTAATACCTAAAGCATTCCATTCACAGGCAATTTGTGAAAGAGCGAATTTCTTTAGTCTCTTTGAGAAGTATTTTATATTTGCCATTGTCGGCGAAATTAAGTGAAAGCGATCGATTACACCATTATCTTTAAGATATGAAATTATTGAAATTTCACCTGAAGATACTTGTGTTGTCGCAAGAAATATCCCCGTTTTTACCGGGCCAGCGCTTAGCTCAACATCTTTCCTTATAATAGGATATTCTTCACAAATTTTAATAATATTTGAATAGGTATTCTTTAATTCTTTTAGTCGAATTAATAGGAGTTCATAAGTTGTTCCATTCAAAGCGAGGAACTCAGTATTTATAAGATCGCTATATTCGTAGAAAGGCTCATACTTTTTACTATTATAGTGATAACCATAGCTTTGAAGAGGCATCGACTTAAGTGAAAAGTCTAGGGCACCAAGATTTGAGTGGAAGTAGCTTTCTAAATTTAAAAAGTACTTATTCCCTTCTATCGTCTGGATGATATCATTGATAATTTCCTGATAATCATGAATTCGATCTCTAATATCATAGACCCATTTACGATCTTCACAATTAATTAATTCACCGAGCTCGTCTTTGGATTGCATCTTCGAAAGATTTGTTAAATTATTTAGTGTCTCAAATTGATAATTTAAAATTTGATGTAACTCTGTAAATGATGACAGGTTAAAGACTTTCTCTAAACACTTTAGATTCTCAAGAGCACAAAGAATTTCATAAATAAACATACGATGAATTTTCACTGAACTACTTGTCTCTAGGTTTTCAATATACTCAGTTAGCTCAAGACATAACAAAGACGTGATACTCTTTAGAGGTAAATTTGATTTCAATAATAAGGAGATGGCCTCTTCTAGACTCTTCCCCTCAATTTTCTTTTCTAAAGATTCTGACTTACTAAAATCAAAATCAAAGTAGGTATCACTTATACGATTTTCATTGATATTAAAACGCACTATAGAAGTAGAAAATGGATTATTAAACTTTTTAACCGGCACTTCGACTTCTTCACCTGTATTTTTTAAAGGTGAATGGTACGATTCACATAAAGAACCTTCGAGATTATCTTTTTCTAAGTGATACTTGCTAGCTGGTGTAATAACCTCATATTGTATACGGTCTTCTTTTCGATAAAAATGAACGCCAAAGTTTCGATTAACTTCGGCCTCAAACCAAGTCATAGACTCAAACAAGTGAGCAAATGAAAGCGCTGTTTGTCCATAGCCTAATGAAAGGGCGTAGAAATATCTTTTGTGGTCATTCAAGTTTTGAAATTGGTAAATGAGTAAAAAGCGCGAGTTTAAAAGATTATACTTTTCCTTAAGCTCAGCTGCGTTTAAGAGATCAAGACATGACAGGCCAGAGAAAACGATATGCTGATCATCAAAGTATGAAAGCATAAGCATTGAAAGCTCTGCTTTTGATTTTATCTGAATTTCATTCGTGATATCAAAAATATTCATCTATTTAATTTTCCAATTACTTTAAATTAAGTCTTACATCGTATGGAAAGATTGTCTCAACTTCTTTATCTGGAGCACAACTTTGTTTCTTCCCATTTGACCACACCCAATTATATATCTTTTGATTGAATGTGTCTGCACCACTATCGTATTCAATATAACGATAATAAGGGGCCCCTGAGTTAGCAGCACTAGATAATAATGTGACAGCTGCAGGAAATGAAGCTGCAATTTCACGATCGCGACATCCCCCAATTAATTTTCTTTGATCGACAACAAATCTACCTTTGCTATCCCTAACATTACGTACCCATGTCTTTAAACGACAGTCAAAATAGTAGCCTGTTTGAACTGCATTTTCAAAGGCCGTTAAAAATTCCAGCTTCCAATGCTTATCCTTCTCCTTTTGAATATTAAAAGGACGCACATACTTTCGACATAAACTAAAACGATCAAGGTGGTTACGATAAAACTCAACAAATCGTTGAGAGATCCCTTCTTCTTTACTAAAAATTACAAGGGCATCATCGTATACCTTACGACATGAAGTTTTCAATGTTTGCAATTCACTGTTAGTAAACAAGTGGCCAGAGTTGATAACATACTTAAGAGCACGATTAGGTAGGATTGGAGATTCTAAACGATAGGCACCCTTAAGCTTTCTCCCCACATCATTACGCCCCATTGAATTTTCAATAAAAGCCTTCGCATATTTCCAGTCCACATACTTCTTTAGGGAATTTAGCCCTTGGACCTCTTGAAGAGACTCATCAAGCATGCTCTTTGCTATTAGAATGACTTCTGAGTTCCAGTCATCATTTAAGTCACAAAGTCCTGTTAAGCAAGACTTTAAGATATGGCCACCGATGATTTGAACTTGAATGGTTTCTTCACGTGGGAAGCTACCATCAACAAGGTATTTTAAGTCACCGAAGACGGCCACACGCTGAGGCTTTCCATTTCGCCCCAGAAGTCTTGGGATAACGGCCCAAGAAAAGTTTGGAGTTGATATATTTGATGTGTAATCATTCCAAATATCTTTTTCTTTGCAAAATTTACGCTCTTTAAAAATTCGACCACTAACTAAGTCAAGTTCGAAATGAACCTCACTATCACGGGGCGTTGTAATAAAGACGTCAACAAGCTTAGTACGCATATCCATACGTGGTGCAAAGTCGAAAAATAAGTGAGGAACGACTCTCCCCTCATAAGTTAGATAATTGAAATTACCTTCTCCTGAAAACCAAGTCGGCTTAACCTGAGAAGTTGGTAGTACAATTTTTTTTGTTGCACATCCAACAATGAAAATTACAAGTAAAAGAAAAATGAATTTAGTAGTTTTTTTGAATTGACAAATATACACGTTATAGTCCAAAATCGTTAAACACAAATAGCGGTTCGGTGTTGGAATTGGTAGACAATCTGGATTTAAAATCCAGTGGGGGCAACCCCGTGCGGGTTCAAGTCCCGCCCGAACCACCATTCCTTTTCTTAATTATCAACGGATACATTTATTTAATCAAGGACTTAGAGTGATTCAGTCCGTTTTTTTGAAACGCATTGCAAAATTTTAAATTATGCAGCTTTAATTGACTCGTCATTATTATTAAGAATTTCAATCATTCGCTCCCCAATCACTTCCATGATCGAGTCCGATACAGATTCAAAGCGCATTCCAAAGCCTCTAGGACGATTCTTTGAAGCTCTCATAATAGTGAAATCAACTGCGATAGCGCGCCCAAAAAGCCCCTCTGAGATATAGATTGTGCCACGAGTATTTTTGTCAAATTCTTTTTCAAATTTTGTAACTTCAATAAATCCCCCACTGAGGGAAAGATTTGTCAGGTAGCCCTTGTACTCTTTTTGAACTCCGACAAGTGAAAATGAAATCAATTCTTGAAGATCAACTCGGTATTCAGTTCTTTCAATTAGATACTTATTATTTTCTGGATTTTCTTTATCTTCTGAAACCAATTTCGCTTGCGTATTAAGTTCAAGGCACTCTTTAGCGGCAACCCATGTGGCACCGGCCTTCCTTTTAACAAGTGTTTCAGGCGTAATAATGTTCTTTTCTAAATCAACTAGCATTTCATCAAAGCGTAAGGGCCCAACAACACCGGCACCTGTGTCATATTGCCATGACTTCTTATTTGAGATTTCGAAAGACTTACCATTCTTAAGTCCTTCAATATTTAGGCGATCAAGTTCTAAATCATCAACTTGAGCACGAGTTGCTATTTCAAGGCCACCACTTGAAATATCAAACTCTCCAGTAGCTTCTTCACTTAAGTCGATCTCAACAGTACGGTCCTCATCTTCTAAAGTAAGAGAGTTACGTGAAATAAGATTAATCTTAGGCCCAGCACTTTTTGCTTCGTGTAGTAGTGACACATCTTCAATTTTCACTTCTTCATTAACTGCAGAAATACCGATTTTACTATCTGTATAACTCTTAAAATTTTCTAATTCTTTTTCAGCGACTTCAAGCTTTGCATTTAAGGCCTTGGCCTTTGCAATTACCTTTGAAAGATTCTTTCTTGCAATTTTATTTTCAACGGCAAGGTTTTTATATTTAATTTTTAAAGCATTAAACTTCGATTGATATTCTTGAGAGTTTGAGTTTCCATCTTCCAGCTCACGTGCCGTCGATAAAACTTTTGTAATTTTACGATTAACATCACTAATAAGATGTGTTTCATCTAAGATTGACTCTAACTTACCAATAATCACATCACTTCGGTCACTACTTGATGAGCCAACCAGTTGAGTAATGTCTCCAATTCTCTCTTCTACACTCGAGATCTTTTGACTAAACTCTTCTCGAAGTTGATCTCCGATTGTAGATATTTCATCTTTAACAATTTTAGAAATTGCGTTTAGTAATTCATTATTATGAGTACTCTTCCCCACTAACTCTTCTTTTTTAATACTGTATCCGTCTGGCGCAGAGACTGGCCTTTCAAATACTTCGGGGCTTGGCCTTAAAGCATCAATCACAACTCGAGGAAAACTCATCTTAGATAACTCAAGCCACTGTGACTTCTTAACATCAAAACCAAATTGATTAGAGAAAACGACACCAGAGAGCGCTTCAACGTAGAGATCATTAATATCGATCTCTCTAAAAGTTGTGAATGTATCTGCTATAAAGATTTTCTTCAATATATCCTCAGCTGTTCTAACTAGTATATCGGTAAGATTTAAACTAAAATTTAATAATATTAGTAGTTTACTCTGTTTTTGTTTACAAACTTCTATTTGAGAGATGATAAGGTATTGAATTGTGGAAACTTCCAATAAAAATCACTTAGTAAGAAGAGAAGAAGAATTGGCCAAATTAATTGGCTTTCAGGTGCAAGTTGTTGAAAAAATCGAAGCAAGATTAAACAAGAGAGAACGAACTTCACCAGGAGAATTCTATCTTTGTGGCCTACAAGAAGAGGCCATTAATACTTCCCTCTCAGACTTCTATGAAATTCTACTAAGAATCAATGAATTGAATCATGCTAAGGAGATCGCCATCTGTGATATCGGAGCCTCTTACGCAAAGATGGCCTTTGTAGCCAATCACTTTTTTCCAAATATTAGAGTGATAAGCATCGAGCCAGTCAAAGAGAGAATTGATTATGCGGCAGCTAAGCTATCAGATTCAAAACACATCTTTATCAATGATATCTTTCATAAAGACTTAATCAAAGACTATAAAATTGATTACTTCTTTCTCTATTTCCCTGTTGGAAAGGTTCTAAATGAAATCATAACAGAAGTAGATGCTCCTATTATCGCCATCGAGTCCCATGGTGAACTTTTAAACCGCCTTGGACATAGCTTCTCTCACAAAAAGAAACTAACTAAACTCACCTTTCCACGCCATAACCCTTATAGCTTTATTTTTTCTCATAAAGAAGAAACGAGATTGTTTAAGGCATTTGAGGAGCTTCAAGAAAAAGATGATGATCTAATGATCATCGATGATCAAAACCCTTGGTTAGCAGATTCAGAAGGCCTAAAGCACTACTTTGACGACGAAGAAAAGATTACTCTTGAGCTCAAGTGTCCTCCTCGAACAATTTACTTCACTGATGGAATAGAAACAGTAAACTCTTGTAACTTATCTCAAGAAATACAGCAGCTCATTCAAAAGCGTCGTGCTAATGAGAAAGTCGATGGATACCTAATTCGAAAGATATTTTTGGATGGGAGTTTTGAATTGTCGAGTGGGGAGATAAGAAAGAGAGACTTTCCCATAGCTCCAGAGGCAACAAAGCCGACATAAACGTCGGCTTGTTGAATATATTTTTTTAGCTAAAGTTCTGGGGAGCCTATAGTGCGTCAAATCTTAGCGTCGCTAAGATGCCGCACTAGATGTTCAACGGTTTTTTATCAAAAGCATCAAGAGCAGCTTCTTTGAATGCTTCAGAGTAAGTTGGGTGCGCATGACAAATGCGTCCAATATCTTCAGCAGCAGCTCTAAACTCCATTGCAGTCACAGCTTCAGCAATTAAGTCTGCAGCACGTGGGCCAACAATGTGAACCCCTAGAATCTCATCAGTTTCTTTACAAGCTAATACTTTTACGAAACCAGCTGATTCATTTGAAGCACGGGCACGACCACTTGCTTTAAATGGAAACTTACCTGCTTTATAAGGAGTTTTATTTGCTTTTAATTCTTGCTCAGTGACACCAACAGAAGCAACTTCCGGCCAAGTATAAACAACACCTGGAATAAGGTTGTAGTTAATATGTGGCTTTTGACCAGCGATGATCTCAGCAGCAACAACACCTTCCTCTTCCGCTTTGTGAGCAAGCATTGCACCAGTTGTAACATCACCGATTGCATATATATGTGGAACGTTAGTTCTTAAGTGATCGTCAGTGATTACACGTCCACGCTCATCAAGATTTACACCAGCATTCTCAAGACCAAGATTATCAGTATATGGACGACGCCCAACGGCCATTAGGCAGTAGTCACCTTCAAGTTTAATCTCTTCTTCATTCGACTTGGACTCCCCTTTCTTCTTGGCCTTAACAACAACTTTTGCGCCTTTTCTTACGACTTCAGTTACACCATGACCAGTATAGAATTCCATACCTTGTTTCTTAAGAACTTTAGTCATCTCTTTTGCACAATCTTTATCCATCGTTGCAAGGATTGAGTCTGCATATTCAACGACAGAAACTTTTGAACCAAGTCTTAAAAAGACAGAACCAAGCTCTAGGCCAATAACACCACCACCAATAACGATAAAATGCTTTGGAAGAGTTTCAAGTTTGAGAGCTTCAGTACTCGTTATGATTCTTTCTTTATCAATTTCAATTCCAGGAATTGTCGCAGGCTTTGAACCTGTAGCAATAATGAAATGCTTTGCTTTAAGAATTTCTTCTTTTTCACCTTCAACTTTTAAAGTGTGTGCATCAACAAATGATCCAAAACCATGGAAAGTTTCAACTTTGTTTTTTCCCATCAGGTAAGTAATACCACCCGAAGTATCAGCAACAACACCAGCTACACGCTCGGCCATCTTCTTAATGTCGGCCTTAACTTTTCCAGTTGTGATTCCGTGTGCTTCAAACTCGTGAGTCGCCTCATGAAACTTCTCGCTTGAATCAAGCCATGCTTTTGATGGAATACAACCTACGTTTAGGCAAGTTCCACCAAGAGTATTATATTTTTCTACGATTGCTACTTTCATTCCAAGTTGTGAACAGCGAACAGCGCTGATATATCCACCAGGACCTGAACCAATTACAACAACATCAAATTCTTTACTCATATTTATTCCTTTTATGGGTGCCATGCACCTTTGGTTTCGCATTTGCGAAACAAAAGGTGCATGGCACCTAACTTAATTAGATATCAAGAAGCATTCTAGCTGGATCTTCTAACATCTCTTTTACCATCTTAAGGAATGTTACCGATTCCTTACCATCGATAATTCTGTGGTCATAAGATAGTGCAAGGTACATTACAGGGTGAATAACAACCTGTCCGTTAACAGCTACTGGTCTTTCAACAATATTGTGCATTCCTAGAATCGCAGATTGAGGAACGTTAATAATTGGCGTTGAAAGCATTGAACCAAAAACACCACCATTTGTAATAGTAAATGTTCCACCAGTCATTTCATCAACAGTAAGCTTTCCATCACGACCTTTAAGAGCAAGTCTTCTTACTTCTTTTTCGATCTGAGCTAGACTTAAACTTTCTGCGTTTCTAATAACTGGAACAACTAGACCCTTTGGAGTTGAAACAGCGATACCAACGTCAGCATAGTCGTGATAAATGATATTTTCACCATCAATTTGTGCGTTAACACCTTTGATTTCCATAAGAGCTTTTGTACATGCTTTTGTGAAAAAAGACATGAAACCAAGTCCGATATCGTGCTTGTCTTTAAAAGCATCTTTATACTTCTTACGAAGCTCCATTACATTATACATATCAACTTCATTGAAAGTTGTTAGCATTGCCGTTGTATTCTTAGCTTCCACAAGACGCTTAGCAATTGTCTTACGGATACGCTTCATTTTTACTTCTTCTTTTGCTCTGCTTGCACCACCCGTTGGAACTTGAGTTTCAATCGTTGGAACTTGAGTTTCAATCGTTGGAGCAGGAGCTGCCTTTGCTGCTGGAGCCGCTTTCGGAGCAGCACTTGCATTCATAGCGTCAGCTTTTGTGATTCTTCCATCTTTACCTGAACCGGCCACAGAGTTTGCACTCACACCTTTTTCAGCAAGAATCTTTGCTGCTGCTGGAGATGGATAATTCTTGTCGTTGGAAGAGCTCGCTGCTGGCGCGCTCGCTGTAACTGAAGTATTGTCTGTTGTCGATTCAGCAGGAGCACTTTCTCCAGCTGGAGCCGATGCAGAAGTATCAAGTTCAGCAACTACTGCACCAATTTCAAGTTCAGCACCTTCTTCAGCGATAATCTTAATAACACCACTTTCTTCGGCCGGAAGAGGAAGAGTTGCTTTATCTGATTCAACTTCAACTAGTTCATCACCTTCACTAACGTAGTCACCGTCAGCTACTAGCCACTCACCTAGAGCAACTTCTGTAATTGATTCACCAATTGGTGGAATAGTAATTTTTACGATTGCCATTTTCTTTTCCTTATTTATTTAAATGCATTCTCTACAATTGTTTCTTGTTCTTTCATATGTACTGACGCGTAACCTGTCGCTGGAGAAGCTGATGCTTTTCTCGAAATACAATCAATTTCTCTGAATGTATCACGCCAACGATTGAGGTGCATCCAAGCGCCCATATTTGAAGGCTCTTCCTGTACCCAACGATGAGTTGCATTTGGATACTTATCAAGAATTGCCTTAATTTTATCTGTCGGAAGTGGATATAGTTGCTCAAGACGAACAACAGCGACATCTTTGCGATCATTTTCTTGTTGGTACTTTAATAGGTCATAATAGATCTTACCAGTACATAGAACAACTTTCTTAACGTCTTTTGGGTTAACCCAAGAGTCATCAAAAACTTCTTCAAATTTACCAGAAGTAAAATCTTCAACTTTTGACTGACATAAAGGATGTCTTAATAAAGACTTTGGAGTGAAAACAACTAATGGCTTTCTAAACTCCCATTTAAGCTGACGTCTAAGAGCATGGAACATATTCGCTGGAGTTGTGATATTACAAATTACCATATTCTCTTCAGCACATTGTTGTAGAAACCTTTCTGGACGACAAGAAGAGTGCTCTGGCCCCGCTCCTTCATAACCGTGCGGTAGAAGCATAACTAAGTTACTCATTCTTCTCCACTTACTTTCTGCAGCAGAAATGAACTGGTCGATGACAATTTGAGCACCGTTTGTGAAGTCACCAAATTGTGCTTCCCAAATATTTAGAGCATGTGGTGTTGCTTGAGAATAACCATATTCAAAGGCAAGAACAGCATATTCTGAAAGTAGAGAGTTGTAGATATAGAAGTCACCTTGACCAGTTGTTAAGTGTTCTAGACCACAATAAGCCTCATTAGTTTTTTCATCAAAAACTTTTGCGTGACGGTGAGAGAATGTTCCACGTATTACGTCTTCTCCAGAGAAACGAACATCGTTACCTTCTGTAAGAATTGATCCATATGCAAAAAGCTCAGCTAGTGCCCAGTCAATTTGGTCACTTTCAAAAGCGGCCTTTCTTTGATCAAGAAGTTTCTGTGCCTTTCTTAACGTTTTAAAGCCTTCAGGTGTTTGAGTGATTGATGAAATAATATTTTCAAGTGTCTTCTTATCAACACTAGTATCAGGTGAGTTTGCGAAGTCTTCAAGTGTAGAGAAGCGAACATCTTTCCACTCTCTGTGTGGGCCTGGAACTTTCTTCGGAATAACATTTTGTTTAACATTGTTGAAACGATCAGAAAGAAGACTCTTGTATTCTTCTTGCATCTCTTTGGCCACAGCTCTATCAACAGAACCATGACTAGCTAATTCTTCGATATACATTTCACGTGGGTTCTTATGCTTTGATATCATCCCATAAAGTTCTGGTTGAGTATATTTCGGCTCATCACCTTCATTGTGGCCGTGCTTACGGTAACAAACCATATCAACGAAAACATCACGCTTAAATTTTTGTCTAAACTTAACAGCAAGCTCACATGCGTAAACAACGTCTTCTGGACAATCACCATTGACGTGAATAACTGGGATATTTAGCATCTTAGCAACTGATGTTGAGTAGTGAGACGAACGAGCATCTGTAAAGTCAGTTGTGAAACCAATTTGGTTATTGATTACAAAGTGTAGAGAACCACCAGTGCGGTAACCAGGAAGCTCGGACATTTGAAGAGTCTCATAAACAATTCCCTGACCTGCAACAGCAGCATCACCGTGAATAACGATTGGGATAATTTTACTCTCATCTCCTCCGTATGCGATATCAATCTGAGCACGAGCATAACCAGTAGCAACCGGAGAAACAGTCTCTAAGTGTGATGGGTTTGGCAGAAGCTTTAAGTAAACTTCACTATTGTCTTCAGTTTTAGTTACAGATGTAAATCCCATATGGTACTTAACATCTCCATCTCCTTGACCAGCTAATTGCTCAAGAGAATTTCCTTCGAATTCAGAAAAGATATACTCATAAGTTTTCCCAAGAGTATTTGCTAGAATATTTAGACGTCCACGGTGGGCCATACCAATAATAAACTCTTTAGCCCCTAATCTTGCACCTTCATTAATAAAAGCATCAAGGCCCGGGATCGTCGACTCTCCACCTTCGAGCGAAAATCTTTTTTGTCCCGTGTATTTTGTTTGTAGAAAGTTTTCAAAAACATTCGCTTCATTTAGCTTATGTAAAATTCTTTTCTTTTTATCAACACTGAAATCTTTTTTAAGATAAGTTGTTTCAAACTCCTCTCTAAACCAACGTCTCATTTCAGTATCCGTTGAGTGCATATACTCAACACCGATCTTTCCGCAATAAAGCTTACTCATGTGATCCATGATATTTTTAAGAGTCGTTGCACCTAGGCCAACAAACTCACCACATGTAAACACTTCGTTAAGGTCAGCATCTGTCAGGTCATAATCCTGTAGAGAGATATGAGCATGACGATCAAGCCTTGGACGAATCGGGTTAGTGTCCGAAAGAAGGTGTCCTCTTGATCTAAATGATTGAATTAGTCTGAATACGTTGAATTCTTTACGTAACTTCTCATCACTTACTTCACCACCGGCACCTGTGCTACCTTTACCGGCACCGAATTCAAAACCTAGAAAAAAGTTGCGCCAACTTTCTTCTACTTCCATCGGGTTTGATTCGTATTGTTCGTAGAGAGAGTCAATGTAAGAAATGTCTGAACTTGATAGTGTTGAAAAGTCGAATTTATCCATTTGATTAAAATCCATTTTACCGCTTTGCGGCTATTACAAAATTAATAATTTAGGCACGTTAATATACCTTATATGTTAACAGTTCGTGAAGTTTTCTTTTTGCACAGGCAAGCTTTGACTAGATAAAAATCAAAGTGATAAAGTTCGATCAACTACCCAACTTTTGACAGGAGAAATTATGGATTCAAAGAAATATATGAGTGATGCAATCAGAACAGAATCAAGAGATTTTGATGCAATGAATACTCGCCTAAATGACAATGGAATTAAGAGACTACTTCACGCAGGAATTGGCCTATCAACAGAGGCCGGTGAATTCCTAGATGCCCTAAAGAAGCATATATTCTATGGTAAGGAGCTTGACCGCGTAAATTTAGCGGAAGAATTGGGAGACCTTTTCTGGTATATGGCCATTGTTGGAGATGAGCTAGGAATCAAATTTGAAGATGTCATGGAGAGAAATATTACAAAGCTTAAGGCGCGCTACGGCGAAAAATTTAGCGAAGAAAAGGCCGACAAGAGAGACCTTGATAGCGAAAGAAAAATTCTTGAGGAACAGGCGTTTAATTAATGAGACTTAACAAAATCTTTATATTTGGAATGATCCTATTGTTAGGAGTCTTAACTTCTTGCAATAGTGAAAAACTGCAAATTTATCGTGTCACTGGCCCAACCATGGGTACGACATATCATATCAAGTATCTTGCTCCGGCTGGCTTTGACGAAGACTCTGTAAAGAAAGATATCGAGATACGACTAGATGAAGTCAATAAGGCCATGAGTACTTATATTAAAGATTCGGAAATTTCGCTCTTTAATAAAATGACAAAGAATGAAAAATTCTACCCAGGCCCAGACTTCACAAGAACGCTAAAGCACGCACTAGACGTTGCAAAGAAGACTGATGGAACATTTGATCCAACAATTGGAACTCTTGTTAACCTTTGGGGTTTCGGGCCTAATGGCAAACGCAAGATTCCATCTAAAGAGGACATTGTTGCGGCCAAGAATAAGGTTGGTTTTGAGAAAATCATTTTTAAAGACGGCGCCTTAACAAAAACTATTGATGGTGTTTATCTTGATCTATCGGCATCGGCCAAAGGCTTTGGAGTTGACGCAATCATCGAACTACTCCAATCACGTGGAATTAAGAATGCCCTCGTAGAAGTTGGCGGTGAAGTTCGCACAATGGGTGAATCTCTGACACGTCCATGGCGAATTGGAGTTGAGTCCCCTAATAACAAAGATAATAACCCTGTTGTTAAGGTCGTAAAAATCAAAAATGTTGCCCTTGCGACTTCAGGTGATTACCGAAATTTCTTCAAAGAAGGCGGCAAGCGCTATCAGCATACGATAAATTTTAAATCAGGTTCACCTGTAGAGTCACAACTTGCTTCTGTTAGTGTTATCTCTGACACATGCATGGATGCCGATGCTTGGGCAACGGCGCTAATGGCCATGGGTGCAAAGAAGGCCATTGCCTTCGCTAAAGAAAATAAATTGAAGGCGTTTTTTATCTACCGTTCAGATGATGGATCAGGAAAGTATTTAGAGACATCAACGCCAGGATTTGATAAAGTGACAGAGTAATCTAATCAGATAATTTTTATCGGAGAATATTATGGATGCTAACATTAAACTATTCCTTATTACTTTCGCTGTACTTGCTCTATCGATTACAGGAATGGCCGTTGGTGTAATTCTATCAAATAGAAAACTTCAAGGCTCTTGTGGTGGACTTGGAAAGCTAATTGGTGAAGATTGCCAATTTTGTGACAAAAAAGACGAGTGCACAGAAAATCCAGAGCAAGCGCAAGACTGTCTTAAAGCTTAATCTAAATACAATTCAAATAAGCAGAAAGGCCCCATTTTGGGGCCTTTTTTGTTCGTAAATAGGGCCAAAAAGCGCCCCTTGACCTAACGACACCACCCATTACGCTGTAAGTAACTGATTGTACGTGTTCAATTTTTGGCACAGTTCATGCTTTTACTATAGCAACAAAGCTCTTAAACAGGATGTTTAAAGCTGAAGGCTTCAGGAAGAACGAACTTAGCGGAAAAGAGGCCATTATGAAAAGTACATTAAGGAGAGCACTTTACATCACTTTAGGATTAGTTATGTTATCGATAACAGTCCAAGAAAGAGTTCATGCAAGAACGATGAAGAGAATCACGCCAGAGCAGATCCAAAAACTAGACCGTGCAATGGCAATTGAAACGTTCAATGGTGAATTTCTCGATATCACAAAAGTAGCAAAAATCAGAAAAACTTTTGGGAATCTTGAAGGACTAAAAGATGGTGCACAAATCAAATTAGCAAATGGTGATGTACTAACTGCAAGAGATATTCGTTTTCTATACGTAGAAAGACTCAAGCAAAAAAAGGAGAAGAAATCAGTAGTGGGGCGTACTCCACACGACGAAGAATAGTCGAAAATATTTTGGGAATCTGTAACTAATTTGCTGCATCTTCCTTAGTAGCAATGACCAGTAAGACATCCGGGTCGCTCGAAAGAGCGGCCCTTCTTTTTTTATCGGCAATAATCTTTCGCCCACTCGGTAACATCAAATAAATAATACGAAGGCCGGCTTCTGTCACGATTCGCTCATATTCAAGGTAATCTAAAACAGTAACAGATAAATCAGAAAGGATCATCTCCTTACTCTTAACCATCGCTTCAAAACAAAAAACTCCCCCATTACTTAATTGTCCGTAGACACCATTTATATAGCGACAAATTTCATCTTGAGATTGTAAGTAATGGATTTGGTGAGCATCGAGAATAAAATCAAAGCTCTCTTGAAATTGCCCTAACTCAAGGCTTGAGAGACATTTAAATTCATAATTTGGAAAGTTTGTTTTGGCCTTATTTATTGCGGCCTCGGAGATATCAACGCCTAACAGCTGAGAAAAGTTGAAGTCGGCCAAGTTAAGACCTTGTCCACAGCCAATTTCCAAGGCCTTTAGATCTTGAGCGCTAAGAGACGTAATAGAAAGCGCTTTTTGAGCTAAATCAATAAGTGTCTGTGACTTGAGAAAGTGGTCTCTTTCTAAATGGGCCTGATTAAATTGATTCACAATTTAATATAGCGGCCCCATATCCCTGAAGTCACCATCAAATCCTGTTGAGAAAAAGAAATCATTTGGTGAAAGTCCTAACTTCCCGCTTGGAGGAAGTTTTCCACCAAAGTAGATCTCCCAACCTTTTGGATTCTTATCATATGTCATAGGAGTCGGCTTAAACTTCTCAATGGCGTAAACACTTTTAAGAAGCTTATAAATAAACTCTGAACAGTAGAGCTTTCCATCATCCCAAACATAGTCGTGATCAAAATCCATTCCAAGATATTTTCTCTTGTAATTTTCAAGTAATTTTCTTTTCTTAGAAAAGTTAATATGTTTTGGGCGAATCACATGAGGAGTTTTATTTGAATATCCTAGGAAGGCCTGAAGTGGAATATGATGAACACTTCCAAGAGACTGGGCCACATAGACTTGTGAACCTAGCTTAAGCACAATTCCAGAGTGTGAAAAAGGGCCACCTGTTTCATTTTCGATTAGCTCACAACTAAAGCAGTCCAAATCTAACAGGATAATATCACCTGTTTGTAGATCACTTAAAGGCAGTGCCAAAGTTTTAAGGCTTACAAAAACAAAGAACAACACCAAAATACGTCTAAAATTCACAACTATACCCCTGTAATAACAGAAACTTAAATCATTAAACAGCTATTGCCCTACTATTAATAACTAAGGCTTTGCTGTTATACTAAGTAAGTAACTAGATTGATAGCCTAAAAAAGTAGGAAAAGTAAAAATGAAAGGCATTATTTTGACACTCATATTTTTAAGTTTTGCACTTGGACACTTCGAAGTCTTTGCGACAACAAACTGCCCGACAGGACAAGTTTTCAACGCAAGCTTGAATCGCTGTATGTATACAGAAGGTTCAATTAAGAACAGAGATGAATACCAAGACTGTGATTCTAAATCTAGTGAGAGTGAGCGCAATGCTTGTATGAAAGCAGCAGCAGATACCAGACAACAAAAAACAGTTAATGAATTAAATGCAGGTCGAGTTTCTGATAGTGAAGTTGAGAGTAAAGGAAAAGGAAATCTCATTACTGGTTTTGCTGAAGCTTGGGGGATTGTGACAGGTGTTACGGCCCTCGTTGTTCCTAAATTTTTTAACGGCGATGATTCTATGTCAGTAGATTCATCAGGTAATCAACAAAATAACGCCAACTCTAATTCATCGAATGTATCAAAAGATGAAAACCGTTCAAGCTGTAAATCTTGTATGCTGGTGGGAGCGGTTTCAGCCTATAGCTTTTATCAGACAAAGGTCAACAAAGAAGACGTAAAGAAGAAAACAAAAGAATTCAAAGAAGAATACGAAGAGATCTCAAAAGATCCGGAAACGATGAAGAACGCTCAGATAGCAGCATTTGATATGCTTGAGAAAGAGCAACAATACTTAGCAGATGTATCTTCTAAACAGGCCAAACAATACAAAACACTAGCTCTTGGCTATACAGCAGCTGCAGCAGTTGCCGTTTATGAAACATTCTCATCTTTTGGAACAAGTTGTATGAACCAGTCACCTGGTGAAGCAGGTGGTGCTTCAAAGTGGAACTTCAGTGATATGGCAAATGGCTTTCGCTCAATAACTAATAATCCATGTACAGTTATTGTGGCCTCAGCAGTAACAGTACCTGCTGCACTGACTGTTTCAAATCAAGCAAAGAAGAATAATAAAGATGCTAATTCAAATGTTGAACAGATTAAAGTTTTAAAAGAAAAGTATGTGAAAAGTGTTGCTTCGTTCTGTCCAGATGGAAGAGATAGTTTAAGTAATCCGGCCTGTTACTGTTATACAGCACAAGGAAATAAAAACCCTAACCGTGAAAAATCGAAGACATGTCAAGACTATTGGAACAAGTACAATGGTTCATTTATCACTTCGGCTGACTCAACTCGCGCGGCCCAAAATAATAACCCACAAGGTTGTTTCTATGTTGATGGAAAATTCGATCGTGAGTGTAACTGTAGAAAGCTAAAGAATAATAAAGGTGAAAATGCTTGTAAGAAGATTACGGTTTCCCCTACTGCTTTAAGCTCACTCGGAGGACTAGATGTCTCAGAGGCCATTAGAGCGGCAAATGCAACAACACAAGGAAACGGTGGAACTTACAATGCTTCAACAACTGATGCACAAGCGGCCATGGCGGCAAAGGCAATGGATGCAATTAAGAAAAAACTAGAGAATCCATTTAAGAAAAACACAGGTCTTGGGCTAAGTAAGATCAGCGATGAACTTGCTAAGCAGGCCGGTAAGTATGGTGATAATAATAACGTTTCAATCTTTAATGGAAGTGGTGCAAGTGAGGCCTTTGCTCGTCTAAGACCAACAGAGCCTTCATTCCAAAATGCCGTAGAAAGTGTTTCAGCAAAGCTTCCGGCCAAGGGACTTGCAGCACCAACAAAGAAAACGGTTAGAAAAACAACAAATAACGACACTAATCGTTGGAAGTTTGACGACAGCTCAAGCTCGCAGGTTCTAAGCTTTGGAGCAGGAGCTGGTAACGGTGATTCTAAGAAGAAATATGATTATGGAGATAACGATATTATCAAAGATAAGTCGGTTTCTATTTTCAAAGTTATCTCACACCGCTATGTTCAGTCAGGACTAAAGAAATTATTCTCTGAGTAATAATTGGAATTTATATGAGTAAGGTAGACAAGGAAGTTCTATTCGGTATGACAAAAGATCACCTCATTTATGATGAGAGTATCAACCGCTACTTCCACAAAGATTCATTTGATGACTTTAAACGTTTTAAAGAAGATGCTCTAACAGAAGGTATCGACTTCTATGTCACAAGCTCCTTTCGTTCATTTGATGACCAATTAAGAATCTGGAATGAAAAATGCGCCGGTAAACGTCCTATCTATGATCGCAATGGAGTAGAACTCGATCACACCAAACTATCCCCTTCAGAAATAGTAGCGGCCATCATTAATTGGTCAGCGCTTCCCGGAACATCTCGCCACCACTGGGGAACGGAGCTTGATGTGGTGGATGGCAATAGCTGGCCAGAAGGCTATCACATTCAACTCATACCTGAAGAGTTTTCTGAAGGTGGCCCATTTGCTAATTTTAGTAAGTGGTTAAATTCTAAGATTGAGAACAAGCAAAGTTATTCTTACTATAGGCCATACGTTGAAGACCTTGGTGGAGTTGCACCAGAGGCATGGCATATTAGCTACAATAAGGTTTCGTCCGAATATCACCAAGAATATACTTATGAGTTATTTTGTGAATTATTAAATCATAAGAAGATGAATGAGCTTACTTATTTAGATGAAGTAAAAGCAAGCTCACAAGGAATCTATCATCACTTCTTTAGGCTTTTAAAGTAAGTCCTACGGCCTTTAGCCAGTCAGGGTCGTGACCCATAAGCTTTCTTTCTTTAAGGTCAAATAGACCAGCAGTCATTTTGAATTTAGTGTAAACCTTTCCACTATCATCAAACATTTCCTGCTCATAAACTAGAACCTTACTATTAACAAAACTCGTAGCTTTTGAGCGAATTTTAACCATTTGCCTTAGGCGTAGCTCAGACTTAAAAGTGATATTAATGTCTAAAACAACTGGCCCTTTTTTTTCACGCATAATGCGATCCATACCCCAACCATTCTTTGTAATCATATCCCAACGGGCCTGCTCAAAGATCGTCAGATAAGTCGCATTATTCATATGACCGAAAGTATCCAGGTGAGTCTCTTGAACCTGAAATTCATAGATTGCTTCTTCAATATTAAAATCGTCGATTGTAAGTGTTCTTTGTGAATTCATATATCCTACCTCTAAGTTATTAAATTTTCTTAAATGGCCACAATCATGGGCATTCGTAAAATTTAATTTTACATGGCCGGCCCTCAAAAATGAACATATTTTTAAGGACTTATCTTGTGCAACACCCCTCAAATGTCTAAAACATGCTTAAATACTCAATTTTTAAAAGAAATTAACCGAATAGAACTTATAATTTAAGTAAGGAAAACCTAACTTTCGAGTCACTTATGAACAAGAAAACAACTTTATTAAACACATTTACCCTATCTCTTCTACTAGCTTCAGTGCCACTTAGCTCTGCCTATGCGTCGCTAACATGTGAAGATAGCGAAGGAAATAAGCACCAGTTCAACCACTCTTTCGATGGGCTTGATAAGGTATCAGATGAAGATGTCCAAAAGGCATGTGAAGATCTTATCTCTAAAAAGGAAAGAGAACTTTCCAATGAACTAACAGATCAGCCAACTCCTCCTCAAGATGAAGACGATCATGGTTCGGGTGATCCAAAACATGCAAATTGGGATGGTTGTTTACAAGAAATGATGACTAAAAAGCAAAAATCAAATATCGATGCCTTTAAAGCATGTTCAAAATCAGTTTCAAAACTTAGTTTCCAAAATGTCGAACCAGACTTTACTGGTAGTACTGGCGCTATAAAATGTCAGCGAGCATTTAAAGTTTCGGGAAAAAATGGTAATGTAAACTGGCAGGATATTGCCCAAGAAGTTTACCGCAATGGTAGCTCTTCATCCATTGATTATACTAAGGCCGTCGCTGTTTTTATTCATGAAGCTAACCCTGATGAAGTTGATGGTAATGCAATCTCTGCTGCCGTTAAGAATGTTACTGCATGTAACCAAGTTGCTGCAGCATTTGGTGAAAACTTTTCAGAAGACCGTCAGTCCGAGGATCAATATCAGAAACCAGAGAAGCTCACTTCAATTGATGGACGTATCACTTGTAAGCTTGAAGGTCTTGAAACTCTTGATTATGACGAGTGTTCTAACCTAGTTCTTGCACACAATGCCGCTCAATTAGGAAAAACTGCAAATGCAACTTTTCAACAATTTCAGGCCCAAGACTTTAGTAATGAGCAACAAAATAAATTAATGAATATGGATGGGACAGAGAACGTAACAACAACTGCCCTAAAATCACAAAAAGATGGGCTAGCAAAGCAACAATCAATGGCCGAAACACGTCGTACAATTGAAGCTGCAAGACTTGGGACAATCTTAACAATGTCTTCAAGTATTCCAACGAGTGAAACATATTTTGAAACTAATGAACTATGTAAAAAACCTGTTGAGGGAGCATTAACAAAGATCCAACAATCGGCCCCTCATTTAAAAGATGCAGCAGGTGGTGGATCTCTTGGATCATCACTAGAAATATGCCAGAAGAATTTTGGGCGTTTTGGTTTTTTAAGAAATGGTGATGCTAAGAGAGCTGGTAACCAAATCGCAGCTGAAGCTGGAGTTGATGTTGCCAAAGAACAAATGGCGATAAGCCAGCTTGGAAAACAACAAAAAATGATTTCAAATGCCATTGGAAAAATTGAAGGAATGGATACGATGGAACTACCAGAAGACTTCTTTGAAAATCAAGATGTCTATATGGAGTTTTGTCAGGCCAATCCTGCACACGCTCAATGCCAATCAGGTTGGGCAAATACAGTTAATGTTCCATCATTTGGGGACTACTCTGTTGGTGGCTTTGGAACGAATCAGGCCTATCAACATACAGATCAAGATCAGGCAGTTGCTGCAACGGCCGCAAGTACTGATGACCCAACATCAGCTGGTGTAGATACATCAACTGTTGTTAACAAAGCAAAAACTGGTGGTGGACTTAAAGGTAACTTCGGTCCAGCTGCCACAGTATCTGAAGGTGGACAGATCGCACAAGGTGCCGGAGGAGGAGGAAGCTCCCCTGGTGGTGGAGGCGGTGGCGGAGGATCATCGGCAGGAGATGCAGGTCAACCGGAAGCTCTATCAGGAAATGCCGGAAGTGGTTTAAAAGGTATCAGCTACGTTGGTGGCCGTGGCCCAAGCTTTGTCGGTGGACGAGGAACAGCTTCAGTTAAAAAGAAAAATAATGGGAATCCATTTAGTAATATGTTTAAGAAGAACCAAAATCGCAATCTAAGTTCACTTAACTTTAAAGGTAAGTCAGCAATTGGTTCTAAATCGGATAATATCTTCCAAAGAATCTCAACGGCATATGATAAGGCCAATGATGCGGGAAATCTTCTTAAGTATGAAACAAAAACCCTTGAATAATGAACACTTAGAGCACTCGTTAAGAAGACCAAAACGAAATAAATTATAGACACTGGGGCCAATATTTTGGCCCCATCTAATTTTCACCTATCAAATATCGGACAGTTACAATTAGAAATTTTGGCACGTAATGTGTATATGTATAAAGTAACATATCAACGATATGTTGATGCGTCACAACGTAGACAAGATGAATCATAGAGTGCATATTTCAGGGACGAAATATGAATATTCAAGGGAAGAAATCACTAAGATGAATACTATTCAAGAAATTTTATTAAGCGAACTCACACAATCAAGAAGCTACCTAGATAGGATTCTACATGCTATTTGTGAATTAAGTGAAACTCACCTCGATGCTAAGGCGCGCCTTATTATTGAAGAGTTTAGTTCTGAATATGATAAGTTAGTAAGTGAATTGCTAATTCTATCTCACTTTGGTGATCTCAGTCTTCTCCACCAAAATAATTTTCGTCAAGGGCGTGAAAACTTAAGGCTTATGAATAACTTTATTGAAAGCTTTATTGCTCTCGCTCCAAAAAATGATGATGAAGTTGTTGGCGTGATCACTCGTCTCATCAACCTATCATATAAGTACACAAGAGAACTTCACCTAATCTTAATCGAGCGCTCATCACTTGATGTTGCCACTCCAAGAATGGGACTTTTAAAAGCAATCGATATTAAAGAAAAGAAAGAAATCGTTGTTGCAAAAGAAATCATTAAAAAAGGTCCATTCACACTAATTGAAGGTGGACGCGTGGACGAAGACGATGAAGATATGGAGTACGAAGAGGACTTCACTCCTCCACTATACTTCTTAGAATCCCTTGAAATCCTAAACCTTGCTCACTCTAAAACTGCACCAATCCTTGGTATGAATGCAAAGAGAGAAGAAAAGTACGAACAATATATTTCAGATGCCCATGTACTAGTTTCTAAAAAAGATCTGGCCGGGGCACTAGAGCTTTTTAATATGGCCCGTGGCCATAAGGAAACAGCAGAAGTCCTTACTCTTATGGGTTGGGTAACTTCACAAATGGGAAATATTGAAGATGCGAAGTCACTTTGCCTAAAGGCCATTGAAATCGATCCAGAATATGGTGCACCTTACAATGATCTAGGAACACTTCTTTTAAATGAGGGTCATATCAATGAATCAATTAAATGGTATGAGCTTGCAAAAAAAGCACCTAAGTACACAAATCGCGAATACCCATATATCAATGCAGGCCGCGCCTATATGCAGCTTAATAATTTTGATAAGGCCATGGAAGAATTCGAGGTTGCACTAAAACTGGTCCCAGAAAACCAGGAACTGCGCCACACAATAAGTAAAATCCGCTCAAGTGTAACAAAACCAGAGAATACGGATAAGACTCATGGATTTGAGAAGTTCAAAGTTGATTTCTCTGGCCACCAAGGGGATAATGATAACCAACCAACACAATAATTTTAACGGTATGGATATCAATTATGACAAAAGTCTCAGCAAGTGAGCTTGGAAAGTTCTTAGCAAAACACCTTAATACTTACGAGTATAACGACTACGGCCCAAATGGCCTACAAATCGAAGGTCGTCCAGAGATTTCAAAAATAGCATTTGCTGTTTCAGCACAAAGAGACTCTATTGCAAAGGCCTGTGAATTTGGCGCAGATGCTATGATTGTTCACCATGGGCTTTTTTGGAAATTCCACGGAGTCAGAACTATTACAGGAAGCTTCGCAAAGAGAGTGAAACCTCTTATTCAAAATGATATCAATCTATTCGGCTACCACTTACCTCTTGATGCCCATCTTGAAGATGGCAACGCTGCCGGAATTGCAAAACAAATCGGTTTAACAAACTTAAAACCATATGGTGACTACAAAGGAATGCCTACAGGTATCCAAGGTAGTTTTGAAAATCCACTTACACCAAGTGAGTTAAAGGAACTACTTAAGAAAGTCCTTAATCACGAAATCATTCATAGTGAACCAAACGATGAAAAGATCTCGTCAATGGGAATCATTACTGGTGGTGCAAACTCAGACTGGCGCTACTGCGTTCGAGAAGGTCTAGATGCTTATCTTACAGGTGAAATGAGTGAACATGACTGGCACGAGTCACGTGAAGAAGGAATTCACTTTTTTGCTGGTGGCCATAACGCAACAGAGAGATTTGGCGTTCTTGCTCTAAAGAAGTTAATTGAAGAAACTTACGGGCTAGAGTGCATCTTTATCGACTCCCCTAACCCTGCCTAAGCGGTTCACCCAAGGAGCAATTATTTTCTCTTTAAGCTTAAAGTAATCGTAAACTTTGCGACAGGTTCATCCCCGGTAACATCTGGGCAAGTTGCAGTAATATCCAGTGGAAGGTTGTGACGTTCATCACTTGCTAAAACTTTTTCAACAAAAGCATCAATCTCTTTACCTTGTGTACAAGTAAAGACTGTATCACCTTCTGCTCTCTTTAAAAATTCAGCATGAAAATCTTTAAAAGCAAGAGATACTCTCTTTCCTTTATCCATCGTCTTCTTCATTGCTGCAAATCCACCAGCAAGGTCTGCTCCACAAGCGAGAGCACCGAAGTACATACTATTGAGGTGATTCTTAGAGCGACGAGACAGTGGGATCTTAATGGCCGTTACTTCATCGCTAAGCTCTAGAACAGTTGGCCTAAGCCAAAAAATCATCGGAACTTTTGTAAGGCCAAAAAGTCTTACAAAAGCAGTATTTCTTAAACCTTCTGGTAATTTATCTAAAATTTTTTTCATTACTTACTTCCTTTTAATTCAAGCGTTCTCTGGTATGCACGCTCAATTGCACGATTAAACATCTCCTCCATCCCCGACTCTTTAAAGGATTCAAGGGCCTCATAAGTGACACCATTCTTTGATGTGACATTATTTCGAAGAGTTTCGGCATCAGAGTTTTCAGATAGCATGCGACCTGCCCCCTCTATTGTACCCGCAACCATTTGATGTGCAAGGGCACCATCAATGCCGCGTGCTTTCATATCCTCAATTAAGATACGTGCAACTTCAAAGAAGTATGCAGGTCCTGAACCTGAAAAAGGAGTTATCGTATCAATATCATCTTCATTTTCAAAAACTGTATTAATTCCACTTGTATTAAATGCCTGCCAAAAAGCAGTCCACTTGTCTTGATGAACAGTCTTAGTCTTATAAAGAGCATTTACTCCGAGTCCAACTTGGGCCGGAGTATTTGGCATAATTCGAATAATTTGATCAGTTGATAAGAATTCGGTTAGGGCCTTAGCATCACTTCCAGCAAGAAGTGAAACGATTGTTAAATATGGATGAGTTAAAAAATCAATTTCTAGCGCAACTTGTTTTAACTGTTGAGGTTTAAAACAGGCCCAGAGGTAATCAATATGAGTATTACGTAATTCTTCGAGATCCTTAACCCAAATCGCACCAAATTCATCTGCAAAGCTTTTCGCCTTACTTCCACTAGGAGTAAAAATTAAGAACTCGCAATCTTGAGAGTTTTGGATGAAACCAGGAATTAAAGCGCGGGCCATATTGCCCGCTCCTAAGATTAAGTGACGATACTTCATTATGAGTCTAACTCCATCGGTGCTCCGTGCTTCATGATATTGACAGCGTAGCTTCGCTCAGATGAGAACATATGGAATAGATCAAAATAAGAACCACTAATATAGTCTTCAAGTGGTGAAATAAATGACGTCATAACAAATTGTCCATTCTTTTCACCAACTGCACTATTGAATTCTTTTATTGATTTAAGATCACCATCACAGATAACCACATCAAAGTTCTCACTTAGAAGAGTATGCATCTTCTCCTTACTTACGTGGTAACAATCGATATTCTTCTTAGAGAAACGATTCTTCTTTAAAATATCAATTAGGTAATTCCACCAACGGTAAGCTTCAGCATTTGAACAAAGGATTGTAACTCCTGTCCCAGTCGTTAGAGACATAAGTACAGCAAAGAAAGTTTGCATATTAATCTCTTCATTTAAGCTTAAATAAAGCGCACGGTCCTTATTGCAATCGAAGACAGAGTAATTAATTTGTCCTGGGATATAGCGATTATCACGTCCCTTATTTAAGAGCTCTAAATAATCAACCTCAAGCCATTTCTTCAAGTCCTTAAGAGCATGCCTCTGCTCTCCGAAAGTTCCAGGAAATAAAGGGCCAAAGTTACTGATAATCTCATCGAGTGCTGAAAGCATCTTTTCACGTCTTACAAAATGATCAGAAGAAGAGCTACGAGAAACAACTGGTTCATAATCACTTCCTTCATCAAACTTTGAAGACTTAAGATCTTGCGAACTATTACGAACAAAGAGGCTTCTTAGGTAGTCAGCACCACCGGCCTTAGGGCCTGTTCCTGACATTTTAAAGCCACCAAAAGGCTCGATAGCAACACGAGCACCAGTGATTGGACGATTGATATAATTATTTCCGATATACATCTCTTTAGTTAAGAAATCGATATCATCTTGAGATTGAGAAAAGACTCCACCAGTTAAACCGTACTCAACACTATTGAAAATATTCAACGCATCTTCATAATCATCATAAGCAACGATATGGATAACAGGAGCAAAGAGTTCCCTTGAAGCATAGCTTTCTTTCTCTAAAGCACGTGACTTTGGCAGTTCTATTATTGTAGGCCCGACACAGTAACCAGGAAGGTTTTCCTCTGAGCGGTTAACGTGTACGACTCCTCCGTACTTTTTAGCTTCTTCGCTGGCCTCTTTTACTTGAGCAATTAAGCGATTTTTCTCTTCTTGACTAACAAGAGGATTGATAAAACTAGCAAAGTCTGTTGCTGGCCCAACATAGATATCATTAGCGGCCTGCTTAAGACGAGCAACTAATTTATCTTTTACTTCTTTATGCACAAGAACACGAGAAGCGGCAGAACACTTCTGTCCAGCATGTGCAAAAGCAGAATAAAGAATTCCAGAAACAGTTTCATCAAGCTCAGCATTATTTGTAACGATCACAGCATTCTTTCCACCCATTTCAGTAATAACTCGTACAGGATAGCTCTTGTTTGTGTTGCGATTCTCATAAAGTCTCTTGGCACAAGTTTTAGCAATATGAACACCAACAGGTTTTGAACCAGTAAAGATAACACCAGCAATGCGCTGGTCTTCAATAAGCTTTTGACCAACGGTCTCTCCAATACCAGGAAGATGAATTAGAGCATCTTTAGGCACTCCTGCCTCATGAAATAAATTTACGAGTTCACATGTGATAAGAGGTGTTTGTTCAGCAGGCTTTAAGATAACAGTAGAGCCTGTTAAAAGAGCTGATGCTGTCATTCCACAAGGAATTGCAAGTGGAAAGTTCCATGGTGCGATGATAGCAAATGGGCCACGGGCCTTGAATTCTTCATTATCACCAACTTCTGATAATTTTCTAATATAGAAATTTAAGAAATCGATTGCTTCATCTACGTCGGCAAGAGCTTCACCAATGGCCTTTCCAGACTCATGCATAATAAGTGCAGAATAGTAATTACGGCGAAGATACATAATTTCAGCAGCACGTGCCATAACAGCAGCTCTTTCTTGCCAAGCAGACTTAGACCACTCACCTTCATAGAAAGAATTATCAATTGAAGCAATCGCTTTTTCAGTATCGTCGATATTTGCGAAAGTTATCTTTCCAACAATACTCTTGCCATCAGAAGGAGAAAGAACTGATTCCAACTCTCCAGTTAGAGAAAAGTCTGTTGAATAATCTTTTCCAGATGCAAATTTTTCAAATTCATTTCTAAAATACTTAAGCTCTTTTTCAAGGTAAGTTTTTAGTGGAGGGCAATTACTAAATTGTCCATGAACGTGAGTTAACGTCGAGTCTAGGTTTAAAAGACCTTCACTTTGGTGTTTTTCAAAGATTTCATTTGGGGCCATAAGTTTTGCATTCTTCTTATGACTTCTCATGATTGTTAGAACACCAACTTGAGAAGAGTTCTCCATAATTCGACGAACAAGGTAGGCCATTCCAACAATCAAAGATCCAATTGGAACGTAATTTCTTACGGCCCATCCCATCTTGGCCATCGCAGTCGATAGCGCCTCGTAAGTCATATGCAGACATTGGTGCTCAATTTCATCAATATCGTTGAATTTCATCTCTCTTAGTGCTTCAGCGTACGCATGATCTGCAAAGTTATGAGAAGCAATACAAAGCTTGATATGTGGAAATGCTTTATACATTTCATAGATCATTTGTCTGAAGTTGATATCTGTTTCTTCTTTATTTAAGAATTCTGGAGCATTGTGACCATGGGCCTCGGCCTCAACAGTTTCAGCATCCCAATAGGCCCCCTTAACAAGACGAATAGGCATAATCATGCCACGCTCTTTTGCTAGCTCGACAACATCTTGAAGATGCTCGTAACAGTCACGTAGATATGCTTGAACAACAATACCAGTGTCTGCATAGTCTTTTAGTTCTTCAGTTTCAAGAAGGGCCTTCTTATAGATTTCAAAAACGATATCACGGTAGTGGTAATGTTCAGCATCGATATTGATAAAGACTTGCTGTTCTTTTGCAGTCTTTAGAATTTTAATAAGTCTAGGAGCAACTAGCTTATATGTATAATCAAATGCCTCAGGTTTGAAGTCGGAACAAAGGGCAGAAACCTTGATAGAAACGTGCGCTCTTAAGATCCCCGCTTTATTGCGACTTCCAGGAGTGATGTGCATACTAAAACCATTAACTAGTTTTAGAACTTCATTCATATAGTTATCAGCCTCAGATTCAGAAACAACAAGTTCTCCAAGTTGATCCAGAGTAACATCTCTTCCAGTATTAAAAATTGCTGCAAAGTTCTTTTGTGCACTCTCAATTGTTTCACCAGCGATAAATCTCTTGGCCATAAAGCGGACTTTAAAACGAACAATATTAGCAAGGGCCTTCGCAGGAAAAATACGTACAATTAAAAGAACAAAGTAAAATAGGACTACTAACTGCGGAGGCAGAGGTTGACGATCACCTTTTAGATCTAATCTCTTTGCTTTTTTCGAATCGAGAATAAGTCGTCTTAAAGACTCTCTCAATATACGCTTAACTTCCTTTCCCTCCATATCATGATCAAGAGATGGTAAGATTGCTAAGAATTTTAATAAGTGGATTCTTAGAAGTGCATAATTTGCAGTAAGACCTAGAGCAAAGTCAGAGATCTTCTCAAAGAAGACTGGTCTATAATCATTAAGAAACGTAAGAAGTTTCTTTGTAATTGTATCAGACATCTCACTAACAGATTGGTCCTCGATTTCATCAAGCTTCTTAAGTCCGTAGCGATGACTTATGATATTACTTACACCAGGAAAGTCTGCAATTTTAACACTCATAACATTTGTTACATGTGCTTTGAATTTCTTATAATCTTCACTTTCTTCTCCGACATAGTTATCAAGAAGAAAGATTTCATTGGCCATTTTTATATTACAAAGGCGCAGTACTTTCTCATCATTATCAATTCCAAGTAAAAACTGAACACCTTCGAGACCTATTTGAAATTTGAATGAAGAATCAAACTCCGTCCAAAATAGTAAATCTTTTTTAATAGACTCTTTAATTTGTGAACCATCAAATAAAAGAGATTCAAAATGATCATAATAATCTAAGCGAAATGAATCATTTAATTGTGTGCTTTTAACCACAGGTAACTTCACATTAACTCCAATTAAAGTGTGTTTCTCAACGAAAAGTTGATTTCTTTTGTCATTTAATTATCAGCGGGTATAATAAACTAAAGTGAAGGTTTAAAAAACAAAATTCACACATCTAACTCATAGCAATAAATTACTAAAAATTACTTTTGAAACTAGTTAAGATTTGAGAAACTATACTTATGAATGAAGAGATCCTATTTATCGATGACGATGAGAATATTGCAGAGCTCTTTGCCCTTACCTTGAGTCAAGAAGGCCATGAGACACTGGCCCTGAGCGGTGAAGTTGACGTGGAGCACTACTTTGATAATATTAGCGACAACCTTAAAGTGGTCATTGCAGATAAGAATATGCCTGTTATCAATGGTGCTGAAGTTGTGCGTCGATTTGAGAATGGCCCAAAAGCTGGTACATTGAAGTATATCATCATCTCCGGTGACGAAGAGCTAGACAATGAGGAGCTCCAAGGCAAAGTTCACTTTATTAAGAAGCCTTTTAAAAAAGAAACTCTCTTCTCTGTGATTGAGGATATTATTTAAATGCGCGTATTGGTTTGTCTATTTATATCGCTTCTAGCTGTAAAGGTATCGGCCATCACCTATACGATGGATGACCTTCGTGTGCTCTATAAAGACAAATCCCACACTGAATATATGAAGCACTTTCTAGATGTTAGGCCGTCTCAAAGAGATTTTGAATGGAAGAAGATGACACGAGAGATGGCAACTTCATATGTCGAAGATCTTATAAAGAAGAACGAAGTCAACAAGGCCCAGTTCACAAGAATTACAAAGTTTATTGAGAATAAGAACCTTAAGGCCTATGCCTTTTTCACTCTTGCCTACTCTAAATACGCTCGACTTTATTTTCAAAAGTGTTCAAACTGTCAAAAAGACTTAGATACTTATATTTCTCATTCGGCCCGCTATCCTGATATCGACTTTGATATTTATAAGGCCCTAGCGGCACCACTTCAGAATAAGTATGACAATCTAGTCAAAGCACCTTTAAAAAGTAACGATTCAATTTACTACTGTCGCGAGGATCAAGGCCAGAAGGCTTTCCTACAAATTATTGTCAAAGAGATTTCTCGCATAGACTCAAAAGCTTCAATAATTAATAAGGCCAAGGATATCTTTAACCCAGATTGCCTAAATGGTTTTACTAAGGCCGATATAGAGTCACTTCTTAGGCCAAGTAACTATAATAGCGAGATCATTTTTCTTACATTCAATGCTTTTGATAAAATTGATAAACAAATGAAATCTGTTTTCTTAACCAATTACCTTTTAACCAATCCAATCCCTGGGCCTGTGATGAATATGGCCTGGAATAAAATGGAAGAACTATCGGCCAATTACGACAGCAGAAAGAAAGTACTCGATGATCTTCTTAAATATCATCCTTTAAGAGGAGAGATCTTTCATCGTCGAAATGGTAAGGCCAGCACAAAAACGAAAGTTATTATCAAGAGGTTTGCTAAGAATTTCCCAGAATATATCGAAAGTTACGCTCAAACTTGCTTAAGCTTCTACCATGGTAAAAAGAAGTTTCCACGTGGGAACCCGGCCCGATACTGTGACGATTTCATGGCAGAAGACGTTGCTGGCCAATGGTTAAGTGATGAAATCCGTTTACGCTATTCTGGTGCTAAGAAAATCAATTAGTTATATCAAGTACATTATACAACTCACTGCGCAAAGACTTGCTTGTTAACCTCAACTATGGGAGGATGCCTGTATCAACAAATAATATTAGGGAATTAGAGAAATGAAAAAAACTATACTAGCACTACTACTTGCTCTGCCAGTGTTTGCGAATACTGGAGATCAGGGACAAGAGCCTACACCAAAGCCTTGTCTTGAGTTAACTCAGGAAAAGTTAATTGGCCTAGAAAGTAAGCCGACAAATGAGCTAGTATTTATCTCTAATAAATGTTCATACGCTGACTTTTCTAAAGAACTTAAAGAAGAGCTACAAAAAGCGATTCTTAATGCAGATGACAGCAGACTACAACTACTTCTAAAAGACGAAAAGATCAATGTTATCATGGATACACTGGCCACAGATCATGTTGGTTCTACTCGCTTCTCATATGAAGATACAAAGAAGATTGAAGACTTCTACTCTTCAACTAAGGCCGACTCTCTAAAACAATCAGGAAACCTAGAATCTTTTAGAGAAGAACAATCAGATGATTTCTACTTAGTATTATTTTTTAATGCTGAAAAAGATCGTCTTATTGTTATCTACAAGAGACTTACAGAAGCTCCAGTTAAACAAGAGCCGACAGAGCCAAATGATGGTTCATCAGACGACCTTCCTTCTGAAGAAGTTCAATAAATCAAAAGGCCCTTGAAGTCATTTTCAAGGGCGCAAAATCACTTAATATACATTGAATGCAATAAAGATCGATGCTAAAATTACAAGCAGGTGGGCGCCCTGCTTGCAAAATCCAGCGATTTTGCTTTCTTTTTTACTCATACGCATTCCCTTGCCTAAGAGGTTAGCTCGGGACAAGATTGTCCTGAGCAAGTATGAGCTCAAAAGTTTTTGAATCCTAAATTTCTATCATTTAAATGAAAAGCGAATTGCTTCTCTTCTTGCATCTATTTCTAAAATAGAAAACCAATTTATAGAATTAAAAATTTCTTGGCATAAAGACTCGCGGCCAAGTCCGCATTTTTTCGATTGCGATTTTCGACACGATAGCCGATGAAAACTCGCTTTCCAGCTTGAAAGCGATAAGCAGGAGTAAGCCTTACAAACTTATCCATATCACCTTTGTAGACAATAAATTCTTCACCAGGCTTTAAGTCTTTGGCGTTAATAAGAAGTGAGCCTAGGTCGATACTCTCAGCACCCCAAGAAACCTTGATCTTTTTAACCTCACCTTTTTCACTTGCAATACCTCTACCCTTTTCATCTTTCTCATAAGCAAGGCCATTGAACATCTTTGAAATCTCAGATGCATCTGGGTGATTTGTAATCGAAGCCGGTAGCGTTGCTCCAGAACTTTGAAGATTATTTAAATCAATATTTGGTGCTGAACGCCCAGTGATATCAACTACTGTTGCCTTCTTCTCAGGTTGCGTAAATGTTGAACTTCCAGTTGAAGAAGACCCACCGCCACCTGTAGCAAAGTTTGATCCACCACCTGACCCGGCACTTGCAACATTTGCGATCGGATAATTACCTGATCCGTTTGAACCTCTTCCTCTTCTACCTCTTTGGATTGGCTCAAGAGTTTCAGCATCATAACGTTGGTACTTATCCTGATTTTCACGTGCTAATTTTTCTCTTTCTCTTTTTAGTCTTTTTTGCTGTTGATTTAGGGCATCGGCAAGACTACTTCCAGCTTGTCTTAATGTTTTAATAGTCTCTACAATCTGCTTCGTATTTTTTGAAATATTTCGATTATTTCTTGTTCGTGCTCCCATTCTAAGACCGCTTCTACCTGATGCCATTTGTACAGAAGCAGAACTAACACCATCACTTACACTTACAGACTCCACTGCTTGTTTTGTCGGTGGCTGCTGAGAAGGTCCAGTCATTTTGGCTGCGATTGGAGATCCAGCAGAGGAATCATTTTGAGATGGAGTTTGTGCCACTTTTTCATTCTTTTCTGGGCCACCAATGTCAAGGGCCTCACCATCTTTGCTGGCAAAGAATTGTGAAACAAGTGAGCCCTTCTTCATTGAGTTAGACTCGATCTTTGCAAGCTCAATTCTTTCTTCTAATTCATTAGAATCATCTTCATGCAGATGACTCCTAAAGAAGGCAATATCATCTTCATTTAACTCACCTGATTTGAAATCTTTTAATAATTGGTTTCCTATTGCTTCTTTCAAAAATTTACAATCCGGAGTTTCCGTATTTTCAATACAATTTGCTTTTTTAAATTCAGCTAGGGCCTTATTTTTATCTACATGACATCCATGTATTGAATAAGGTGCTTCATCCATACAAATTTTAGTACAAGTTGGATTTACCGGTGCTTCAAGTGATTGATGGGCATTCTTTAAAGTCGAAAGAATATTGTTAGACATATCTTCTCGATATGGACGATCTTTTATTTTACAAAAGTAATTAAAGTTATCAATATCTGGTGTCGTTGCAAGGTCAAAGTCAAATTTATCAAACTCAGGTCCTGAAAGAGACTCTCCTTTACAAAAACCAATCACTTCGTTTTCAAACTTTCGACAAGAGTCATCAAGCTCTTCTTGTGAAGGTACACCAACCCCTGCAATATTACCTAAAGAAGATTGACAGATATTTGATCTAAATTGATTAATTGTATTATTATCTGAATTAGAAGATTGAAAGATTTCTAAGTAATCATTACCTATTTCACTACCTAGATCAAGACCCTTATATTCTGGAAATAATTCATCAATCATTTGTTGATCGCAATTCTTAGAAAGCGTATCATTTAAACTACAATTAAGACTTAAATTTGAATTATCATTTTTGATACTTTCTGCTAACTCGAAAATTTTAGCTTTAAGCTGTTTTCCACTTTTTTGTCGAAATGCCTTTCGACTTTGCTCAAAATCTGTTTTCTCATCATTAGAAACGCATTCACAATATGTATCAGAATTAGCATCGAAGCCAAGCTTTTCAACACATTTTTTTCCTACATTAACTCTTGTTCCACGATTAATTTTTGAAGCAATTTCTTCAATTGTATCACCACCATTAAAGATTGTAGCTATCCCCATACGACATTGTGCATTCGCAGAAAAAGATATTTGAATAAGTAGAAAATAAAATAAAGCTCTCAACCTGTTCCTTAATTCACATTAATTGGCATATAAGGATCTTCTTTTTTAATCTCTTCAATTGACTTTACAGGAAATAAATTAAAACGTTTTCCTGACCTAAGGCGTCTCATTACAGCAGCATATTCTCTCGCACGTTTAGAATTTGGATAATTCTTTTCAAGATAGGCGAAAACATGAAAAATTGGTCCTTCTACAATTTTTCCCTCTCTTTCAATTCGTATATAAGCATTAGGATCAACTCCTCCAAATTGAGATTTCATCATCGTCCCAAGATAGCTTGAGTAGTTTCCAGAGTAACTTAAATCATCGAAGAAGTTTTTACGAAACGCCCAACAATCCATCGTTAACATATACTTAAAGAAGAACTCTTGTCGGCCCCCTGGGTAGTGCTTATCTATATTCTCCATAATTGAATTATAGCTTGGCACAATATCATTGGCCGAAAAATAGGCATCACATACAGCCCTTACATTTGGCTGCATAATTTCTTTCATATTTGCAGGCCAATCTTTTGGATAATTTGGATTTGCACCGTAAGATCTAACATTGGCAATTTTACGAATATTCTCTTCATTTACAGAATCTAGAGTTTCGAGAGTTCCGTTTACACAATTAACACCATCAGATGCAAAACTATGGCCGTTTTGCATTAACAATAATAATAAAAATGGTAAAATCAACTTCCTCATAAACTAATCCTTTGTGAACTAATCGGAAGCAAAATAATTGACTTTAGGGATTAATTCACAAACTTATGCATAATTTCAACAACTTACTTGAGTAAACTAATTTGCTAAGTACTTAAATACACGTAAGATCCATCTACAAAGTCTCCTTCATTAGTATAAACCAGCTCAATGTCTAGAACAAAAACCAAATATAAGTACCTAAATATCGGTTAACCTAGCTACACAAAAGATTGTCAGAAGTAGACTTAACTCACTAAATTTACGTGAATAAATTTGTCAAAAGTGAAAACAGCAAAGAATTATTACAATCTAGATGAACGCAATTCTTATTTTTGCTATAAACAAAATCACTTAACTAATAAATCTGGGATTAGAAATGAAGAACAATAAAATCTTAACGATGGTGACATTATCACTTCTCTTTACGGCCTGTAGCGACAATAAGCTAAAGCCTACTACTAATAATATTAATGATTCTCTGAAAACTGAGCAACAGAAAGTGGATCAACTAAAACTTGATATACAAAAACTAATTACAGGAGAACAAGTAGATATCGCATCGACTCTTCAAAAAAGACTTAGAAGAAACGATCGCCGACTGAGGCAAGAGAGTGATTTCTCAGTAGAAGTATTACAAAAACTTGAAGAATTAAATACTGAGTTAATGAAAGCTAAAAATATTTCAAAGGCAAAACTACTCAATATCATTTTAAATAATGAGTATAAAGAGACAACTGTTGCTGAGGCACTAAACTACTATCACCTCAACAATGCAGAGATGAATAAAGAGTCACTTATTTCGACACTCTATCTACTTAATCTAAACTTAAACTTAGAAGAGATTAGCACTCAGGAGTTTTCAGACTTTCTTGAGTTCTCATTAAACTCAATTTACCACTTAAATACATTTGAAAAGTATAACCGAAGGGCCGTTAAAATAATATCACCTTTAGTAAAGAAACTTACACTAACTGAAAAATACAAATTAATTCGTTCACTAGTATTTAAAAAAATAGTTTTCACGAATGAAGACTTCTCAAATACTAACATCAATATTGCCCTTACGAATCTTTTAGAAGCAGATAAAGTTGTGACAGGTGTATATAATAAGAACTTCATAGAAAATGTAAAAGCACAGTTAGCTAATGGAGAAAATGATTATAAGCTAACGCTAAATTTCTTTAGCCTGCCATCAGATTACTATAACCTTGATGAAAAATATGATATCGATGGAAAGCAACACTATTTAACAAAATCATATGACGTAATTTTAGAAAACAACAATCTTTATAAGGATAACGTTAATAACAAACTGATAGTAAATTTACCTAAGAAGAGTAAGTTTGACCTGTATCGAATTAATGTAGGTAATTTAGTAAATCTTAACTATAGCACAAATCGTGAAACTTATCACAAGACACTAGTAAATGCGCTAAATCAATACAACAATTATGAAAAATTCGAAACAATCTATAAAGGTAGTAAGAAATCACTATTTAAAGATCAGGGAGATATTAACGACAACAGTCTCAACAGAAGACTTTACAAGCAAGGTAAAGAAAGTTGAAAACTACGAAACTAAAAATAATTACATTGTCGTTAAGAAAGAATCATATGTCTCAGAAAATGGTTTAAAGAAAAACCATCAAAAATATCATTATGATACGTCTGGCCTTCTTAAAAAGTATGAAGAACTAAGAACGAAGCTTAACTTTGAATATAACCAATTTGGAGATTTGATTAAAGAAACAAATTCAATCTTTGAAAAAGATCAGGTCGCATCATATCGTCCCAACGGAACTACTAAATACTTTAGAAATACATCTGCTGAATTTAAAACAAAAATAGATCTATATAATGGTAAACTTCTAGAAGTAGAAAAACTAAATAGTAATGGAAAGAATAAAAAGACTTTCACATACCACAACAATAATACACTTAAGTCATTTCATATTGATGGCCAAACCATTTTAAGTAACGAGAAGATTAGTAATAATATGTACATCGCTAATTACTTAGATGATATATATGAATTTGAATTCGATAATTGGGGACGTATTAAATCAACGAAATTACAAAACAGT
Organism: Bacteriovorax sp. BAL6_X; assembly: GCF_000443995.1. Lineage (NCBI taxonomy): Bacteria > Pseudomonadati > Bdellovibrionota > Bacteriovoracia > Bacteriovoracales > Bacteriovoracaceae > Bacteriovorax > Bacteriovorax sp. BAL6_X. The sequence continues at coordinate 214,227 of NZ_AUMC01000006.1, forward strand.
AATAAGAGACTATTAAACACTGTTACTTCATTTAAAGGTAGAAACTTACAGACACTAGAAGGCCCTACAATTATTAGTCAGAATATTCATGATTCGCTTGGACGAATATCTAAAGAGACTAATAAGCTAACAAATAAGACAAATACCTTTAAATATAATATTCCTATGAATGATGACATTTTTGATATTGAATACATCAATGGAATTTACATCGGAAGTAAAAAGGTTAATCTAAAAAAAGAAATCGTTACTGATAGTAATAACTCAGAAAAAGTCGACTTTACGTATAGCTCACTATCTAAAATCAATTCTTCATCAAATGGTGGTAAATGGACACTTCACGATGACGGAACTTTTTCTAAGTTCTCATTAAATGGTTCCTCAGTTATTGAACGAGAATGGTCAAAGGACTTAACAAGCTTTGTAGAAAACGATATGGCCTTTCAATTAGATGAAAAATCAAGACCGACCTATTCAACATCAATGGATAATTTTGGTGAAAGCTTTGTAAAGAACGATCTCTTATACTTTGACAAAGAATACGAAAATGATCAGATAAGAAAAAAACTGCTCACTATCGTACATAATGACGAGCTCTTCGAAATTGAGGAAAAATTTAAATATGACAAATACGAGAATATTAAAAGACATGAGTTAAACGAAGATTTCTTTATCGACTATCGTTACAACACCCCTTTCACATTAAATGGCGTAAATTTAAATAACAAAATAAAATACGACATAAGCTATAAACATAATGATGAAATTAAGGCCATTGCCGATATTAATCTAACATATAGTAATGATAGCGAGCTGACAGAAGTAAACTATGGAATTTTATCTCTCAAGCTTGATTATAGTAATCAGCAGCTATCCAATATTTGTATACTTAGCGATTGCATTAGCTACACATATAATAAAGTGTCCAAAATCGAAGAGATAAGCAAATCGACAAATATTACTAGTAACAATCAATATCAGTACAAAGACGACGCTTTTGAGCTTATTAGTGGCACATCGAAAAACTCTAACAATAGAGTGAAGAGAGATAATTTAGGTAGAGTACAAAACTATCGCAATTATCAACTTAAGTGGCAAGATCAGCTATTATCGAGAACTAAAGATAATAGTATTTACTACGATAGTGATAAAAGCCTAAAAGCAGTTTATAATAATGAAGAACAAATTCTTTATAAAGTAAACAAAGACACTTATCTTTTAAACTCAAAAGATCTTGTGCATAAACTAGTCGTTAACAATAGAATTATAGCAGTAGTAATAAACGAAGTTATCTACCCAGTCCTTACCGACCACATAGGGTCTGTCATTGCCATGTATGATAAATCAGGAACAAAGCTTTGGGAACGTGAGTATAGCCTCTGGGGTGTTAAGAAACTTATCTATACGAAAGATGATGCTGCCAAAAAGCTTGAGTCACTAACAATCTTTGGATTTGCACACCTTTTAGAAGTACCAAATATCAAAGGTATTTATTGGTCACAAACTCGTGCCTATCTTCCCTACTACAAAGAATGGGCCTCAATTGACCCGACGTTTATATACTCACCAGAAAAACTTCTAAAGCATAAAAACAATTGGAATTATTTTCAATATGCTTCTGGGGATCCTATTAACTTTGTCGATCCGAGTGGGCGCAGTGCAACTGCCGCAATAGGAATAACAGGAGTTGTTATAGGAGGAACTGGAGCAGCAGCTTATGGAATAGGTCGAGGAGCTTTATGGTTAGCTCATTCAGTAGGTATTATGAATGATGCTACATATAGTAAACAAGTAAACACACTTAACAACGGAGCAGTTAAGGCATGGAATACAGTATATAAGCCTATTGTAGAGAACACTTTAAGTATGGCAAATATCTTTTTAGGTGGAGCAAAAGGAATATACAACGCTTATACTGGGACAGATTTACTACATGCATCTACTAACTATAATGGTCTGAGTTTTGGGAATAAAAAACTTAATGTAGCTCAAAGACTATGGGAAGTATCATCTCCTTTTCTTGGGGCAATAACCAGCGCAATGTCTAGTGATATGTCTGCAGGCTGGAAATTTACAATGGAAACATATTGGTTCGCGACAGATAAGATCATGTCAGGAAGCGCATCAAGCTTAGATTTTGATTCTAGTGGAGGAATACTTAATCCAGATGATTATTCTATGGGAATAGATTATACTTTTGACTAAGAGGACATACCTATGACTATATTGAAAATTACTCTATCTTGCCTAAGTGTTTATTTTTTTAATTTCGTTGCAAGCCAATATCGAAAAAAAAATAATTTATCAAAATATAGAATAAATCATTATTTATCACCTAACATCGAACCCGCTCAAGACTGGTACAGAGGAGCAAAAGAATCAAAGTATTATTGGGGATTTTGGCTTCCTATCGGACTATTTATAATACTATTGGCCATTTCAACTAAATGACCATTTCCCAATCTTTTATTTGTACTTCATATATTTATTAAATTAACTAGAAGTTTTCGAAATATGCCAGAGTCTCAGGATTTGCCACGGCCTGAACATTATCAAGTGCACGGCCATTGATAAGACGGCTTACGGCCATCTCCATCTTCTTTCCAGAGCGAGTATATGGAATTCCCTTAACTTGAATTACACGTCTTGGCATATGCCTTGGTGTCGTATTTTCACGAATACGCGCTTTAATAAACTTACAGTCTTCTTTAGTTAGCTCGTGACCATCTTTAGTTACGACAAAGAGCCAGATTTCAACATCACCATCGACACTCTTTCCAACACAAACAGAGTCTTCGATAAAGTCGATTGTCTCAGTTTGACGATAGATTTCTGCAGTACCAATTCTTACGCCACCAGGATTTAGAGTAGCATCAGAGCGGCCAAGAACCATAGCTCCACCACCTTCAGTGATCTTAATAAAGTCACCGTGGTGCCACACTCCCTTAAATTCAGAGAAGTATGCCTTGTTGATACGCTCACCATCATCATCGTTTAAGAAGTATATTGGGCGCGAAGGGAAACTTTGAAGACAAACTAACTCACCCTCTTCACCTGTATCAACTTTCTTTCCACGTGAATCAAAGCAAGTCACATCCATGCCAAGTCCAGCACATTGCAACTCCCCTCTAAAGACAGGAAGAATTGGATTTCCTAAGAAGAAACAACCAATAATATCTGTTCCACCAGAGATACTTGAAAGTTGAATGTCTTTTTTAAACTTCGAATAAACGTAGTCAAATTGCTCTGGAAGTAATGGTGCTCCTGTTGAAAGGATTGTTTCAAGAGATGACATATCATACTTAGAAAGATCAATATTTGAATCTTCTAATGCTTTTAAGAATTTTGGACTCGTCCCAAAAATATTTAGCTGCTCTTTTTCAATAAGTGAAACAAAGTCGCCAAATGTTGGGAAACCAGGAGATCCTTCATATAGAACAACAGTTGAACCAAAGTATAATGATGAAACAAGCCAGTTCCACATCATCCAACCACAAGTCGTGAAGAAGAAGATTGATTTGTCTTCTTTTAGATCAGTATGAAGCCCCAGTTCTTTAATATGATTAACAAGAGTTCCACCAATACTATGAACGATACACTTAGGTTTTCCAGTTGTTCCAGATGAGTACATAATATATAGAGGGTCAGCAAAGTCACACTCTGTATATTCGATCTCTTTATCGACTGGTTTTACAACTTCACTCCAGCTAACTCCCTTATGAATAGAGCTTGCATCAAACCCCTCACCTTTGAAGTCAACAACGATGACTTTCTCAATAGAGTCAACGGCCTCAACAACAGCATTAATCTTATCTGTTAAATCGAAATACTTACCACCGTACTCGTAACCACTAACTGTTACGAGAATCTTAGGCCTTGATTGCCCAAAGCGATCAATAACACCTTCGATACCAAAGTCACAAGACGTCGACGTAAAGACACCACCAAGAGATGTTGTCGCTAACATTGAAGCGGCTGTCTCAGCAATATTTGGCATATAGCCAGCAAGAACATCGCCCTTTGAAATATAAGGAGCGATAACTTCTTGAAGGCCAGCTACCGTATTTTTTAAGTCTTTATATGAGATTTTTTGAGTTTGGCCATTTTCTCTAACGCTATTTAGAGCGATGGATACATCTCGGCCATTTTTTAGAAGATTCTTTGCGAAGTTTAATTTTACCTTTGGAAACCATCCATAAGTATCAAAGCTAAGGTCGGTACATACTGGCTCTAGGTCGCCACTATAATCAACATCAAAGAACTTCACGAATTCTTTCCAAAAGCTTTTTGGATTATCCACCGAGTACTTATGTAGCGAGTGATAAGACTTACAATCTAGTCCTTGGGACTTATTAATTTGTCTTATAAACTCCATCATATTTGATGACTGAATTCGCTCGCTACTTGGCGTATATAAAATTTTATTCACTTCTTCTAACCTCAAATTGCTTAGTTAAAACTAAACTAGTCCCTTTAGAATTTCAGCACTCTCCGCTTCAACTTTTGAGTGCAGAGAGTTTCCATGAGCATCCATTGTTACAACAACAGGAAATTCATCAACAGTTAATTCCCAAATTGCTTCAGGTGAACCAAGATCACGCCAATAAACATTGTCTACAGACTTAATTTTCTCAGCTAAAACCTGTGCAGCACCACCGATACCGTGGAAGTAAACACATCCGTACTCACGACACCCGTCCAGAGTCTTCTGTCCCATGCCACCTTTACCGATAACACCAAGGATACCGTGGTCGCGCATGACTTCCCACTGGTATGGTTCTTCACGGATCGAAGTCGTCGGGCCAGCGGCCTTAACTTCATATGTCCCATCTTCATTCTCAAGGACAACAGGTCCACAGTGGTAGATAATTTGGTTATTTAAATCAACTGGTGGCTTTGTCCCTTCGTGAAGACGTTTGTGAACAGCATCGCGCCCCGTAAACATCTTTCCAGAGATTAAAACCATATCTCCAACTTTAAGTTCTCTAATTTGTTCTTTTGTAAATGGATAATCTAAACGTTTCATATACGCCTCTTAGTATAGCCAGTTTTTAATTTGGTTATTAGGTTTAAGTGCAATTCCTTGTCTTCTAAATGCCCAACACATATAAGACACAGAAACAAAGAATGATGCTGGTAAACGATTAAGGTCAGTAACTTTACAACCTAGAAGTGTTGTCTTACCACCGAATCCCATTGGCCCAATACCAAGTTTATTTGCAGTTTCAACGATATCAGCTTCAAGAGCAGCAAGTTCTGGCTTAGCGTTTGTATCATCTAGCTTTCTTAGGAATTGGTCCTTAGCTGCGACGTGTCCTGTTCCTCTATCACCACCAATACAAACACCAAGTACGCCTGGTCCACATCCTTTACCTTGTGCTTTTTGAACACAATCAAGGATTGCTTTTCTTACACCATCAAGGTCACGTCCAGCGTTTAGTTCTGTATTTGGAAGAGAGTATTGAGCACCAACATTTTCACATCCCCCACCTTTAAGCATAAGCTTAACTTCTAGGTTCTTAGACTTGTGTTGCTCAAATTTGATAACAGGATGTCCACCACCAACATTCATACAATCATTCTTACCTGTTAGTGAATCAACTGAGTTCTGTCTTAGGTAACCAATTTTAGTTGCTTCAAGAACGGCCTTTTCACAAACTTTTCTAAATGCAGCTTGGTCGAAGTCTCTTGGGTGATAAACCTTGAATACGATTGTCCCTGTATCTTGGCAAAGTGGCTGAGACTTTTTCTCTGCCATCTTAATATTTGCTTGAATAATATTCATTGCGTATTCAGCAGTTGTATTCTTTTCTTCTCTGTGAAGAGCGTCAAGAACAACACGTTGAATATCGTCAGGAAGAACTGTTGAAGTAACTCTGATTAGTTCTAATAGAGAGTCAAAAAGATCCTTTGAAGGATTTACTTTTTTAGCTGCTTTCTTTGGAGCTACTTTCTTAGTTGTTTTTTTAGCTACTTTTTTCTTAGTCGCTTTCTTCGTAACTTTCTTTGCTACTTTCTTCTTAGTCGCTTTCTTTGCAACTTTTTTCTTTGTCGCTTTCTTTGCAACTTTTTTCTTAGTAACTTTTTTCTTTGTCGCTTTCTTTGCTACTTTTTTCTTAGTAACTTTTTTCTTTGTCGCTTTCTTTGCTACTTTTTTCTTAGCTACTTTTTTCTTAGTCGCTTTCTTTGCTACTTTTTTCTTAGTCGCTTTCTTTGCTACTTTTTTCTTAGTCGCTTTCTTTGCTACTTTCTTTGCTAATTTTTTCTTAGTTACTTTTTTCTTCGTTACTTTTTTTGTCGCTTTTTTAGCAACTTTTTTCTTTGCTACTTTCTTCTTGGCCATGGCCGTCTCCTTAATCTATATAGAAAAAATTTCCAAAATCATGTGCATATTTCTGAGTAATCATTCCATAACCTGGATAGCTTACTCCATCTAACTTAAATCTTTTTCCGAATCCTTTAACGCCCCAAGAGTTTTTAAAGTAATAAACACCTTTGTACTCAAACTCTTGCCACGAACCATCTTCCATCTGCATTCTTGTTTTAACGACAATATCGTCATCATAGCCAACAAGAATCATCGAATGGCCACCGCCATTGGTTCTTGAAATTCGACGATCACGAGTCCCTACTTCAGGATAACCAACAATACCAGCATACCATTTGGACTTATCTCGCTCTTGAATTTCATATGTTTCAGTTTTTTTAGAATTCCACGAACCATAGTATAACTTAGTCCCTAGAATAACTGACTTTCCATCACTTAACCATTTCTTAATTTTAGATTGGTCTTTCGACAGATAAGACTTCTTTCTTGAGTACAGATCATTCACAAGTGTATCTCGTAAATATATTGCCTCTTTTCTAATTGGAATAAATTCAGGGTCGATTTGAGCAATATCATAATCGGCCATTTCAAATAAACGAGGATCTCTTTGACCAAGAAGGCATGACTTTAAATATTTAGGTAATGAAACTAAGTGGCCACAGGCTTGTTTGGCCATTGTAATCTCTGGATAGTCTTCATCAAGAGATGGCCATTTCTTACGAGAGTAAGGCCATGTCTTCTCGTGAACTACTCCCCAATCAAGAATGGCACGCATATTTCTTGACGTTGTCGAGCCTTCAGTATTCTTATCCTTCATGATGAGATATTCCATCCACTGTTCTGATAAGTCGAGCTCAACAGGAAGAACTCCGTGCTTACGAATAAGTAAGTGCTCAACAATTCCAATTGCACTAAACATTGTGCATGTACCGCGAGAGCCTTGAGATTTAACGGAAGTTTGATGACCAATTAACCCATGGATATCGCTTCGACTAGGAAGCTCTGATGCTTGGGTGTATAGCGCACCCAGTAGAATTACTAAATTCAATAAAATCGATCGTAGCTGTGTTGTGTTCATGCATGAAATTCTGACTCTTTAGCTCGGTTTTATCAAGATGCAATGCATTTAAAAAAGTAGTGCTGATTTGATAAAGCGATTGCCTAATCGACTCTCTAGAGGCACATTATAAGCATGATTTCATTGGCAGGATTAAACGACAAACAACGCGCGGCGGCTGAGACCATCGAAGGTCCAGTACTGATTTTAGCAGGTGCTGGAAGTGGTAAAACACGTACTATCACGTACCGTATTGCGCATATGGTTGATAACCTGCATATTCCAGGTAAGCAGATCCTGGCCGTATCATTTACAAATAAGGCCGCAAAAGAAATGAAGGAAAGAGTCCACGGTCTCCTTGGGAAGAATAAATCTCGAGGAATGACATTAGCGACATTTCATTCTCTAGGTCTAAAAATTCTTAAGAAAGAAATTACTCATCTTGGTTATCATAAAAATTTCTCTATTTATGATCAAACAGATCAGATGAGTATCATTCGTGAAGGACTTAGACTTTATCACGATAATAAAGGCTCTTTTAAAAAAGAAGTTATTCAATCAAAAATTGGTAAGCTCAAAAATGAAGGGATTACACCTGAAAATTTTGCAGACTCACCTTTCTTTGATGGTGAGGATCCATACGATCACGCAGTCAATTTTCTTTACGAGTACTATCAAGAAAAGCTTAAGTTTTATAATGCCATCGACTTTGATGATATTCTTCTACTTACTGTAAAACTATTTGATGACAATCCTGAGATCGCTCTCGAGTATTCAAATGGCTTTAAGTACATCATGGTTGATGAGTATCAGGATACAAACCCGCTTCAATTTAGACTTATTCGTCACTTAACTTGTGCACACGATAACCTATGTGTTGTTGGTGATGATGATCAGGCCATCTATTCATTTAGAGGCGCCGATATTGCAAATATTATTGGATTTGAGAGAGATTTCTCCCGAGCAAAAATTATTAAGCTTGAGCAAAACTATCGTTCAGTTTCTCCAATTCTAAAACTAGCTAACGCTGTTATTCAAGAAAATACAGATCGAAGAGATAAGACACTTTGGTCAGATAAACCAAGTGATCACAAACCAATTCTTTGGGAGCTTGAAGATACTGATCATGAAGCGGAAATAATTGTTGAGGATATTATCTCTCACCAGTCAAAAGGTGGACACCTTGGTGATATTGCAATTCTTTACCGCTCAAATACACAAGCTGCCCCAATTGAAGAACAGCTAAGACTTTCACAAGTTCCATATACAATTATTGGTGGTCAGAAATTTTACGAAAAGAAAGAAGTAAAAGATATCATGGCATACCTTTCGGTTATTAAGAACCCGGCCGATCAGATGGCGCTTCGAAGAATTCTAAATGTTCCAAATCGCGGAATAGGGATGAAGACGCTAGAAAAATTCCTAGAAGAAAGTGAGGCCCATCAAATAGATCTCTTTAGTGCGATGAAAGGTGCTCCAGAGCTTGCAGGGCCAAGAGCTGAGAAGATATCAGCATTTGTTCAATTGATCGAAACGGCAAAAGGATATTTTGAAAGACAGCCGCTAAGTCAGGCCATTACAAGCCTTACTGAGGATCTAAAGTATTTTGAGTATATTGATAAATGCTATGATCAAGTTAAACAGGCTTCGAGAAGAAAGGATGATATTCACTTTTTCATTGAGTCAGCGGCCCGCTTTACAGAAAATTTTAAAGAGCAAGCAACCCTTAATAAGTTCATGGAAAAGCTCATGTTACAGGACTCTCAAGATTCAAAAGATGATGAAGAGGATGATGATGTGAGAAAGAATGAAGTGACAATGATGACACTTCATTCTTCTAAAGGCCTAGAGTTTAAGCAAGTTTATATGGTTGGTGTTGAAGAAGAAATCCTTCCGCACAAGAGAACAATTGTTAACGGCGAAGGAGACGCAGAGGAGCGTAGACTTTGTTACGTTGGAATCACACGTGCTCAAGAAAAGTTAATTATGACAGTTTGTAAGCAGAGAAAAATCTATGGAAATATGCTAACACGTCACCACTCTCGATTTCTTTGTACGGACAAAGCTAAGAGCTTCTTTGTCAAACAAGATCGCCAGAACTTTGGTCACCTTGAGTCACAAGAAGAAGTGGACGCCTATAAGAAAGACTTCTTTTCAGGCCTTATGAATCTTCTAGATTAAAATCAATGATAACAGTATTTGAAGAATAACCAGGAATAAGGCTAATTAATGCCTCGAAGAATCCCTGTTTAATTGTGACTCGCATTTTACTAACCATGCGACAGTCATAACTTCTTTGCTTAAAGATATCGCGAATTCTTCTTTCTTCAATTCCAAAACCAGAAATATTTTTTGAAACTTGATATTGAAGTTTCTCTTCGGAATTGCCCCATACTCCACTTCTTGAACCGCAGAATTGGCTATTGAGCTTTACTCCACTTGAAGCACAAGATGCAACCAACAGTAGTAAAGGAAGAAAGATAAATCTAGTAAACTTCATACTCATTCTCTCCAATATCTGTTGCGGCCTTTACTTCAATTTGTTTTTTTGAAAAGAGTCCAAAGCTTAAAAATTTAATGAATTGATCAAGGGGTGACTCCACCTCTTGAATTTCGATACGTGAGACATACTCACTTCGACGTCGAAAGAAATCATTTCCTAATTTCACATGGTGTTGTTTTGGAAGAGTTCCATAGAACATATTTTGAACTTCATGATTAGCTTTTAGTGTAATGGCCTCTCGGTTAGCATGTTTTGAAATATGCAATATTCTCTCACCTTCTCCACTATAGAGAGTGTTAGAGCAAGACGAGAGAACTATAACCATGAAGGCCAAAACGATAAGCTTAATACTAATTTCCTTTGAAGTCTGGATTTCTCTTTTCTTTTAGAGCAGATAATCCTTCAAAATGATCATTTGTTCGTTGAGCAATCCCTTGATAAGCACTCATAAGGTTTAAGTGCGATTCTAAATCGTCATGTGCAGCACGTTTCATCGCAGTTTTTGTTAATTGAACCGCAACAGGAGCATTAGCAGAGATTTCATTTGCAAATGCACTTACCGCTAGTTCAAGATCTTCACCTGTTACAATATTATTAACGAGTCCCATTTGCATAGCCTCTTTAGCTGTATAGATACGGCCAGTTAAGTACATCTCCATTGCTTTAGTGTAGCCAACTTTTCTCGTAAGAAAATATGGGCCACCATCACCTGGAACAAGTGAAAGCTTACAGAAAGTCTCACCAAATTTAGCATCATCACTTGCCACTGCAAGGTCACACATTGCCACAAGATCACAACCGGCCCCTATTGCACCACCGTGAACCATAGCTATTATTGGTTTTTGAAGTCTTTCAATGACTCTTGGAATATTTTGAATTCCTTTTGAGTAACGATTTCTTAACTCAAATGATTCTCCAGCAAACATACCCTTGCGAGCAATCATTGCCTTGATATCGCCACCAGCACAAAAGTTCTCCCCTTCGCCTCTTAGAACAATTACACGAATATCAGGATCGCCATCAGCAAATGTCAGAACTTCAGTAAGAGAAGCAATCATTTTATTTGTGATAGCGTTTGCCATCTTTGTATTATCAAGACTTACCCAAAGGGCTGCATCTTTCTTTTCAATTTTTAAATGTTCAAATTCGTAGCCGTAAATAGACATTACTTTCTTCCTTTATAAGCTTGAAAAAACTTAGACGGTGCTGTGTGACCGATTTTAGAAATGATAAATGAACTAGCGTCGTGAAGCTTATCCATATCCACACCAGTTTCATAACCTAGTTTATGTAAGAGATTAACAACATCATCAGTTGCAACGTTACCACTTGCCCCTTTAGCATATGGACAACCACCAAGACCTGCCGCAGATGAATCAAAAACTTCGATCCCCTCTTCAAGAGAAGCATAGATATTTGCCAATGCCATCCCTTCTGTATCGTGAAAATGCATGGCCATTTGCTTTAAGTCAAAATTTTTGGCGATGAGTTTTGTTATTCGTTTTACCTGGTCCGGATTAGCAACACCAATTGTATCACCTAAAGAAATCTCATAACATCCAAGATCCAATAATCTTTGAATTCCATCGAGAATGTCTTTATCCTCGATATCTTTTTCATACGGGCAACCAAATACTGTCGAGAGATACCCTCTAACCTTCATACCTTCATTGAGAGCGGCCTTTGCTACTTCAATTTGTCTTGCATGGGCCTCTTCGATTGTTGCATTGATATTCTTCTGGTTAAAAGTACTAGATGTTGCCGTGAACATACTAATTTCTGTTACCCCAAGCTCTTTTGCAACTTCAAGACCTTTTAGATTTGGAACTAAGCAAGGGGTTGCAATTCCTTTTTCCTGCGTAAACTTTAACACCTGTGGATAAAGATTCGCAGCATCCTTCATTTGAGGAATTTTATCTGGACGAACAAAGCTTGTTACTTCAATCGTTGATAAACCTGTTTCACTAAGAAGCCTGATAAACTCAAGCTTATCTTCTGTGGCCACAAAACTCTTTTCATTTTGCAATCCATCACGAGGTCCTACTTCAACAATCTTAATTTTCTTAGTCATAGTTAATCCGAGTTAGTTTAATTCTACGAGGTCAACTCCACCATCAATTGTTTGGCCTTCTTGAACAAGTATAGCATCAATCTTTCCATCACGAGACGCCTTTACTGTGTGCTCCATTTTCATGGCCTCCATCACAACAAGAGCATCACCAATCTTTACTTCTTGACCTGCCTCAACAAGAACCTTAAGGATCTTTCCAGGCATCGGAGAGCTCATTTCGTGGGCCTCACCAGTTGCGGCACCAGAACGTTTTGCAACACTTCTTTTAATTTCAACACGCTTACTATTTACAATATAAGCGTCTTTTTGAGTTAAAATATGAAATGGCACTTCATTAATCCAAAGTGCATCCTCTTCTATATCAACAGCACATGTAAAGCCTTCAAAACGAACAACTAAAGTACTTACTCCGGAGAATTTGAAGAATGCCTCAAAAGTGTTTTCACCAAATTCGTAGACTCTCTTTTCCCCAGTATCTCCACTCATTCTAAAAGAATCAAAAAGAATATCATCCTTTAAAAAGTCATGAGCAAGTGCAGCTGCAATTTCTTCTGCATAGACTTCAGCAGGAGCAAGGTCTGCTTCATATGTTTTTACAAAGTGAGTATATGTATTCCCTGCTAAGAATGCCTCATGTTTTAGGATTCTTACAAGGTAATCATTATTTGTCGTTAGACCTTCAAATGGAAGGTGGTTAAGACCTGCAATCATAGTCCCAATAGCTTCGTTTCTTTCAGCTCCCCAAGTGATCACTTTTGCAATCATAGGATCAAAATTAACTGTGATTGAGTTTCCATTCTTATACCCCGTATCAAGACGTACACCATCGATAGCGTCACCGATATATTCAAGACGGCCAATTGCTGGCATAAAGTCATTATCAGGGTCTTCAGCATAGATACGACATTCAATAGCATGTCCTACTTGCTTAATATCGTCTTGAGTAAAGTCAAATTTTTCACCACTAGCGGCCATCAGCTGTAGCTCAACAAGATCATAACCTGTAACCATCTCTGTTACAGGGTGTTCAACTTGTAGCCTAGTATTCATCTCTAGGAAGTAAAATTCTTCACCATCAAGAATTAGCTCAACAGTACCGGCACCGTGATAATCAATTGCAGTAGTGATTTTCACAGCAGAGTCCGTCATACGTTTTCTTAATTCATCACTAAGTGCCATTGAAGGAGTTTCTTCAATAATTTTCTGGTGACGTCTTTGGATTGAACACTCTCTTTCAAAGAAGTGGAAGTGGTTTCCATGAGTATCACTCATCACCTGAATTTCGATGTGACGAGGACTTGTAATAAATTTCTCAATAAGAACAATATCGGACCCGAAAGAGCTTAAGGCTTCACGCTTACAACTTTCAAGCTCAGCGAGAAATTCTTTTGAGTCATTTACAACTCTCATTCCTTTACCACCACCACCGGCAGATGCTTTAATCAGAACAGGGTACCCCATCTTATCAGCTTCAGCTTTAAGAAACTCTGGTTCTTGATTTTCACCATTATATCCAGGAATTACAGGGACACCGATTTCGATCATCTTATCTTTTGATCCCTTTTTATCACCCATTAAAACAATATGCTCAGGAGTAGGGCCAATAAAGATAAGACCTGCATCTGTTACTTTTTGAGAAAAAGTAGCATTTTCCGATAGGAATCCATAACCAGGGTGAATGGCATCACAACCACTATCTTTAGCTATCTGAATAATCTTATCCATATTTAGATAAGTTTCACTAAGAAGCTTCCCTTCTAGGTAATAAGACTCATCAGCAAACTCTCTTTGAGGAAGATTTCTTTCTTCAAAAGTGTAAAGAGTTACAGTTTTCATACCAAGGTTGCGACAAGTTTTAATAACTCTTAGTGCAATCTCAGCGCGGTTGGCGATTAATACTTTTTCAATCTTCTTCATACTATTTATTTCCAGTTAGGTTTTCTTTTTTCAAGTAATGCAGTCATCCCTTCCTGACCTTCATCAGAAATTCTTTGCTTGGCAATTACTTCACAAGTGTAATTCATCGTCTCTTCATCATTTCCAAGACGCTCTTTCACACCAAAAATAAGTTTTTTTGCAACTCTTTGTGCATTTGGGGCAACCTTGATTAATTCTTTTGCCATACTAACGATATCCGCATCATAGTAGCGATCAAGTGATACCTTATGAATCAGGCCAATCTCTAGAGCACGTTTACCATCAAATCTTTCACCCGTTAGAAATAAGTGGCGTGCATTTGACTCTCCAATCTTGGCCATGACAAACGGAGAAATGACAGCAGGTACTAGACCAAGGTTAACTTCTGTTAATCCAAATTTTGCACTTTCACTTGCAATAACAAAGTCACAACAAGCAACGAGTCCAACACCACCGCCAAGGGCAGCACCGTTTACTCGACCAATCACTGGCTTAGAAAGATTATTAATTGCATGGAATAATCCTGCTAACTTTTTCGAGTCAGCAATATTCTCATCCATCGAGTAATCTTTCATTTTCTTCATCCAATTAAGATCTGCTCCTGCACAGAATGATTTTCCAGCACCAGTTAGAATCACAACGCGTACGCTATCATCGTTTTCAAGTGCTAAGAATTCTTCTGTAAGAGCTGCAATCATTTCATCATTGAACGCATTATGTACTTCAGGGCGATTAAGTGTAATAAAACAAATTCCACTTTCTTCACCTGTTCTTATCTCTTTTGTAAATCCTGTCATAAAAAATCCTTTCTTATTAATTACATTCTAAAGACACCAAACTTAGTCTCTTCAATAGGTGCTTGCTTACTTGCCTTTAGAGCTGCTCCTAAGATGTCACGAGTCTTGTGTGGCTCGATCACACCATCATCCCACAGTCTAGCTGTTGAGTAATATGCACTACCTTCATTTTCGTACTTATCTAAGATTGGTTGCTTAAACTTCGCTTCTTCCTCTGTACTCATTGGTTTTTCACCTTTGGCCTTAAGTCCATCTTGGCGAACAGTAGCAAGAACTCCAGCAGCTTGCTCTCCACCCATTACTGAGATACGAGCATTTGGCCACATCCATAAGAAACGTGGTGAATAAGCACGTCCACACATACCGTAGTTCCCAGCTCCAAATGATCCACCGATTACAACAGTAAATTTAGGAACATTAACCGTTGATACGGCCGTAACCATTTTAGCACCGTGCTTTGCAATCCCTTCTGCTTCATATTTTGAACCAACCATGAAGCCTGTAATATTTTGTAGAAAAACGAGTGGAATATTTCTTTGACCACATAACTGAATAAAGTGAGAGCCTTTAATTGCAGATTCAGAAAATAGAATACCGTTGTTAGCAACAATCCCTACTCTTTCACCACAAATCTTTGCGAAACCACAAACTAGAGTTGGCCCATACTTTTCTTTAAACTCATGAAAACGTGAACCATCAACAAGACAAGCGATGATTTCACGAATATCAAATGGCTTCTTAGTGTCACGAGGAAGGATACCGTAGATATCTTCAGCGTCATACTTAGGCATTTCAAAATTAAAATCTTCTTCATTTTGCACGAAGTTTGTATTTTCAACGATTGATCTCGTAATAGCTAGAGCATCTTCTTCATCTTCTGCAAAATGATCAGCTACACCTGATTCACTTGTGTGAACCTTTGCCCCACCTAGAGTTTGAGCATCAACTTCTTCTCCTGTCGCCGCTTTTACTAACGGTGGCCCACCTAAGAAGATCGTTCCATTATCTTTTACGATAATTGATTCATCTGCCATTGCAGGAACATATGCCCCACCAGCAGTACATGAACCAAGAACAACTGCAATTTGTGGAATCCCTTGAGCAGACATTTGTGCTTGATTGAAAAAGATTCTCCCAAAGTGTTCTTTATCTGGAAATACTTCATCTTGCATTGGTAGGAAAGCACCTCCAGAGTCAACAAGATAAATACAAGGTAGTCGATTTTCTCGTGCCACTTCTTGCGCTCTTAAGTGCTTCTTAACAGTCATTGGAAAATAAGTTCCACCTTTAACTGTGGCGTCATTTGCAACAAACATACACCAGACACCGTGAACTTTACCGATACCTGTTACGATACCAGCACTTGGAATATCCATGCCGTACATACCATTAGCAGCTAATGAAGATAATTCAATAAATGGAGATCCTGCATCGAGGATCTTATCGATACGCTCGCGTGGAAGTAGCTTTCCACGAGAATGGTGACGAGAAACAGATTTTTCCCCTCCCCCCAGATGAGCATGTTTAACTTTGTTTCTTAATTCTTCTACATTTGAAAAATGAAAATTGAAATTTTCTCTAAAGTCGTCACTAGAGCGATCAACTTTAGAAACGATAGGTAGCGTCCCTGAAATAGTCATAGAAATTGCCTCAAACTTTTGTAATAAACTGTGCAATTCTATCTATTTATAAGGGATTTTGACAAGGCAAGGCACGTTATAACGCGCCTCACATCTGCTTATTCTAAGAAATTATTCCGATATCTCTGCTGCATCGAGAAATTGGGAGTAGATACTATCCTCAGAACTTACTTCTGAAGGTTCAGAAGCTATTGATCGCCCTGCATTATTCAGGTTTTTAATTTGATCGATTTCTAACTGTGGTCCCTCTAATTCTGGAACTATTGCAACTTCATATAACGCATCTTTAGATTGCGACAGTATTACATTCCCATTGTCATCGTGGCCAATGAAGTATGTTTGGCCGTCAGCTAGAATAACACGTGTACTACCTTGAGAGATAGCGTCAGCAACAAGTTTACGATCTTGCTTACCAATTCGATTATCTGAAACAGATAAAACATCTGATCTTGTACTACTAGACAGGCTCAATCCAGATGTCATCTCGGCAGGGCCAAGTGAACTTACGATCGCGGCCGCCCCAGAAGAAGACCCAGTACTCATACTACTAATACCACGACTCCCGACAGTACCAGTAGATGCGACGGCCCTTGCCTGCGATTGAAAATTTGAAGGCCCTGCATAACTAGAAGCATTCATTCCATTATTAGTAGAATTTTCATTAATTGGCTGCTCACTAGCAGGATGTCTTTCTCTTTTCTTTGTACTTTCTTCATTAACAGCAAGTGCATTTTTTGCAACATTTGCTAGTTGTTCTTTAAGTGCTCGAAGTTGTTTTCTAAGCTCTTGCGCTTCAGTATCATCATTAGTATTTGAAGCAAGTTGGTTTTCAATTTTATCTACTTGATTTTCAATATTTCGATCTACTCTTTCATCTTTTGTTGAAACGACATTGGAAACCGATTGACTAGTGCTATTATTAACTTGAGCTTCAGGAATAGTCGTAATCGTGCTCTGCGCTTCTACCGACGAACTCCTTGAATTATCACTATACTTCTTATTAAGATACTCTGCTGTTTGAGCGAAAGCATTATTATCTAAACCTTCTTGTGAATTATGTTCAAAGCTAGTGTGTCTCTTTCCACTATTAAATGTATTAGCAACTCCACTTTTCTCATAAGACTCTCTTAATGATGCTATTTGTTGCCCATGTCTACCACGAACTTCATCAAATACAGAAGCAGGATCATCGCTTGTACCAAAGCTCCCATAACCACCTGCAACAGCTTGAGAAATTTCACCATTATCAATTGAAGAACAATAGTATTCTGCAACTTCAATATCATTTCCTCCAAATATCTCATTCGCTTCGGTAAACTCAACTGCTGAAATATTTTTCATAACATCATCAAGTTTAGAGGGATCACAAGTGTACTCAAGCTCACGAATTCTGTTATCACATTCCGTAATAACCTCTTCTTTCAATTCTTTAATATGCTTTCTTAAAGAATCGTATATGAAATTCTTAGTCTCAATATTATTATTTTTAATTTCTTTTAATGCCTTACTAACCTGTTCGAAGTCGTTTGCATCACGAACCATTGTCTTCATAAACTTTGATCCAAATAATGAAACGTATTGTATAAGGAATTGGTTCTCTTCTTCCGCTGTAAACACCTGATCTGCATAGTCTAGACGTCCATCCTTACCATTCGTTTGGTAATAGAGTGATCGACTTAGCTTATCTGTATTTTTAATTTCTTTTTCTCTAAAGCTGTAAAATTCACGACTAAAATTTTCATGATTATATATATATGTCTTTAAATTATTCATATATTCTCTGGAGTAGCCATTGCCAGAAATTCGTTGTTCATTAAAATCAATAATAAAAAGATCAATGAATTTATTTTTCTTACTTCGCTTCTTCTTAGCTAAAGAAAGATTTTCAGAAGCAATTTTGTCATCAAAGTAGCCCGCAATTTCCAAATTTGACTTATCAAAGATATCTTCTAAGCGTTGCCTTGCTTTACTTTCATTATCCATAGAGACAAGTGTCTCAAAATCAAAACCAAATTTACTATCAATTGCTTCACTCACCTCAGGACCTAAGCATGACTGTATCCTTTGACTAATTTTATCAATATCACTCTTAGAACATGTAAATCGATCTAAGTTTTTATCTTTAATAGTTAAATATTTTCGATATTTTTCTAATCGACCGGCATTATCCTTTATAAGGTCAAATAGGTTATAAAGGCGATTTGCCACAATCGCCGAGTGAAACTTGTTCTTAAAAGCACCATACGTGCTATTTATATTTGGACTTTTTTGTTCAACAGTCATTGAAACATTGTTAATACAATTACAATACTGTTTAAAATCAATCTTCTCCTTTGCTCCTTGCTGAAGATCAATATTATATAGAGTATCTCGGCATGCATTACCATAACGAGACATACTTATTTCCATCTTACTGACTTGTTCAATCTGCCCACTTGTCGGAGTTATTGTTTTACGACTTCCACTACAATCAATATTTATAATACTATTCTCAATACCGACAAAAGGATCACCAGAACCTAAAATTCTACTCATTCTAATTTCTTGAAATGTATCTTCGTTCTCTGCAACTTGTTGTAGTAGATATGAACCAGCATCAGCGGCACCGGTATTTACTTCACTTAACATAAGCAGATTTTCCTGTATAGGTGCAATAGAGCTACCTCCACCAGCAGCTCCAAGTACTCCAACAGCTTGTGTAACACTTTGTAGAGTAAATAATGTTGTTGTAATAAAAAATTTAAATTGTTTCATTTTTTGTCCCGAGTACCGATCCAAAATATCTATCGGTGGCATTAAGAATTCTCTTAAGTGACCAAAATTTATTGTCCAGCTTAATCTCTTCCATTAATTATGAAGCTAATAAACATATTCACTAATAGCTTTCTCATTGCTTTAGATAGTAAGTTGTCAAACCTATTGAATTCACGTTTATACTTATTTAAAAACAAATAAAATATTCTTAATCAACAAAATTCTCCTACGCCAATAATAGTCGTCAATTCAACACTTTTATTTTTTATAAAAATTGTAAAATGAAAATAAAAAGGCCAGCATATGCTGGCCTTTTATAAGAAATATTAATGAAATTTTAATTAATCGCTAATTTCAGCTGCATCTAAAAACTTTGAATAAATACTATCTTCTCTTGGTTCTTTTACATCTTCTTCTTCCGAAGCAATCTCTCGCTTAACACCATCTTCGGCCTTCGGACTAGGTAATTGAGGACCTTCTTGTTCAGGTCCCGGTACACTTGCTAAAACTTCTTCAGCAGTTTCAGAGAGAATAACATTACCTTCTTCATCATGACCAATATAGTAAATACGGCCATCTGCTAGTACAACGCTATTGCTCCCTTCAGCAATTGCCTTAGCAACTAAACGTTGATCACTTTTTGCAATATTATCTCCGGCCACAGCTCCAGAAGATGCCCTAGAAGATGGGCCACCAGAAGTAAGTCCTAGCCCACCTGTTGCACCAAGCCGACTGAGACCACTAACCCCTGCCCCGACAGAAGAAGTACTTCCAGTACTACCGACACTTGAGTTAGTTGGAATACTTGAACCACTCGTTGACTGTTGGATAGCTCTTGGATTGTTTGTAGAGTTAACATCACGACGTCCCCCACCAAAGCCACTACTTCCAGAGAAATTAGATGCCGCTCTATTTCTTTGTATAGCAGCATTCTTTTGTCTATCGAGTTCATCAGTAGGATCACTATTTTCATTCTTTGACGTAATAGCAGAGTTAAGCTCAGCAATTTGTGCCTTTAACGCGGCCAACTCTGCTTTTAGTTCCGCGCTCTGACTGGCCTCATCGGTTGATACCGCTGTTGAATTTTGACTCTCTTCAATTTCTTTTGCAACGGCCATAGCTTCATCCTCTACTTTTGACCTCACATCTTCAAGTGACTTTACAGAAGTGGACGGGTTTTGAATCATCGTTTGCAGAGAGTTGCTATCAATCACATTAGAGTTTGTGAAATTCGAATTTGCAGCCGAAGAGCTAGTGTTATTGTAACTTTCTAGAAATTGTGCAGCTTCATCAAAATTATAATCACTCGAGCTTGTATCGTTTGCAACAGTGCCTTCATTACCATTGTTAATTATATCACCAGCATTACTACTCCTTTCAGAGAATCCTCCAATTGAGTGTCCTAGGCTTTCGTCAACTTCTCTTCTTGTTTTTGAAGCAAGTTTATTTGATGGATCGTATGCACTTCTAATTTCATCCATACCTTTTTGTGATTCTAGAGCATAGTTTTTAACTACAACTTCAGAATCTTTAAAAAGTCCTTTATTTAATGCCGAACAATATTTTCTCGCATTAATCGACCTATCATCTAAACCATCATTCACTTCGTTTATCGCGATGAACTCTTCTGTTGAAAGTGACGACATAACTTCTTCAGCATTACTTTCGTTACAAGACTCTTCCAACAACATTATTTGCTCTTTACAACTCGCTCTTAGTTCCTGTTCGTGCTGGCCTTTTATAACATTATAGATATCGCCCATAGCTTTTACACCTTCATCAGACTCTGTCTCAAGCTCATTGAACGCCTTTGAAATGTCAGCATATGACGCTTTAGATGAACCGTCTAAAAGACGTGGTAGAGTTTTTGAAAATATTGCAGTTGCAAATTGGAGAAAGAGCATATCTTCTTGAACTAAAGAAAGACTTTGCTTTTCTAAACTCATTTGACTTGCGAAAGACGACTTATTGTTTTCACTTTCTTTCGCCTTTAAAACAGAATCCATATAATCAAGTTCTTTTTTTCTGAAATCTTCGTAAGCACCACGCATTATTCGATCATTGTATATATACCCACTTAACTTATTAATATACTCACGAGTAAAACCAAGTGGCCCCTGACTATGTTTTTCATATCCAAGAACAAAAATTTCAGTAAACTCTTTTACTTTTTGTTCCTCGCTCACACTTTGACCATAAGGTTGCGTATTACTATCTTTCATTTTTGAAAAGATTTGTGCCATACGGTCTTTAGAACGTCCTAACTTTCCAGATGGCCCCATTGAGATTAAATTTGATAAAAAGCTTGAAGTATCTTTAGAATTATCAAGTCCTAGTTTTTTATCAATTGCACTTGCAGCACTTCCACCAAAACAACCTTTCAACTTTTCACTTATAACAGCAATGTTCTTTCTTGAGCAACTATACTCATCGACAACTTCTTTACTCTCATCAAATAAATCAAATCGATCTTTCGACCTCTTTAGAAAATCTTCAAAATTCTTCATACGATGTGCAACAAGTTTTCCATATAGGTTGTCAGCAAAATCATTAAGGAGATCATCGCTTTCTAATTGTTTTTCAACATCATCTTCGTAACTAAATTCACTAGTGCAGCTACAAAACTTTTTAGTATCAATGAGTGGCAAAATATTATAACCATCATCGACGAGAGTAAGATACTCATCTGAACAACCATTAATTCGAGTACCTAAATCAAAGATAACACCTTCAAGAAAACGAGAGTTTCCGCTAAAATTCCCGATAGTCGGATTACATTCTGTATAACCCTGATCAAAATCAAAATTTATATTACTCCAATTTGAATTAAACAACGATTGCGATGCACCACTATCTACATACTTACTCACATCCACTCTTGAAGACTTAGGGTTCGTAAAATTTAAATAACTTTCATCCGTTGCGCTAAAGTCAGACATTAGTGTAGGAACTTCACTCATATAGGCCGTTGCCAAAAAGTTTGAATCATAAGACATAGGAGTAACTTTACTAACTAAGCTATCAGAGTTTAAGAAGAATTGAAGACGCTTACGACGAAGTGACTGTTCTATCGAAACACTTTTTTCAGCTTGTCCAATTGCTTGTTCTACAAGCTGTAAATGAACTTCGTCATCTAGAGTACTTCCATCGAGTACTTGTGTTGTTTCTCCTGCAGGTATCACTGCTGCCTGGCCATTAGAACCATTCAAGATTCCAATTCCTTCATTGGCCATAACAGAGTTAAGAGTAAACATTAGGATAATCGATGATTTAACAACTTTCATTTCTTCCTCACATAGATTAATCTTCTTAATTTATCGGTTAATAAGTTTTATTTCTTTACTCAACCGACAATAAAGTTGACCATTCCCCTCTCATATTTTTACTTGAGAAAGAGTGTGAGTGAATGATTTTAATAAAATAGACGCAAGATAATATTTCAAACTATATTAAGTAGTTAATATCAAAGGGTAATTTTCAATTGTAAAATTACTAATCACTAAAGTTTAGGCAAATAATTATGCCAATAAATTTTGCTTTTTAGCAAAGTCCAGGCCCAAACATACTTAACTTATCTAAGTGAGAGTCGATCGTAGCATATGCATACTTATGTAATCTTTCAGGTAAATCAGGGTAAATTGATTGAAAGATTTCTTCGCGACTCTTACCTTCTTCTAGAAAGGCGCGGATTTGATTTTCTCTTTCAATTCTATGATCCAATGTATGCTTAATCTTATTAGTCCCCCCAAGACAAATGCCATGTGAAGGCATCACAACTTGTGGATCAAGATTGATTACATGGTTTAGAGACTGAAAATATTCTCTCATATTAGAACCACGGCCACCAATTGTAACAGTTCCAATTGTTTGAATAAGATCAGATACGATCATCCATGAGCCGTCAGCACGAAGCAGTGAGCTCTGGCCAAAAGCATGCCCACCTGTTGTGACAAGCTTCACATCATGGCCACATGACTTTGTGACAATATCGCCGTCTTTATAAAACTTTACATCGTGGCCTTCAAAGTAATCCTGTCCAAAGTCTTCAAGAAGATGCTCATAAGTACCTTTAGACATGGAAAAAGGAAGGCTTAATTTTTTTGCCAACTCACGACTAAATTCATGATGATCAGGATGATGATGTGTTAAAAATATTTCACTTAGTTGATGTTCTTTTAGGCCATAGATGAGCTTTTCCAATTCTTTTTCATTCTTAGGTGAAGGATCGATAACAATCTTCTTTCCATTGTCATCTCCAATAACAAAACAATTTGTACGATTTGCAGGAGGAAAAGTATGAGACAATGGCATATACTGACGTAGGCCAAATAAAGGCTCAATCATGGGAACTTGCTTGTCACTATCATATTTTAAATTAGCATCAAGGAAGTCGACAGAATTAATATCTCGATCAAGATCCTTTAAAATCGTAATCATAGGAGGAACAACTAAGAGATGACCTTTCTTATATTCAGTAAAGGCCTCGTGGCAATTCATCCACGTTGCCTTGGCAATCTCGCCTTCATCGAAATGAAAAGCTATTTCATCAAGGGCCCTTTTATCTTTTATAAAAACCTTGTAGTAGTAATTTTCAAAACGATGTGGATTGAAGTCAGGAGTTACAGCAAGAGCATACTGACTAACATTTTTAATATGTCCCGATTTTATCAGCTCATCTATATTTATATAAAGTTCTTCTTGTATCTCTCTTTTAAGAGCGAAAAGAAGGTAGTTATCACCACCATTGACAACATCCTCCTCATCTACTTTTCCTCCAGGAAAAGAAGAGTAGCCAGGAAACGCTCTAAGGTAATTTTGTCTCTTCATGATAAGGACTTGGTCCTCACAGATAAATATTGCTGAAACTGATTGCTTCAATTGATCTCCAACTCTTTAAATACTCTTTGTGCATTAGTGTAGCGAACTTCTCTATAACCTTTAATATTATCGAGAAGCTTAAGTGCATGGTACTGGTTATTTTTGACCTCAATTTTCTGAATGCCATTAAATAAGAAATTTCTTACTTTAGAGCTAATCTCTCTTTCCTTCTCGTGCCACGCAGGAAGAAGTGAGCGCAGTAATCTAAAGTGCCTCATAATTTTTAACTGCCAATCTTTGGGAGAGATATCAAATTCAACTTTTTTTCCAAAAATATCAAATGAAGGTCGATTAATTCTCTCTTTTGTATATGACTTACCTAGGAAGCTATAAATACCTTCTTCCATTTGTTTTAAAAATGGGGAAAGCATTAAATGCGCAACCATAACTTCATCTTTAACGATAAAGGTCTTAGCAAGAACACGTGTGGCCAGTACTCGGTTATCCTCGTTAACAATGGTTCCAATAGCTCTGGCACCCGAGATAAACTCAGTCGTCTCTTTGCCACGATTGAAGATATATTGATCATGAATTAACTGAATTAAATCCTTGCGTCCCATCCAATTGATATCAACAATGGCCTGATCGAGATGCTCTCTAAATTTATTTAGTATATAATTTGAATTATGCCATGGTAGTAGTGATGCCTTAATAGACTCGATTGCTAAATCAAGTGGGTCCTTACTTTTGATAACAAGATTCTTATACTTAGTTTCAAAGGCTTCAGTTCCAAGAGAGGCCATTTCACGCCCAAGTTTGAAAGAAGCGATATTATTTTCAACTTCTGCTGGCTTCATTGATTTTTTTAGTGCACCAAGAAGGTCTTCTTCACCAAAAGGGACAAGGCCTAATTGAAACGCGTAACCAAGAATCATACTTGAAGCATAAACGGCCTTTCCAAAGAAGAGGTCACACCACTTCTTAAGTGGCACAAGAATAATTCGATCGTCACCCTTACTTCTAACTTTTTCGATTAGCTTTGCTCTTGTTAAGCTCTCTTCACTCTCCCCTTTATCAAGTAAAATCGAAAGAGGCACTTGATATGAATCATCAAAAATTGCCACAGCATTCTCAGTCTTTAAGAATCCAAGTTGACCGATACCATCTAAAAGGTCGGGACTTAAGAGAACATCAGACCCTCCACGTGGAGTAACTGCTCCCATTGACTTGTCTTTGTGACAAATTGACATGTGACCAGTTACGTTTCCATTTCTTTGAGCAAGTCCTTTTTGATCCATAAATTTAAAATCAAGATCATTACGGCCGGCCATTTCAACACATGCGTTTGCAATAATTTTTGAAATCGTTGTAATCCCTGAACCACCAACTCCTGTGACAACCATTCGCCAAGTATCGCCACTAGCAATGGCATCAAATGTCTTCTTTGTTTCAAATTCTTTAAGATCATATGTTAAGTGAGAAAGGTCACTGTCGCGATACATTGTCGGGTGATATCCCTTAACAACGACTTTTTCAAAACTAGGGCAGGCCTTCATTTTTGTACAATAACTATCGGCTACACAAATTGTAGGATCGATGGCCATTTTAGTTCCATAAGCATCCATCACCTGAGTTAAACCAGGACAGCCAGTTTCTTCAATACAAACACGGCAGTCTTCACAAGCAGAAGTATTAATTTGATAGAAAGTTTTCTCACCTAGAGTTCCTTTCTGCTTGATCTGAGTTCTCTCTTTAGCTCTCACTTTTGCTTGGTATGTAAGTGAGCACTCCTTATTTGAAATAATAACCTTAACACCTTTTTGCACGACAAATTCGCGCATAAGGTTTTGATAAAAATAGCGATCAGAAGGGTTAACCTCTTTAGCTACTTTAACACCAAGGTTTTGCACGATATTTAACATATCCTGCTTTGGTCTCTTACTTCCCTCAACGTTAACTTGCGAAGCAGGAGTCATCTGGTGACCAGTCATGGCAGTATTATCATTATCTAATAAAATATAAGTAATATCGTGATCAGCTTGTACTGAGTTTGAAATATCAGTTAAACCAGAGTGGAAGAAAGTTGAATCTCCCATAAGAACAACTGAAGGGTTCTTTGTAAAAAGATCCATCCCAGCACCTAGCGCACCACCTTGTCCCATTGCAGATAAGTTATGCATCTCTCCAAACGGAGGTAGAAATGAAAGAGAGTAACAACCAACATCACCGTGAGTGATGAGGTCAATATCTTGGGCCTTTAGCCAACGACGAAGATCTTTTAAAAGAGAAAGTGTTTCACGGTGCGGACACCCTGGACAAAAAGTCGGAAGTCTTTTTGGAAGTATCTCTCCGAAATTTCTTTCTTCGAATGCCAAAGATTTACATTGGCCAATTTCAAGATAGTCTTTCAGTGCTTCAAGCTTTTCACTGATGATTTCATAACTAAGCCCACCAAATGCAGGGAATCCTTCTGTATCTTTAAAGTCTTTACCGACAATATCAAGAGTCAGGCCATGCTTTTGGCAAAGAGAGCGAATTTCTCCTTCAAGAAAGCCTCTCTTTTCTTCAACCACAACAAGTTTCTTTAGGCCTTTTAAGTATGGAACTAAAAAGTCATCAACTAGTGGGAATGAAGAAGCTACTTTATAAAGAGAGAAGTGATCAAGATACTCACCTTCTTCTAAGCACTGCTTAAGTGTTTCAAAAATAACTCCACTAGAGATAAAGCCAATATCTGCACTAGATTTTCCAAAAACTTGATCAAGGGCCATCTCTTTTAGTACGCTTTGTAACTTAGGGAAACGTTCCTTGATCATGCTAACATCGGCCAAGAGTGAATTTGGTGGAACCATAACATTCTTCTGCAAATCAAAAGTTGAAGGATCAATATCAATCAAGCCTGCTTCAACTGGAGCTTCATCAAAGCACTCAACGCGGCCACCACCTTCAGCTAAGAACGTCGTTAGAAGTAAACCTTGATAGAGACTTGTTTTCGATGAAATCTCTTTTGCTTTTGCAATCCAATCTTTTAGCTCTTTTGGATTTGATGGTTCCAAAAAAGACATATGAAGATGTTTAAAAAGGTACCTTGAGTCTGCTGCCGTCGAAGTAGACATTGACCAAGGATCATCACCAACACAAATAACAGTTGCTGGGTAAACTTCCTTTCCATCGATGAATTGTGGTCGTGCAGGATTGGCAAAATTACCAACAGATAAAGCATCACTTGCTACATGCAGTCCCATAGACTTCATCGCCACAATACAATCACGTCCCGCTTGTTTTACTCCACTTGCCATTGCAGCAGCATTGGCCTCAGAGTTAGCAATAACAACACGGATACCTTTATCGTGAAATTCTTTTTTCTTCTTATATAAGATATTAAAATAATCTGCTAACGGTGAACCTGGATAACCAGTGTAAAGATTAAAACCAGCTTCAAGAGCACCTTGAATGATTAACTCATTCCCATTGAGAATTCTATATTGACTCATAATTCCTCTAAATTTAATTGAGGAGCAAGTATAGAATTAATATCATGTTTTTTGACGAACCAAAGCGTCATTACTCAATTGTAAACACTATTTTTTTAGTATACGTGCTTTCTATCTTCTGTGGCCTGAATTTCCACAGCCTGGCCACACTTAGAACAGCTTCATTAAATGCTGTATAATCAGCTGACTTTAGGATCTTGGCGTCGATAACCTTACCGTCAACACCTACTACAAGAGAGATTGTAACAGAGCCCCCTATGGCAGACCTTCTGGCAGAACGCGGATAAATCGGCGCTTCAAAGTGTACGATTTGATTATCAAAGGTATTATTTGTCACAACCTGTTGCTGCTCAGATTTAACAGACTTCTTTTTGGCCTGAACACTTTTGCGGGACTTTTGTTCAAGCTTCTTTTCTTTTATCTCTTCTTCATCCTTCTTACTAATAGCGTGTGCCTTAATTTGAATATCAATACCAATTCGCTCGCGTCTCATTTGCTGCTCACCCTTTCGAATATTTGAAAAGAAGATAACGGCATGAGTCACTAGACTTAGTGCAAAAAAGAAAAACCATAAACGATGCTTCATGCACATATCATAATGCAACTTGCTCCATTTGGGAAAAATCGTTAGTATCTTCCATACTCTATTCAAACAGCAAAATTTAAAGAAGGAAGTTTTTATGAACTCAAAAATTTCTCCAGAGAACCCACTTGGAGTTCTGGCCATTGATCACCTTGAATTCACATGTGACTCATTAGAGACGGCCACGAAAGAATTATTCTACACATTTGGTTTTTCTAAAACATATGAAAAGCAAAGTGAAAGCAAGGAGCTTTTCACTCAAGGTCAAGTTAGATTTCTTCTAACAGCACAAAAAGGTGGCCATGCAGAAACTTATTTCAAAAACCATGGTGAGGGTGTTTCGACAATTTCATTTCTTGTTGAAGATTGTGAATACGCATATAAGACTGCAATGGAGCGTGGTGCAGAGTCGCTTCAAGAAGTTATTATCACAGAAAATGAGCACGGTATTTACAAGTCTGCTCGTATTAAAGGCTTTGGGGATGTTGCCAATGAGTTTATTGAAAGACCTCGCTCATTCTTCCGTCCAGAGTACACAAAACTTGAAGAAGATCCAAAGGCACGTCCACTAGGTTCTCGAGTTGCCAGAATTGATCACCTAACAAATAATGTTCCTAAAGGTGAAATGAAAAAATGGGTTGAATTCTATGACCGTGTTTACGGGTTCAAAGTAACTCGTTACTTCGATATTAAAGGTTCAAAAACAGGCCTGAACTCAGAAGTTGTCCAACTTCCAAAGGGTGAAGTTATTATACCAATCAACGAACCAAAAGAAGCCGGTGGAAAGGATCAAATTCAAGAATTTCTTGATCGTCACAATGGTGCAGGTGTTCAGCATATTGCTCTAACTTGTGGAGATATTCTAACAACGGTTAAAGATTTAAGAGAAAGAGATATTAAGTTTCTCGATATTCCTCACTCATATTATGAGGGAATTTCTGGACGTGGAATTAATGTTACAGAAAGTCTTGAAGAGCTTGAGGACCGTCAACTACTTGTTGATGGAGATGAAGAAGGATACTTAATCCAAAACTTCACTGATACATATGTTGGTCCGCTATTTTTTGAATTTATTCAAAGAAAGAATCACAATGGATTTGGGGAAGGTAATTTCCAGGCCCTCTTTGATGCCATTGAAAGAGATCAAATGGCCAGAGGATACCTGGACTAAGCTAATTACTTAATACAACTGAAGATGCTTTGTTTTCGATAAGATCTCGAAGCAAAGCATCTTTTATCAATTGTCATATCTGACCAGGCCTTATAAGCACGATCGCGAATTGAATTAATCACTTCAACAAATCCTTCAAGGACTTCATATTCTGACTTATCAGAACACTCAAAGAAGAAGTTTTCACAAATAACTTCTTTAGAAATGATAATATCTTCTCGCTCTGTATTGATAACAATATGGGCCTCATGAAAAGGGCGAAAAGATTCAATTACGTGCGCACGCACATCTCTTGGTGAAACTTCTAAAGCAAATGACGCCTGAATTGCCAATGCTACAAGAATTACTTTGATTAATATTTTCATTTTCCACTCCGGGATCAGTATTTTTTTAGATGCGGCAATATAGACGAAAATCTAAAGGCAATGTTTATTATTGAAAGTATTTCACATAGCGTCATTGGAAACTGATATTTTTCATTAGATTAAACTAATATATGGTTTTACTTTATCTAAACCACTGAAAATACGTCAAGAAATGACTCGATAAGCCTATTCAAAAGACCCTTCATATCCCTACAATATTGGTTTAATTAACTAAAATTTAAACAATACGACGCAACTTCAAAGAAAGGATACTTATGTACAAGTTAATCGCCATTTATAAAATACCAAATGATATCGATGCATGGGAAAAACACTATGCAGAAGTCCACACTCCACTTGTTAAGAAAGTTCCAAGTATGAAAGAGCTACGCTTAAACCGCATCACGGGAACTCCACGTGGAGCTAGCGACCTACATGTTATAGCAGAGATGGTTTTTGAAAATAAAGATGACTTTAAAACAGGTATGAGCTCTGAAGAAAATATGGCATGTGGAAAAGATCTGTTTAACTTTGCTAAAGAGATCGTTTCTGTTCACTTCGCTAAAGAAGAAGTTATCACTCTTTAATAAGGAAAGTTTTAATGAGTAATATCCTTTGTGAATTTCCATATAACGGACACGAGCATATCGCCCTAGTAAAGCTTAATCGCCCTAAGGTTTTAAATGCTCTTTCAACAGACTTAATGAGAGAGCTTGTTGATAAATTATTTGAACTTGATGATAACCCACAAGTTCGTGTCATCATTCTAACTGGAGATGATCGCGCATTTGCCGCTGGTGCAGATATTGCACAAATGGTTGAAGCAACTCCAATTGATCAAATCAACGACAACCGTTTCCGCTCTTGGCAACAACTTGCTCAAATTACAAAACCAATCATTGCAGCCGTAAATGGTTTTGCACTTGGTGGTGGTTGTGAGCTAGCAATGCATTGTGATTTTATCATTGCAGGAGATAGCGCCAAGTTTGGTCAGCCAGAAATTAAAATTGGAACAACTCCAGGTGCAGGTGGAACCCAGAGGCTAACTCGTGCTCTTGGAAAATCGAAGGCCATGATGCTTGCTATGACAGGTGAAATGTTTGGAGCGAAAGAAGCAATGGATTGGGGCCTTGTAGCAAAGGTTGTCCCAAGCACTACTCTACTTCAAGAAACTTTTGAGGTAGCAAAAAATATCGCAAATAAAGCACCTGTTGCCATTAAGCTAATTAAAGAGTCTGTAAACAAGGCCTTTGAAATGAGTTTAAGTGATGGTGTTGATTTCGAAAGAAGAAATTTCTATCTCACGTTTGCAAGTAGCGACCAAAAAGAAGGGATGCGTGCTTTCTTAGAAAAACGTGATCCAGAATACAAAGGTATATAGTGATGTCAGAATATAATAATATCATCATTGAAAAAGAAGCCTTCACAGGTGTAATCACAATTGATCGTGAAGAAGTTTACGGTGCTCTATCAAAGGAAGCAAAGCTAGAAATTATTTCTGCGCTCCGTGCTTTAAATAAAGACAACGAAGTTGGCTGCATCATCCTGGCCTCCAAAGGTAAAGGGTTTTGTACAGGTCAGGACTTGAACGACCGTACGGTACAAGCAGGAGAAAAGCCAGTTGACCTAGGAGTCACACTTGAAACAGAGTGGAACCCACTTGTTAATGCAATAAAAAACTCAAAAAAGCTTGTTATTGCAGCAGTAGAGGGTGTTGTTGCAGGGGCCGGCGTCTCAGTAGCTCTTGCATGTGACTTAGTCGTGGCGAAACCAGGGATAAAGTTTGTTTCTGGTTTTTCAAAATTAGGACTGTGCCCAGATGCAGGATCAACTCATATGTTCACCCAAGCACTTGGGCCAAAAAAGGCAATGGAGTACTTTCTCTTTAATGCTCCCCTAACGAGTGAAGACCTTGAAGCAGCAGGACTTATTAATAAGGTAAGTGAAGAAGCATTTGCTGACGCGAAAGCTTGGGCCGGCCAAATTAATGCAATGGCACCACTTTCAGTAAAAGCAATCAAAGAAAATATCAGTGTTGCAATTGATAGCACTTCTAAAGAGTCAATGGATCGCGAAACTGCATACCAGAGGTTCTTAGGAAATAGTGAGGATTACAAAGAAGGCCTATCGGCATTCTTTGAAAAGAGACAAGCAAAGTTTTTAGGAAAATAAGAAGGAGGCCCTATGGCAGCAAGAGAATACACTCAAGAAGAATTACAATTATTTGAAGACATTCAAAATGGAAAGAAATTTGATAAGGGAGATGAGTTACCTCCTCTATATAAGAAGGCCCTAAGAAACCTTCTATGGATGCAACACGATTCAGAATACTCAGGTGCACTTGGTTATGCTCCATGGATTGAAAAGGCACCAACGATGCAAGAGAAAGTTGTTGTAGCTCAAATCGTTAAAGACGAAATGAGACATGCTTCTGTTTGCTACAGACTTCTAAAAGGCCTTGGTGAAGATGTTGATTCACATATCGAAAAATCAGAACTTGGCTTTAAGATGCCAGAAGATGAAGCACAGATTGGGTTCCAAAGATTAAAAGATGACTTCCGTGTAAACATCTTCTACTACGGTATTAACTTCTGGGAAGACTTCATTCTATTTAACTTCCTAATGGACAGGGCCGCTGGTCACCAACTAGAAGACACTCTTGATTCTAGCTACCTTCCTTGGAAAAAAGGTATTGAAGGAATCTATAAAGAAGAGATCATGCACCTTGCTCATGGAGATAAGTGGATCAAGATTCTTGCAGAAGGTGAAAATAAAGAATTCCTACAAGAAAGATTAAATATCTGGTGGCCACGTGTAATGAATGTATTTGGATCAACTAAAGGCCGCTCAAATGACCTATACGTAAAACTAGGTCTTAAAAAGAGAACAAATGCTGTTGTTCGTGATGTTTTTGTAAAAGAAGTAGAAGAGCTTTGTCAGCAAGCTGGCCTAGTTTTACCTGTTTACGACGAAGACGCACAACCACAAAGGCAATAATTTAATGAATATAAAAAGTGTACTAATTATTGGTGCAGGAACAATGGGGCGAGGAATCGCCCAGTGGTTTTGCCAACATGGTGTTAAGGTTGAGTTAATTGACCAACACCTAGAAATGGCCCAAGCAAGTGGTGATCTCATCCACTCTTCTTGGGACAAGTTACAAAGTAAGGGAAAGTTTGACGAAGCAGAAGTTGCTGCGTTTAAAACCAATTTAAGCATCGTTGAAATGAAAGATCATCTGATCGATCACGACCTTGTGATTGAAGCAATTGTCGAAAACCTTGATATCAAAAAACAAGTCTTTGCAAAACTTGATGAGATTATGAAAGAAGAAACGATCTTCTCTTCAAATACATCATCAATCCCAATCACAAAGATGGCAAAGGATCTATCAAAGTCTCGTCGAGAAAAATTTTTAGGACTACACTTCTTCAATCCAGCAACAATTATGAAACTTGTGGAGATCATCGAAACACCTTGGAGTTCAAAAGATTATGCACATGCCCTTTATGATTGGTTCGAGCGCTATGGTAAAAAGCCTGCTTTATGTAAGGACTCTCCAGGGTTTATCGTTAATCGTGTTGCCAGAAACTTTTACGGAGAAAGCTTTCACCGTCTCGAAAATTATGACCAAGAACAAGTAGCTGAAATTGACCGCGTCATGAAGAATGTAGGTGGATTTAGAATGGGGCCATTTGAATTAATGGACCTTATCGGAATTGATGTTAACTATGATGTCACACAGTCAGTTTGGGCCTCATACTATAACGAGCCTCGCTTCAGGCCACATAAAATCCAAAGAGAAATGGTTGATAGTGGCCGTATTGGACGTAAGGTAAAAGAGGGGTTCTACCGTTATGAATAAAACAATCTTAGTAAGTGATAACCACCCTCTTTATAAGAACGTCCTAGGAAGTGAATTCATTTCAATTGTCGTTGATCCGTATAGTATTAACACGCTCGATGGAGTTGACTTCGATGAAACTGACTTTATTATTGACCTAACATGCTTTGATCGCAATTCAAAGATGGACCTCTACGAGCATCTTGATATTGTTTTCGGTGGCCCAATCGTTTCTGACCTAACAGTTAACTGGGGTGAATACCTTATCTCACAATATGAAAATGTTCTCGGTGCAGTAGCGGCAGCTTTTTATTCACCAAAGAGCTGTTTCGAATTCTATATGAAAGATGACGTGATTGAAGAAGCAACATTTGATGTTTTTAAAAAACTTGGATTTGACTTAGAGATCGTTAACCACATTGGCATTGGTTTCACTTATCCAAGAGTTATTTCTCAAATTATTAATGAAGCATACTTTGCTAAAGAAGAGGCACTTGCCTCAAATGCTGATATTGATAAGGCGATGAAATTTGGAGTTAATTACCCTCTTGGCCCATTTGAGTGGTCGGAAAAAATTGGCGTTGAAAAGATCTTAATTCTTCTTGAAGAACTAAGAGAAATCACAGGTGATGCACGCTATCGTCCATCACGTCTATTAAGGATGAATCTATGAGTTTAAATAATAGAGACGCATACATTGTGTATGCAAAACGAACTCCAATTGGAAAACTTGGTGGAAGTCTAGCTCACCTACGTGTCGATGATATGTTGGCGAACCTATTTCGTGACTTCTCTCAAAACTTTGATTTTGATATGAAAGAAATCGACGATGTTATCGTTGGTTGTGCTAACCAGGCCGGAGAAGATAATCGCAACCTAGCAAGAATGGCAGCACTTCTTGGAGGTCTTCCGTACGAAGTTCCAGGAGTAACTCTTAACCGTCTTTGTGCTTCTTCACTTGATGCAATTATTGATGGTTGGTCACGAATTAACTTAGGAATGGCAGATTGCCTTCTCATTGGTGGTGCAGAAAGCATGACAAGAGCACCTCTTGTAATCTCAAAAGGATCAACTCCATTTGGGAGAGACTCACAAATGTTTGATACTACTTTTGGATGGCGATTTCCAAATAAGAAAATGGAAGAAATATTTCCTCTATTAGGAATGGGGCAAACTGCAGAAGAAGTTGTAACAAAACTTGGAATCTCTCGAGAAGACCAGGATCGATTCGCACTAGCTTCTCACCAAAAAGCATGTCAAGCATGGGAGAATGGAGAATTTAACGACGAAATTCTTCCTGTGGAAATTAAACTAAGAAAACAAACGCTTACGGTTGAAAAAGATGAAGGACCTCGTCCTTCAACAACTCTAGAGGCCTTAGCTGGACTTCGAGCAGTTTTTAAAAAAGATGGATCAGTAACGGCCGGAAACTCTTCAATGATGAACGACGGGGCAGCTTGTGTTGCCCTAGTCAGTGAAGATTTTTTAAAGCGTCACAACCTAACTCCTCTAGTAAAATTAACTGGTGCAGGAGTTCGAGGCATCCACCCAAGTATTATGGGCCTTGGTCCAGTAGAGTCAACAAAGAGACTAATGGATAAGTTTGGAAAGAAAGTTTCTGACTTTGATGTTGTCGAACTAAATGAAGCCTTTGCATCTCAATCACTTGGATGTATTCGAGAACTAGGTCTAGATGAATCAAAAATTAATCTACGTGGTGGAGCAATCTCACTTGGACACCCTCTAGGATGTTCAGGGGCAAGAATTGTAACAACCCTTACTCATATTATGAAAGACAATGTAAACCTTAAACAAGGTCTTGCGTCAATGTGTGTCGGTGTTGGGCAAGGTGTTTCTTTAAGTGTAGAGAATTGTAAATAGGAGAAAGATATGGATGAAATCAAATTATACATAAATGGAGAAATCCGCCCTTCTTCGGAAGGCAAAATGGTCGATTCAATTGACCCATCGAATGGTGAATTAGTGGCCAAGGTTCACATTCCATCAACGCAAGACCTTGAAGAGGCAGTACAATCCGCGAAGACAGCATTCTACAATAAAGAATGGCGCGAAATGACACCTGCTAAGCGTGGAGAAATTCTATTAAAAGTCTCAGAGCTTTTAAAAGAAAGAAAGCGTGACTTTATCGCACAAGAGATCAAGGATAGTGGCTCTACTTTTAGAAAAGCCGCCGCTGATCTTCATAACACAGCTAGCTTCTTTAAAGTTATGAGTAAAGTGGCAACAAACTTCAAGTTTGAACAACTTGATGAAAAGGCCACAAGAGCGGGCTTTTCCAAGAACACTCGTCGTTACGAACCAGTTGGTGTTTGTGCTCAAATTATTCCTTGGAACTTCCCTCTAGTCATGGCCGGTTGGAAAATTGGGCCAATCCTAGCAACTGGTTGTACAACAGTTCTAAAGTCAGCGATTGAAACTCCTGTAACAGCAATGATGCTTGCACAAGTTCTTATTGATGCTGGTGTACCTAAGGGTGTTGTTAATATCGTAACAGGTGGAGCTAAAGAAGGGCAATTTCTAGTAAGTCACAAAGATATCACCAAAGTTGCATTTACTGGATCGACGGCCGTTGGGCGAGAAATCCTAAAGCAAAGTGCACAAGAGATAAAGAATACGACAATGGAGCTTGGTGGAAAATCTGCTAATATCGTTTTAGACGATGCTGACCTCGATATTGCCGTTGATGGTGCTTTATACGCATTCCTCTATCATTCAGGTCAAGCTTGTGACTCAGGGACTCGCCTACTTGTTCAAGATGGCATCTATGATGAGTTCATGACAAAGTTCAAAGAAAGAATTGCTCAAGTTGCTATTGGCCCAACGCCTGAGAAGACAACAGGTTTCGGACCAGTAGTCTCAGAAAAGCAATTTAATACAATTATGAATTATATCAATAAGACTAAAGAAGAAGGTGCAAATCTTATTTATGGTGGTGAGCGTATCACAGATGGTGACTTTGCCAAGGGTTATTATATCCAACCAACAGCTTTTGAAATCACT
The DNA here is from genome assembly GCF_000443995.1 of Bacteriovorax sp. BAL6_X. Classification (NCBI taxonomy): domain Bacteria; kingdom Pseudomonadati; phylum Bdellovibrionota; class Bacteriovoracia; order Bacteriovoracales; family Bacteriovoracaceae; genus Bacteriovorax; species Bacteriovorax sp. BAL6_X. The sequence goes on from NZ_AUMC01000006.1 coordinate 250,590, forward strand.
CCGGATAATACTATTTGGCATGAAGAAATCTTCGGTCCGGTTGTTGGAATTACAAAATTTTCAACGCAAGAGGAAGCAATCTCATTAGCAAATAACTCAATTTACGGACTTGCTGGTGCTGTATGGTCAAAGAATGAAGATCGTGCGCTAAAACTAGCAAAAGAGATTGAAGCAGGTACTGTATGGATAAATGAGTATCACCTACTTAACCCAGGTATGCCATTTGGTGGCTTTAAACAATCTGGTATTGGACGTGAAATGGGTGAAGAAGGTATCAAGGCCTACCTTGAAGTGAAGCACCTATGGGAATCTGATTGCAATACTCGTGAAGGAAAAATGTGGTTTGATGCACTTTTTTAAATAGATAACAAAAGGTCTTCAATACGAAGGCCTTTTTTTATTTGTATAATACTTTCAGAGCAATACCACCAAAGACATCGTAAATTGAGAATGACTTTTCTAAATGACTTTCTCTAAACACAATATCGAGAGAGGTATCAATACACGTCGTGATAAAATCACGTCCATAAATCTCATAACTACGATTCAAGTAAGGTTGGAATTCACAGATCCTAACCCTTGGGTATTGATAAGGAATGCTTTCATAACTTAAAGCAAAGAATTCACGGTAACTAATAAAGTTTTCACCAATTCCAGCTAGTCTAGAAAAAACATGATCAATTTGACGATTATTAAACTTAAATAAATCTGCTAATTGCTTAGAGTGCTCTCCAGTACCAGGACGATAAACTGGTTCATTACAGTACCTAGCTTCGTCACTTCCTTCCACATCGAGATTAAATGATTTTAAGATACATTTAATCGGGGTTGCCAGAGTAAGAGTCGAGCCTTTTCTTCCGTGCATAAATCGTCTGAAGGTTTTATCTTCATTAATCGATCCATGAACAAGGCCTAGAACATTTCCTGTTCTCGTGTCAACAACTCCAGCACCCATTGAATCATCACGAATATTACAATTCTTCATAGCAACGGCCGAAGAGTCATCATTATTACTTGGAAAGAGAACATTATTATTTGTTTTTCGACAGTTATATCTCATACGGTTAAGTTCATAGCCTGTATTATCGAGCTTCTTCTTAATGAACCATAATTGATAGTAGCTAAAGTCACTCATCTTATTGTCAGAAACTTCTGCATAATTACCAGGAATCACTTCTTTAAATTTGATCGTAGTGAAGTTTCCATTATAAGTTTTTTCTTCATTGAATTGAGAATGACCAGCGAGAATTTCACCACACTGATAAACTCGGCCATTTGTAGTCTTTGCTGCAATTGAGCTACATTTTGCTTCGGCCACACAATGTGAAGGAACAACCATATGCTGTTCATCTGCCATGTAACCAGTACAGTAGGTTGGAAACTCACCTGCACTATTTATAAAAAGAATGAATGAGTCAGTACACTGTCCCTCTTCGAAACAGTCGAACTTAACCTTCGTTGAGGTCTCTAATTTCGAGGTCTGTCTCGTCACATTCTTTTTTAGACCATCTTCTCCACCAGGAGTTCCACATGAACATAGAACAAGCAGAGAGATAGTTACAAGTAATATTGCCTTAAGCAAAGTTCGTCTCCAAAAACTTCATTTAGTCTGGTTTTTTTACCATATGTAGGATTTTCAATAATGATATTGTAATTTATTCAAGAATTCTCGACACATAGTGGCGAATTCGACGATTTTAACGTATTCTTGTTAAATATGATGATCGTAAGTGCATGCTTGGCCGGAAAAAAGTGTCGATATGACGGAGAGCATAAAAAACAACAGCTTATAAGTGACCTCGTTGCCCAAGGCAAGGCCATCGCGGTATGCCCAGAAGAACTTGGAGGGCTTCCCACTCCTCGCCCACCAGCAGAAAACGTTGATGGAAAGCTCATTACAATTGACGGAGAAGATGTCAGTGTCAACTATGAACTAGGTGCCAAGAAGTCTTTAGAGATTGCATTGGAAAACTCATGTACCAAGGCCCTGTTAAAATCAAAGTCACCAATGTGCGGAGCTGGTCTTGTTTACGATGGTAACTTTGCAGGTAATCTCATCGAAGGTGACGGTGAGTTTACAAAGAAGCTAAAAGAGAACGGTATCCAAGTTCAAGCAATCGACTAATCCAAAGTTTTCATACATCTAACAAAGCTGTAACAACTCAATTACAAAATCATTTATGATGAACCTACTAGAGCACTAGGAGGGTCTAGATGAATGAATTAGAACTAAAGAAATTTCAAGCAAGAAATTTACAAGGACGAATGAAGCACCTCAGTCATCAACTTGAATACTTAAAAGTTAATCCTGAAGACTGGGAGAATTTTCAATCAATCATTAATATGAAGTTTAATCATCTTATCAATGATTCAATTTCCCTTGGAAGCGTTGAGGCAGCAAATTACCTTGCTCTCTTACAAAACCATTTAAATGAAAATTTTAATAGTGAAACGATCACAATCGTAAAAGATCAGTTTGACGAAGTTCTTGATGCATTGGATGGGCTTGGAGTTGAGTTATTGATTAATACTGAGTCTCAATCGGAATTTACGCACTAGGTGCCATGCACCTTTGGTTTCGCATGTGCGAAACCAAAGGTGCATGGCACATAAAAAAGCCCCGCATTCGCGGGGCCATCCTTTTGCAGTAATTATTGTGGTTTTAATTAACCAATTAGTTTTAAAGCTGCAGCACCTTGAGAGTTAGACTGAGCAAGTACTGAAGAACCAGCGTTAACAAGAATATCATTCTTAGCTTTCTTCGCTGTCTCAGCTGCATAATCAGTGTCTCTGATACGAGAGTTAGCAGCACTTAAGTTTTCTGAACTGATTTGTAGGTTGTTAATTGTAGAATTTAATCTATTTTGCTTAGCACCTAGCTCAGCTCTTTGCCCTGCGATACTTTCGATTGCAGAGTCTAGGTTTGCAAGTGCAGATTGAGCACCTTCTTTTGATCCAACTTGAAGATCAGCAACACCTAAGTTTTCAAGAGAAGAATTTAAAACATTCGTATCAAATTGAATTCTATCTTGAAAGTCATCATTATTAATACCGATTTGGATATCAAACTTATCACCAGAACCAGTTAGAAGTTTCTTTCCATTAAATTCAGTAACTTCTGAAATTCTTTGGATCTCTTGCTTAAGGTTTTGATATTCAAGATCTGTAAACTGTCTCTCAGTGTCACCTACTGTGTCCGATGCAGCTTGTACAGATAGTTCTCTTAGTCTTACTAAGATGTTTGATACTTCATTCAAACCACCTTCTGCGATTTGAATCATTGAAATACCGTCACTCGCGTTTCTTTCTGCTTGATTAGTAGATCTAATTTGCCCTTTTAATTTTTCAGAAATTGCTAGACCTGCAGCATCGTCAGCTGAACGTACAATTCTTGTACCAGATGATAGTTTTTCTAATGACTTTGATTGAGCTGAATTTGATTGACCTAATGATCTTTGTGCAGCTAAAGACGTTACATTTGTGTTAATACGCATACCCATTGTGATACCTCCGTGATCTATTTCCCCCCCGTACTCAGGGTTGTCCCGACCATTGGAACAATGAGCATACTGCTCTTGTGAATTTTATTAACTTTTTAATTAAGTCTTCTGACCTAACATGAATCTTCTCGGAGGTAAAAATTAAAGCTTTAGGAAAATATTAAATTATTTTATATATTTTTTTACATATTCTAAAATTAAGAAAATCCTCCAATATCCTTAATATTTTTGGCCTCTATAATGATAAGTTTATAAATAAAATAAACAAAACACCGATAATATCCTATATGGAAGAAGGGAAACCACTCATATTTCTTGAGCCTCTTACTGAAACAGTAAAGAAGCTCAAGAGCACGATTGAAGCATCTGCGCAAGCAGAAGGTATCGAAATCTATGAAGTTGATAGTCCTGAGGAATATAATCAACTAATCCCTACTATTGGCCAGTCACTCACAATTGCTTGTAGTCCTAAGAAGACTGCCCAATGTATTCAGCCCCTAAGAAAGTTCATTCTCAAGAGTAATGTTAAGGTACTTTTAATTAATTCGAAGTCCATTCCACCTAAAACGCTAGAGAAGTTTAGAAAGATAGGTCTTACTGAATATATTCAAGAACCTGTTCCGGCTAAAACATTAGAATATAAAGTTAATCTTATTCTAAGATCTCTAAAGAAAGCAGAAGAATCCGCAGAGATGGAGCTAAAAAGTGGTGAGGAAAAATCGCTTGCACCTGAAAGTAATTATGAAGATAAGAAAGAGGCCGAACGAAAGAACAACGGTGGGCACCTGCAAGGCAAGGTTGCTAAGGCCACACCTCAAAAAGACAATAAAGATGTCTTTGATGACAGTACTTATACAGACTATAGTGATGAAGATGAGATTGAACAGCGAGGAATGTCATTAAAAGAGTTAAATGCTCATCAAAAACAAAATAACCAGGAACGAGGTAACCTAAAAGGATCAGTTAATAAGAGTGATCAGCAAAGTGCATCTCCTGAGATTAACTTTGAAGAGGACCTCTTTAAAAGTCTTGAGCAACAGTCTAGTAAATCGAATAAGGACCTTGGTGGTAACTTAAAGGGTCAAACATCTCCTACTTTAGATCATCCTGAAAAAAATAAGGACGACTTTGGAGATGATCTCCTAAAAAGTCTTGATGATGTAAAAAAGAGTTCACAAAAATCTGATGAACCTACTGGACAACTAAAAGGAAGCCTCACTCCAACAATGGATGATGTTGAAGATGATGCAACAGAAGAAGACCTTTTTAAAAACCTCGATAGTTTAAAGAAGTCAGCAAATAAAGCAGATAATCTAGGGGGCTCCCTTCAAGGAAATATGTCTCCGACATTAGATGATGTTGAAGACGAAAAAGATGCTGATGAGGATCTATTTGCTGGCCTCGATAAAGTAAAGAAGTCTGCAAATAAATCAGAAGATCTTGATGACCAACTTCAAGGAGTCATCTCCCCTACACTAGATGATGTAGATGATGAAAGGGAACCTGATGAAGATCTCTTTGCAAGCCTTGATAATGTAAAAAAATCTAATTTTAATGAAAAGAAGAGTACCCCAAGCCTAAAAGGCAAGATTGATCCGACACCAGATGATATTAATAATGATGACCTTGACGACGATCTACTTAAGGCTTTGAATGAACTACAGTCCAATCGAGGTACCACTAGGCCATCAGAGAAACTAAATTCTAATGATTCGCTAAATGATGAGCTTATTGATAATGAAAAAGGCTTAGAAAGAAAACATAAGAATGGTTCCGAAATGGGTAACACTAACAAAGGGACAGCACAAGAAAATGACAAAAAGAGTAGTGACGAGGACGATCTTTTCGCTTCTCTTGATGCATACTCGAAAGAGAAGAATAAAAGATATGAAAATGTTCACAACCTTGACCTAGCTAGAGAAGATGAAAAAGAGCAAGAGGAAGAATTAAATGCTAAAGGCCCGACAATTGAATATGAGAAAAAAGGTGGTCTTGGAGAGCAGACTATCGATTATAGTAACCTCGACAAGCAACCGGAGTATGATGGTGGTACAAAAGAAGAGTTAGAGATCAAGTTCACAGAGGGCGATGCCCTTGCTAATAAAAACAATAATGATGATGCCACTCGCCTTGCTCAAGAACTAAAGCAACAAGAGGAAGGTAGAAAAGAAGAGGAAGCAAGACAAAAGGCGCTTGATACCGAACGCGCCAAAGCTTTAGCAGAAGCAGAAGCAGAAAGGCTTCAAGATGAAAAAGATATAGAAGATGCGCTTGGGTCCATCTTTGTTCCCGATCCTAAGGATATGAACTTTTTTATCGAGGCCATGAATTTTGTAATTGATGGGGATAGCATCAAAAACTTCACAAATGAATATATAAACACCTTCTGCCAAGGAACTGTCGTTGTATATAATATCCAAAATGAATGTATTCTGGGCAATGAAGACGTAGATGATCGATTTGATGACATAAAGAATGTCTTAAAGGCCAAGAGAAAGCCTAGTTGGAATGATACGACTTTTCAAAGTGAGCTTCTCTATTATCACATCCCTATTATAGAAAATGGGCAGTATCATAACTTTCTACTTTTTTTAACTTCAAAAGATGAGGTTGCGAGAGCTAGTGAGACCCCGAAGAGAGTCGAGTTATGCCTCCAAGTAATGAAAGGTAGTTACCTAAGTGGAGAGGATCGGGCCTCAACAAAAGTAACATCAAAAAAGAGTCATTCTATTACTGATTCAGTCAGTGGACTTTTTAGAGGTATCTTTGGAGGCAAGAAATGAGAGCATACTTCTTTATTAAATTAAGTTCCCTTAGAGACATTAAGACTTTTGCTTTCTCACTCTATATCTATAATTTAAAAGATAAAACCTATAACTTATCTCTAAAGGCCAATACGCCTTTAACAAAAGATAGTTATGAACTGCTTCGCTATATTGAAGAAAGTAAGAAAGGAAAAATTGCAGTCAAGCTTTCTCAACGAATGACATATCTGGCAACTGTCGGAGAGCTTGAAAAGATTGAATCTAAAGTAATTGAAAAAACTAAACAAAAAATTGAAGTTCTCAAGGAGTATGAGAATATCATTGAAGAACAGCGAATCAGTGAACATATCGCACTACCTCCCCTTCGTAGTATGGTATCAAAGGCAATTGATAAGGATGATTTCCTACCTATTATTTTAAGGGCGCAAAAAGAGATAATGCTTTTTTCTATTGATATAGGCCATACTGTATCTCTTGCACGACACTTTGCAGGTGTTCATCTGAATAAAGATAATCTGACTAATCGTATTGTCTCACTAAGTTACTTCTTTGCTAAGAAACTCATGATAGACAAGCCTAGTGACTTAGCGGATCTAGTATGCGCTTCTTTTTTAGCAAATATTGGCCTGACTCAAATATCTCCTAATATCATTCACGGCAACCACACCGAAATAACAGCAGACCAAAGAGAACAATATTATAAGCATGTTAAATTCAGTCGTATGTTCATTGAGCAAAGTGGAATTGAGCTTAGTGACACATGTAAGAAGCTAATCGATACTCATCACGAAAAATATGATGGTACAGGAATGCCAGATCAGATCTCCCAAGCAGGTCTTAACCTTAGCAGTGAGATCCTTGAGTTTATCTCCCACATTATGGAGTTTAGCGACGGTTTAATCACTGGAGAAAAGACATCACTAAGTAGTGTTGTCTATATGATTGATGCGGGCGCTGGCGTAAATGGCCTAAATATTAACTATAGTGGGCGAATAAGGCCTCATATTACAAGTGTTTTAAATCTCTAGTTAAACGTTCCGTAAGGAAGAGTATTGCGCCCCATCCAAGTATGAAGGTTTGCCTGAATCTTAATATCTTCATCATTCTTACTATCCATTACTTCAATCTTTGCAAAAGTTAGCTGAGTTGTACCTGTTCCTTTCCCAAAATCAAGATTATACATACGAGTCCATGTTCCCGTATTAATAAATGTTTTACCGTTAGAGTATGTACGGCAAATAGGCTCATGAGTGTGACCTACAATTAGAACGTCTGTATCCTCGGCCTGTTGTAGATAGTCGAACGTAAGAGATTCATAGTCCTGAAAAAGTGTAAGTTCTTTAAAGAAGAGCTTCAGCCAGTCACCAAAATTATCGCTTATTTTAAAGAGAAAAATCGAACGCACCATAATGAAGTAGATTACATTTGCCAACATAAACCTAAGAGTAAAGAATGTGTCGTAAATAAGCCCATTAATAAGAAACTTATTAATTGGTCTTACTGCATTAACATGATCACGCTCTTCCTTAAATTTATTGATAACTCTTGTGACGTAGTATGATCCCCATGGAGGATTAAAATATCTCTTACCTGACTCATCTTCAATTATACAATGTTCTTCATCAAAAGTATGGGCAATCTCGTACTCGTGTCCATGCTTTAAGACAACTCGATCGGCCGGACGATAATCATCGTTAAGATGGCGAATTTCAAAGCGAGATCGAACACTCTCTTCAAAACATTCTAGGACTAAGTCCTGTAATGATTTAAAGACTAGCTCAGCATCGTGATTTCCTATAATAAAAGTTATCTTCTTATTCTTTGCCTTAAGAAAGTCATTTAAACCTTGCATAACTTCTTTATGAGCCTCTAGTATCATCTTTAGTTTCTTTAAAGACGACTCTTCTGACCAAAACTCATCATCATAGACTTTAATATAAGGAACCGCCAATAGATCGAAGAAGTCACCATTGATAATTAACTCGACATCTTTATTGGCATATTCCTCTTTACTAAAGTATTCAAGAAAGTCCACTAGTTCTTCATCGTAGTGAAAATCCTCTAGATAATTTCTTACACCATCTACATATTCACCTGCTCCTAAATGAACATCAGAAATTACAATAATAGTTTTTTTTGAATTATTTTTGCGAAGGAATCTCATACGCCGATTTACCTATATTCAAGACTACTTTCTGAAAAGCAGGGTCTAGTGGAACGAAGAAAAATTTCTTCTTAGTATTAAAGTCAAATTCAGTACTTACTTCCATATCAGACTTAACAGTAATAAATTCTAAATTTTTGTCATTCTCATCAATAAACTTCCCTCGAATGGGAGTAAGAGTTTTATTCTGAACAATAACCGAAACTCTTCCATTTCTCATCTTGGCAGGAGAGATAACTTTATAATAACTAGGCATGGCCGTCACAATAAATGCTTCAGACCTCTCCATTCTCTGCTGAGCATAGACTTCATAAGGTAATAAAAAGCTAAATATAAGGGAGAAGAGGCAGGTTAATTGTTTATTATTCATGTTTATATTGTAACTTTTTAATAGTTTACCGATTACAGCTGGCAAAGCTTACCTAGTAATTGTCTAATGTACTCTGAAACTGATGTCACCATAGTTTCGATCCGATGAATAATGTATGATAAACGCAATAAAGAAAACATTTACAAAGAATATTGAAGAACAAAATCTACCATTAGTAGACTTTTCTGATCCAGCACACCATTGGATTGTTTCAAACCCACATATTTTCAGATTCTTTCAAGATATACTTGGTCAACTTGATGATGAGGAGTGTGAAAGCTTAGCATCTTATGGGCAACTCGTTTTTCTAGACAGCCAAGGATTTTACTCAAGTGTTATCCCATCACATGGTGATAAAACATTTATCCTTATTTATCCTCAATTACTTAAAATGATTCGTTCTGCAGATAATATTATGGCCCAAGCTGTGATCTTCCACGAGTTAGGACACCTATACTATCGTCATTTCACGATGAGATCTCAACTAAGTGAGATGACAAAACAAATTGAAGCAGACGAGTTTTCAATTCGTCATGGCCATGCACTAGGTCTCTTTAGTTTCTTAAAGAGCATGCCTATCACGACAGAGGTTAGCCAAAGACTAGAAATGATTCGTTTAAGAACTTAATTTCATCTCGAATCTTAGCAGCATCTTCGAAACGTAAATCTTTAGAAGCTTCTTTCATTTCAAGCTTAAGCTCAGCGATGCGTTTTTTTATCTCATCAGGAGACATTGTAACTTCTTTTGGCCCGCTATTTTTCCCCTTCTTCTTACCTCCACGAAGTGTCTCAATAACTCCACCAGATACTTCTTTTAGAATTGTTTGTGGTGTAATTCCATTGACCTCGTTATATTCCATTTGAATCGCTCGACGCCTCTTTGTCTCGCCAATTGCACGTTCCATCGATTTCGTCGTCTGGTAAGCATACATGAGAACTTTACCGTCGCTATTTCGAGCTGCACGTCCGATTGTTTGAACAAGTGACCTTTCAGACCTTAAGAAGCCTTCCTTATCAGCATCTAAGATAGCAACGAGTGAAACTTCCGGAATATCAAGTCCTTCCCTTAATAAGTTAATCCCCACAAGAACATCAAACTCGCCAAGCCTAAGATCGCGAATAATCTCAACTCGCTCAATGGTATCAATATCACTATGCAGGTACTTAACCTTAATTCCACTACCATGATAGAAATTTGTTAACTCTTCGGCCAACTTCTTTGTTAATGTTGTAATCAGAACTCTTTGACCTTTATCGATAATCTTCTTAACTTCAACCAAAAGATCATCGACCTGATTAGTCGCATCCCTTACTTCAATGATTGGATCAAGAAGACCTGTTGGCCTAATAATTTGCTCTACAAACTCTCCATGTGTTCTCTCCAACTCATAATTTCCCGGAGTCGCAGACACGTAAAGAATATCATCTAGTTTCGATTTAAATTCTTCAAAATTAAGAGGACGATTATCAAGAGCAGAAGGAAGCCTAAAGCCATAATCAACGAGATTCATTTTCCTTGCTCGGTCTCCCCTATACATACCACCAACCTGTGGAACAGTAATATGTGACTCATCAATAATCATAAGAAAATCTTTTCTAAAAAAATCAATTAGAGTCGGTGGAGGATCTCCCGGTTCACTTCCTGTCATGTGACGAGAGTAATTTTCAATTCCTGAACAAAAGCCCATCTCCTCTAGCATCTCAATATCTAAAAGAGTTCTTTGTTCAAGCCTTTGCTTTTCAACCAATTTATTTTTCTTTTCTAAATCCTGTAGTGTTTCACGGAGTTCAACTTTAATTGTCTCCAAGGCTTGTTCCATTCGTTCTTCACCAACAACGTAGTGAGACTTTGGATAGATAGTCACCTTTTGAAGTGCTTGAATCTTAGTTCCTCTCAAGGGGTCAACGACAGTTATACTTTCAATTTCATCATCAAAGAACTCAATACGCACGACATTTGAATCTTCATGGGCCGGGAAAACTTCAACGATATCACCACGTACACGAAAGCAACCGCGAACAAAGTCGATATCATTTCTTTCGTATTGTATGGCAACAAGTGATTTTAAAAATTCATCACGATCTCTCTCATCACCGACAAAAAGTGTCTCTCTCATATTTGCATATTCATCAGGAGAACCAATCCCATAAATACAACTAACAGATGAAATGATAATAACATCATCTCTCTCTAATAAAGATCGAGTTGCAGAGTGGCGAAGCTTATCTATCTCATCATTTACAGACGAGTCTTTTTCAATATAAGTGTCACTGCCTGGCACATAGGCTTCAGGTTGATAGTAGTCGTAGTATGAAACAAAGTACTCGACAGCATTATCAGGAAAGAACTCACGAAACTCTGCATAGAGTTGCGCTGCGAGTGTTTTATTATGAGCTAGAATAAGAGTTTTCTTTCCAAGCTTTTGTATAACATTGGCCATGGTAAAAGTTTTACCAGAACCAGTTACTCCTAAAAGTGTCTGTTCTTTAGCGCCAGAGCCAATTTTATCGACTATTGTTTTTATTGCCTCGGGCTGATCACCACAAGGTTGAAATTTTGATTTTAAGTTAAAGACTGTGTCACTCATAAGTGTATTCTAGCCTAAAAGAAGACAAAAACAAATAAAGCGTTTGTAAGTTGCCCCACAAACGCTTATTTCACACACACAACACAAGAGAATAAGTTCAAAAGAATCATGAACCTATATAGCTATTAATTAAAACAGCTCTCAATTTGATTTTTAATTTCAGTTTTCTCTGCCCCGTTCTTGATTGAAATTTCTTGCACAATTAAATCTCTACACTGCTCAAGCATTTTCTTTTCACCAAATGACAGATTTTTCTTATTCTTTAATAAGAATAATGATCTTAGGACATCAGCAATCTCTAAAAGTGAACCAGTCTTCACTTTTTCCATATAGTCTCTATAGCGACGATTCCAAGTTGAATTATCAACTGTTACATCGTGATCATTAAGAAGTTCATAGACTTCACTTATCTCACTTTCGTCGACGAGTACTCTAATTCCGTCTTTGGAATTTGTAGGAACCATAACAGTCATTCCATTTGCTACAACTTTGATGATGTAGAATGAAAGGCTCTGTCCTCCCACCTCGCGATCTTCGATGTCCACAATTTGTCCCACACCGTGGCCAGGGCAAACTGCGTAATCTCCAATGTTAAACATTTCTACCTCCATGGGTACTTCTCTCCCATTGAATATACTATGACGCAGCATCAGTCTCAATGAGCCTTGTAAGATTTACATATGATCTTTGATTTTTAGACAGTTCGTTGTAGAGAGCAACTCTTATAATTTCAATTACTTATGTTTAGCAGAACTACGGTACAGTGGCAGCATGATTTCAAATGTCGTATTCTTCTCTTCATTGAGATATTTGATATGGCCATTCATCGATTCAATAATTTGCGTGCTAAGGGCCAATCCAATCCCCATACCGGCTTCTGGCTTGGTCGTATACATATAGGCAAAGAGCTTCTTTTGATCCTTAAGCTTAATCCCCTTTCCTGTATCAATGATGTGAATAATGAGTTGATTGTCACTACTATTTTTGTAGCGAATAGTAATTCTTCCCTTCTCCATCTCTTCAATAGCGTCAACAGAATTGGAAACAAAATTTGTTAGCACCTGAAGGATTTGAACTTCCTTTCCCCAAATCTGACAACCATCGCAGTCACCTTCGATATTCAAAGCAATATTATTTGCACTACATTTATGTATAACAAGCTCTTGAAGCTGTTCAAAAAGCTTATCAACATCAATTGCGCTATTGTTAAGATGATTTGAGTTCTTTGATAAAAGCTTAATCCCTTTAATGATTTGATCAATCCTCTGTGCCTGATTCTTGATCATATTAAATCGTTTCTTCTCTTCTTCATTGACTGTATTCTTCTCGAGTCTTTTTACACTCCACAAAAGGACAGTCAGAGGGTTATTAATTTCATGTGCAACATTGGCCGCAAACTCTCCAAGATTTGCCAGGCGGTAATTATTAACCAACTCTACATTCTTTTCTTCAAGTCTTGAATCACTACGAATCTTAAGCACAAGTATAACTAGGAAACCGATTAGGCAAATAGTCAGTCCCGAAAAAGATGCAACATAGACCGCTCGTTTAAAATCGAAAGAACTAGTAATATCTCCATAAACATAAGCTGAGAGCTGCCAAAACTCACTTTCTAGCTCTAAGTTTAAATCACTTAATCGCTCAAGAATTACAATCGATTTAACAATCTTTTTAAAATCACTTTCTTGAAATTTATAACCTTCAATACTCTCGGCCTTGATGAGAACCTCTTCAATTATATTGCGAGCAGATGTAAGTATAGAATTTACGACTTTTAAATAGTCTTGAAATGACTTTGTTTCAATTTCATCTAAAATGAAGGCCTCATTCTTAAGAGCACTAATTTGTCCAAAACTAGCATCTATTCTTAAATAGGCATCCTCTAGATTATCAACAGTAGGTTTATCTTTGAACTTAATCAGTTTTTTATGAGTATCATGTATGGCGTAGGCGACGTGAAAATATAGCCTTGCGACGACTCTTGAGTTAAAGAGTCTGTGCTCCTCCTTGTCAAAAATTCGAAACCCTGCTCCAAAACCAGCAGAGAGCATAAGTACAAGGATTATTAGAAAACTGTAAAATAAGTGCTTATTAGAAAGCTTACTCATAGATGAATTCGATTTCATTAATCATCCAAATCCAATCAGCTCCCTCTTCAGTAATTTTATCTTTGGCAATTACTCCAAGGCCCTTTCTGATAATTCTCAATGGTCCCAATTCAGAATTCTTCAACCATTTACCATCTTGCTTATACATTAAGTATGTAGTTTTCGAACGCTCTACATTCCTTTTTATATGAACTTTATAAAGATTAATGGCCTTTAGCTTTACAGAGATAGCACTAGGTGCAAAGTATGCAAATAGATTCTCAAGTGAAATCGCAGTGACCTTAACTTTCTTATGTTGCTGATAAGGATCGATAAAATCAAATTCAACGCTTGGAATTTTATTAAAGTAATCAACCTTCACAATCTCAACTTCCATATGGCGCTTATGATTAAGAATTTTAATCTTTTGCCTAGGAATCTTATTTGCAAAAGCACTAAGACTAATAAGTGTAGTGATTAATATCAATATTCTCATAAATAATTTTTATCACGTTTAGAACGTTATGACCAAGTATAAAAAAGGCCCTGTTTAAAACAGGACCTTCTCATATTATGCTTTTAATTTAAAAGATAATTAGAAACGTGAAACGATTTCATCTTTTTCGAAGAAATAAGCAAGTTCTCTTTCTGCAGAAGCAAGAGAGTCTGAACCGTGAACAGCGTTTTCACCGATTGACTTAGCATATAGCTTTCTTAGCGTATTTTCTGCTGCTTCAGCTGGGTTAGTTGCACCCATGATTTCTCTATTTCTTTCAACTGCATTTTCACCTTCTAGGCACATAAGTACTACTGGTGCAGAAGTCATGAAAGCAACAAGCTCACCAAAGAATGGTCTATCTTTGTGCTCGATATAGAACCCTTCAGCTTTCTCTTTTGAAAGATGAGTAAGTTTAAGTGCAGCGATTCTTAGACCTTCTTCTTCGAATCTCTTTACAATGTTACCGATGTTGTTATCAAGTAGCGCGTTTGGCTTAATGATACTAAAAGTTCTTTCCATTTTAATCTCCTTAAAATTATCTAGTGGAAAATTCACTAATTTTTTACTTAAAGGTTCTTTAAAACCTTCTCCATTGTCTCACCAAGCTCAGCAGGAGAACGTGAAACTGTTACACCACATTCTTCAAGAATTCTAAACTTAGCTTCTGCAGTATCATCTCCACCAGAAATGATTGCACCTGCGTGACCCATTCTCTTACCCGGAGGCGCTGAAGCACCAGCGATGAAAGATACAACAGGCTTACTCATGTTCTTTTGAATCCAACGACCTGCATCTGTTTCAGCAGAACCACCGATTTCACCAATCATGATAACGGCATCAGTATCAGGATCTTTTTCGAAAAGTTCTAATACGTCGATGAAGTTAGTTCCATTTACTGGGTCACCACCAATACCGACACAAGTTGATTGACCAATATCTCTTTGAGTTAATTGGTAAACAGCTTCGTATGTAAGAGTTCCTGAACGAGAGATAACACCAACACGACCTGGCATGTGGATATGACCTGGCATAATTCCGATCTTACACTCACCTGGAGTGATAACACCTGGACAGTTAGGACCAATTAGTCTTGACTTTGAACCTTTAAGAGCTGCTTTTACCTTAACCATATCAAGGATAGGAATCCCTTCAGTAATAGCAATGATAAGTGGCATTTCTGCATCAATTGCTTCAAGGATTGAGTCAGCTGCGAACGGAGGTGGAACCATAATCATGGCCGCATTTGCTTCCGTCTTATTCATAGCTTCTTTAATTGTATTGAAAACAGGGAAACCTTCGTGAACTGTTCCACCTTTACCTGGAGTTACACCACCAACAAAATTAGTACCGTAATCTCTTGATTGTAGTGAGTGGAAAGTACCTTGCTTACCTGTAAAACCAACAGTGATTAGTTTTGTATCACGATTAATAAGAATGGCCATTACGCCTCCCCTTTTGCTGCTTCTACTGCTTTCTTCGCAGCGTCAGCTAGATCTTCAGCAGCGATAATTGCAAGATCTGATTCATTTAATATTTTCTTACCTAGAGCAACGTTTGTTCCTTCTAGTCTTACTACTAATGGAACTGTTAACTCTAGTTCTTTTGCAGCAGCGACAACACCTTCAGCAATGATGTCACATTTCATGATCCCACCAAAGATATTAACTAGAATTGCTTTTACGTTCTCATCTTGAAGAATAAGAGAGAATGCTTTTTGAACAGTTTCTTTAGTTGCTGAACCACCAACATCAAGGAAGTTAGCCGGCTCACCACCGTGAAGCTTAATGATGTCCATTGTACCCATCGCAAGACCAGCACCGTTTACAAGACAACCAATATTTCCATCAAGCTCAATATATGCAGCACCAAACTCACTTGCTGCAAGTTCTTTATCACTTTCTTCAGTTGGGTCTCTTAGTTCTTGAACTTCAGGATGTCTAAAAAGAGCATTCGAGTCAAAGTTCAGCTTTGCATCTAGTGCTAAGATATCACCTTGCTTAGTTTTCACTAATGGGTTGATTTCTGCAATTGAGCAGTCGTACTTCATGTATAGATCATAAAGACCTTTAAAGAAAATTGAAGCTTCCTTCACTTCTTCTTTTGTCTTAAGACCAATTCCGTATGCAAGCTTTCTTGCAACAAATGGAGTAAATCCAGCTGCAGGATCGATTGCTACCTTAATAATTTTCTCTGGAGTTTTATGAGCAACTTCTTCAATTTCAACTCCACCCTCTTCAGAGGCCATCATTGTAACTTTACCAGTTGCACGATCTAGAACAACACCAGCATAGTACTCGTGCTCGATGTCACAACCTTCTTCGATGAAAAGAGTGTGAACTTTCTTGCCTTCTGGACCAGTTTGGTGAGTAACAAGAGTCTTACCTAGAATATCGTCAGCGTGTAAGCGAACTTCTTCGATTGACTTTGCAAGCTTTACACCACCTGCTTTACCACGCCCACCTGCGTGAATTTGAGCTTTAACAACCCAAATATTTCCACCTAATTTTTCTGCCGCAGCAACTGCTTCATCAACAGTCTTTGCAACTTCACCTCTAAGAACCTTCAGGCCCATATCTCTCATTAAACCCTTGGCCTGGTACTCATGTACGTTCATTAAAACTCCTAAGTTTTTAGTCTATGAAATATTCATGATTTTACTGGCTTATAATAGAGGGCAAGACCATATCTTTCTAGGTGAGTCGTGTCATTTTCCCAAAGTTTTTTGTGCATTAAATGATTAAACTTTAGAACAAAAGAGTTATCAACAATATAACGCTTACAGTCTTGAAGCTATTTCCAAACTTTCGCACAATTAAGGCATGGAAAACATACTTATTAGCCCTGGTAAATTTAGATTAGACGGTGGTGCCATGTTCGGCATTATACCAAAACCATTATGGAATAAGGTTCATCCTGCGGATGATTATAACCGCATTGACCTCGATCTCCGTCTTTGGATTATTAAGGACCAGGATCGTATCATTATTACTGATACGGGAATTGGTGATTATCACGGCGAGAAGTTTGACCAGCAATTTGATGTTCGCCAAGAACACTCTCCTCTAGTTAAGGCCCTTGCAAATAAGGGAATTAATTGTACTGACGTAACAGATCTTGTGATCTCTCACCTTCACTTCGATCATGTTGGAGGGATGGTATATAAGGATGAGAATGGTCAATTTACACCAGTCTTTCCCAATGCCACAATTCACCTTCATAAAGATCACTGGGAATATGCACTTAATCCAACAGTAAGAGATAGTGGCTCCTTCCATACTCAATATTTCAAAGAAACAATTGAAAATTTTGATAAGGCCGGACGCGTTCATTGGCTGAGTGGCAAAGAAGGCGAAATCTTAAAGTTAAGTGACGATAGTCTGCGCTTTAAGTGCTCTTACGGTCACACTCCACACCTTATTCATCCTTATACTAATGAATATATTTACTTGGCAGACCTAATTCCAACATCTAATCATGTCCACGTTCCATGGGTTATGGGCTACGATATTGCTCCAGGGCAGACAACAATGGATAAGATCGAGTTTTTAAAGATGATTGTGGAAAAAGATCTTCGCGTAATCTTTGAACATGACCCAAAATATGCCAGTGCAAAGATTACGCAAAATGAGCGCGGTAAGTATATTCCAGTTGAACTAGAATAAAATTAAAGTAGCTTTTTGATTTGCTTTTGAACTTCGTTCTTTAAAGACTGAAAGTTCACACGATCTTTATCCATGAATCTTCTCAGATAAAGACGCTTCTTCTTATTAAGCATGCCATAACGAGAAAGTTTTTCAGTTAACTTCACGCTCCATGCACTAATATCCTTACCAAGTGAATGAATCTCATTTTCAAGCTTTCTTTCCTTATCAGATAACTTCGTATTATTGAGGTCATAATTTGATAAAACAATACTTTGTAAGAGAGGTGCAATATTCTTAGCGTAACGCTGTTTGAACTCTTTATGAGCAAGCCATCCACTTTGTTGACTTAGAGAAAGTCGATAGTGAATCGACATTGAAGAAATGATGGCCTCCAATGTTCTAAGCTTTTCATTAATAGCGGCAATATTCTTCTTAGAGGCTACCGTTTTCTTCTTTTCAATTTTAGTAATTCTCTCTAGATATTTTTCGCGAGTTTCTGGAACAAGGAAGACTTTCTTTTCTAAGACTTCTCGACTTGGGCCACTACCAAATTTACTTTTAATATTATCCAGTAAGCCTAAGTAGTCATAAATGAATGTGACTGCGTATGTACCGGGAATAAAATTTTGACCTTCTTCAAGAATTAGATCCTTAAACTCAATAACTCCACCCTCTCCAATATTATGGGCCTTAACAAGAACATCACCACGGTGAAACTCATCAGGCTTTCGATGCAAGATCAACTCGACACTCACTCTCTTTTCGAAAGGAAGCTTGAGATAGAGAGTAGACATATCCTTATTCACAATTAAGTGAACATCATTAGAACGAACAGGCTTTTTAAACTCATTTAAAGCACTTATAGAAATATTTTTTAACTCAACCTCTTTTACCTTAGGGCCAGCTGCCATATAAAAACTAACAACGACAACAACAGCAATAATAAAGCTCGCCACTACTGTTGAGTAAATGGGAAATTTGCTAGGTATCTGCGCCTCTAATTCTGCTTCTGAATCCTTGAGATCAAATGAAGAATTTGATTCCAAGATATCCTGGTCGTATTCCTGATCAAGTTCTTCACTTAATTCTTCCTCTAAGAGAGGGGGAATATTCTCATCATTAAGCTCATCATAATCACCTGTGGACTTTACTTCGTGAATAGGAATTTCAGGAAGATCGTGCCCCTCATCTAATACCTTAGACTCATAATAAGACTGGGCCTCATTGCGGGCAATTTGAATGACAGCAAAGACAGGCTTCCAATTAGCAGCTCCTTTGCGCCAACAAAGTTGATAGGATTTAATTAGACCTTTATCATAAAAGTCGATAATATCTTGAGCGTTGAATGGTCCCTTGTTTTTACCGGACTGATTAATATACCAATTTTTTTGCATAGTTATACTTTAAAGGAAGTTACATGGGCTGGAAAGAAATAGATGACAATCTTAATAAAAGAAAATCACAATCCATTGTCACTCGCTTCAAAATAGATGATTTAAAGACCCAACAAGCACTTCTTTTAAGTGAGAATGATCTCGGAGTTGTTAGAAATGGTGGGCGTCGAGGTGCTTCTCATGGGCCAAAAGTCATACTTTCACAACTTAAAAAGTTTGCCGACCATAATAATCTACAAGAGCTTGGTATCATCAGCGTCGCAAACCAAACGCAGTTAGACTTTGACAAAATGCAGGCCCAATCAATTGAGACGATAAAAAGTGTTATGGCCAAGAAGATTATTCATTTAGGGGGAGGCCATGATCATCTATACCCATTGGCGATGGGAGTTGAATTAAAGAATCCACTTCTCATTAATATTGATGCTCATCTCGATACAAGAAATGATGATGTCTATCATTCGGGTACACCTTTTCGCCAAGTCGCCAATCAAAAAGAAGTTAAGATTCTTCAAATAGGAATTCACCATTATGCCAATATTCCTGAAAATTATGAGGGCATGAAGATGGATATTATCGATACAAAGAAGCTAAAAGAGTTATCCCACACATTCAATGATATTAGCTTTATGGATGATATCTATAAAAGTCACGATGGAGATATCCTCTTTAGTATTGATGCTGATGCCATTGCCGCAAGTGACATGCAAAGTGTGAGTGCAGTTAATCACGATGGTATACCACTTGAATTTTTAAGGAAGCTTGTTTCGCAATATAAAGAGTATACTGCTAATAAAAAGCAAATTTTGGGAATTTATGAATACAATCCGATATTTGACGAGCTATCGGCAAAGGACGCGCGCGCCCTCGCCTCACTCATCTATGATTTTCTAATTTGATCTTAATTCGATTGTTTTATTCAAATCAGTTTGCTGATCAATGATTTTAATGGACTTCTCTGAAATATCCCACTTTGGATTATCAACCTTCTTAGACGCCTCTTGCGCTTTATAGGCCCAAGGATAATCCCCGAGAAATTGATTTTTCTTTTTATCAAAGATAACCGCATAGTAAATATCGATTAGTTGAAAAGTACCGGCAGATCCAGAATAATAAATGATAAGCTCATAATTCTCACCTACTGATTTTGTCTCCGTGACTTTACTTTTACCAGTTCGTTTTGTGATCTTTGCCTTAAGTGTTTTTGAATCTTTCTTCTTAAGCCAGAAGTCACCTTTAATATTTACAATTGACCAGTCACTAACACCAGCGAATGCAATTGTTTGTAAAATAATTGTAGAAATTAATAGTAGCTTTTTCATTATGACCTAAATGGCTTTCTTACCGTCCAATGCCAATCGTCGCCATCAACGATCTTTCCATCGGTATCAATCGGTTTATAAAAAATATGGCGTTGTCTTTTCCAACTCTTTGCAATTTTCTTGCGATCACTTGCATTGTTTTCATTATACATCGGGTTTGGTTGTCTTAAAAGATCTCCATTTACCTTCACATTTAATTCCCAATTATCTTGATTTGCTCTGAAGTTGTCTCCCCAAGCATCATTTGAAGGAAGCATCCAGTTTGCGTGGTAATGATAAACATGATCAACATCTGGCTTAGGCTTAAAATCCGCTGTTCCAAACTTCATATAAGCATCAATGGCCGTATCAAACTCCTGATTACGTCCTGGAAACATCATCTGTCGCCAGTTGTCTTCATTGTGGTTATACATTGAGAATTGCCAAGGATCTAAAGCAATATCGAGAGCTCTTGTATCACCTTTCTTTCCAGCACGGGCCGCATCTTCATTTGAATTACGGACACGGTTATCAATAACCTTCATAATCATCATCATTTCTTCAGGATGTCTCTCCCCGCCATTTAAATCACGAACAAGAATCCCAGCCTCACCTTGAGCTGTAAATACCATCGCTGCAAAATGCTGTTCTTCTGGCCTTAGATACCTATAAAGATTTTTAAAGATTTGCCCACGGTTCGAAAGAGTCCCCTGACGAGTGATAGAATTTTGAATACTCTTCATACACTGTGCAAGCTTAGATTTTGACTCACTATCTTCTGCTGATAATGAACCGCGATTTTCAAGAACTTCACAACCAGCTTTCCATTTTTGATTATTTGTAATGATACTTTCAGGTTCTTCAAAAATTTCACTTACATAAACAGGACGAGGCTTAGGTCTTAGACTCGTTGATACAGTACTATCTCCACAAGGTTCAACAGGTGGATTTCCAACCTCTCCAACCATACGGTTTAGACGAATATAATTATAGGCCGTTGCCATATCTAGGGCCTCTTTAAGGTATCTCTTTGTTACGTGATATGTTTTGTCGTGCTCGATACCATCAACTTCAATCTTTATTCTATAGGCCCACTTATTTTGGCCAACAATACGAACCTTAATACTCTTATCGCTTCTCTTTTTTGGGGCATCAATACGATGGGAATAGCCAGTTTCTGTATCTAGAACATCAAATGAACGAACAACATCAAATTGAATATCTGAAATTTCCTCATAAGAAGGATCTGACGTACCTGCATATATACTTGAAACTGCAAGGATACTTAAAAATAATATCAACTTTTTCATCAACTTCCCCATAAGTTTAACGCGACAATAGTTATTGTAGCACACTGCAGGAAGGTTAATAAAATATGGGCGAAATCTGCTTGTTTATACAAATTTCGCTACCAATTATTTAAGGCACTATTTTATCGAGGTCTTTTTCGTCAGTTAATCCATACTTTAAAAAGTAGACTAAATCGCTTTTTTGAGAATTATTAAGGCGAATAAGGTGATCTTTAAGGATCGTATCTGCGGCATTTTTCTTCTTAAAGTTCATATAGTTATTAGTTTCAACAAATAACTTTCGTCCAAAATTCTTCAAGAATGTATTCTCCACCCAAGAACTATCATAAGTATCAATAGACTTTATTCCGTTATTATAATGATCCACTACCTCTTCTAATGTCCCATAGGCTCCAGCGTGAAAGTATGGGCCAGTAAGAGCGATATTCCTAAGTGGTGGAACTCTAAACTGATAACGATCAAAGTCACGTTTAGTAATATTAAATCGACCTTCATCATTCTTTCTAGGATCATTTTTACCTGGACCAACCTGAGGAGAGGCAACAGAGAAGAACCCGCGCCCACCCAGTAGATCACCTGAGTGGCATGAAAAACAACTACCATTTTCAAAAAAGATCACTGCTCCACGCTTTGCCTTTTGGTTAAGGGCCATACGCTCGCCTCTTAGGTACTTATCCCAACCAGTATTATATGCAGCAAATTCATGTGTTTCAAAATGGGCCATCGCCTGTCCGAAGTGACCAATATTAAGCTCGGCCTGTGGAGTTTTAGGAAATGCTTCTTTAAAAAGCTTCTGGTACTTTGGCATGGCCAATAGTCTCTTCATGACAAGATCCCAGACAGCTTCTTCATTTGTAGCATTTGCAATATCGTTACTCCCCTTAACACCTCTCATTTCCTCATGAGAAGTAATTGGAAAAAGAGCTTGAGCAGCAAGGGCACTTCCTAAGTTTTCTGTAATATCCCAACGCTCAGGATAGTCACCGTTTAGGGCCTCAACTGGAGTTGTGTAAACGTCCCAATCTTTTCTGTAGTGAACTCTCCCATCCCAAAAAAGAAATTCGACATTCTTATCACCAAGATTATAAAGAGGCTGAGAATTTCGTGGGATTGCATGTCCACTACCAATCAAGCGCTCACCAGCTTGCCACTTCCCACCTTCACCAATTCCAACAGGAAGCTTGTCACCACTTCCAAACTCTGGCCTATGACAATCAGCACAGCTAATATTTCGATTTCCAGAAATCTCTTTCTCATTAAAGAGCTCTTGTCCCAATTTAAAGATTTGAGGATTCTTTCCCTTAGGCTTTACAACGGCCTCTAATCTAAAGTCACTAATATAGCGTTTTAGTTTGATATCAAGTTGGTCTGCTTGCGCCGATAAAGCGGCCAAGCAAAAAGTGAGGATAAATAATGTTTTCATTTTGTGTGTGTCCCAAAAAATTAATTTTCAAAATATTAGGAAAGAGTGTTTGATACGTCAAACATTTAACTTCCTAAATCTTACACGACGCCCGTCAAACCCACATCAGAAAAGGTAGGATATTAAGACAATCAGTCGCACCTTTTTCGTCCACACCAGCCACACGAATGTAAAACTCCATGGTTTTCAAATCTCTCCAACCACAAATTTTCATCACAATTACAGCAAGTGTTCCTTTGCTAAGAGCTGAGTTGCAAAACAAGCTCTTAAAGCATGAAATTTAATCTTGGGAAGGCCGTTACCAATCAAGAATATCTTTGATTGATCTCCCCCCCTCCAATCGTTGAATCTTGGTAAAACAATTTTTTTATTAGATGATGACTTTAAAGAAATAATAAGCTCTTTGAGTTCTGGTAACATTGGAACATTTCGCCAATAACCAGCTTTTGTACTCTTGATCTCATTAGTTCTTTTATTAAATGATTTTGAAACACGAACAATCTCATTTTCAAAATCAACATCATCCCACCCGAGACAGAACTTTATTTTAGTAATAAATCATTACTCCACAAGGCCAAGAAGGCAGAATTTAGAGTTTACTTAATTGAACAGATAAATAATTATTTTTAAGCATGTAAGATTGAAGCGAGATTAATAGATAACAATGTTCCTACAAAGAAGAGATACATATTGTAAGAGACAAAATCTTAAAAAGAGAGTTACCTATGCGTGCCGCAGTAAAATACTAACACAAACAAAATTATATTTAACAGTCCAACTCCCTAACTTGATTATTTTTTAGCCTTTCCTTCTCCCCTACCTTTATTATATCTATGCAGCTCTTTTAATATCTTTTCATCACTTTCTAAGCTTTTCTCTAGCAATTCTATGATTTTCTTACTGCTATCATCACTAGCCGTATTCTGATTATTAATTGATTTTACAATTTCATTTAATGGAGGAATCATTTCATCAGTAGAGGAACTAGATGATTCATATGTTGTGTAAATTGTCGCAAAACCAAACAATACTGTTATAAAAATAACTAAATACGTTAGTCGAACATTTGTCTTTGACGAGGTTTGTGAATGCCGACTTGATTCTTTAGCCAAATCGCCTGAATCTTTCATTTCATTAAGCATTTCCGTGGTGACAGAAATAAAAACATCCATTTTTGTGGTCATAAGACTAAAGCTTTCTTTGAGTTCTTTCAATGCATCTAATCGATTATCTCTAGGTACAATTAGTTGTGGATTTTCCTTTCTTAATTCAAAACTGCTTTGATCATTTAAAATTTTATAAAATGGTGAGTTTAATACACTTTTGTTAATAGTATCATTTAATTTTGTAGCCCTAGCGACAGACTCACTTAATCCACTTAATGGTTGATAAATCTGTGCCATTTTTTGCATATGAGACATTTGATTTGCTACAGGACTCAATTTTTTGAGCATATCAGTGATTCTATTATTTAATCCAGAAGAAAAGTGAAGTTGGCTCTTGAAACTTTCAGTTATTTTTCGTGAACTCTCTTCAATTCCTTCCTCTTCGATAACACTTAGTCGGTGAAAATAATGGAAGAGACTTTCCCCATCTTCCTTAGGGTACTCGATTTCACCATATTTAAATTCAATTGAAGTATTCCCATCTTCATCTGTTTTCTTATCTGTAATATTCTTTCTATATAAACCTTCATTCTCTTTTAGCAATACATTAATTATTTTTTCTTTGTCTTCATAAGACATATTTGCAATATCTTCCTCTTTAACCATTTCTTCATCACCACTCTCATTTTTTTTAAATATTACAAATAGCAACAAATTTTCAACATATTCTTCAGGAGAACAATCTTTAATTTTTTTTTTTAGTTTCTTACAAAGCTCAAACATTAGACCAAAATTAAGAGGATAGATGTTTACTTCTCCAACTCCATTTAAAGATAATGCCCCAATGGGACGATTTCGATATAATGTTTTATCCTCTTCTATACTCACTAAAACTCCTAAATTAGACTCTAGTAAAAATCATAATTTACTAGTTATTAATAAGCTAGAAAAACAACAAATTATTCAAAACAGGATTATATATAGCCAATACAAGAGGCTATTAAGATACTCAACCATTTTGGGGTCACGATGAGAAAAGAACTGACTTTCTCCAGTCTTCAACTTTTTTTATCTCATCCATGTCCTACCTTGCGTAGAGAAAAAGTATTTGAAGCGTATAGATATAAAGCAAATATCATTGAGCTAGAATTAATGGAGAACAGTCTATATACTACAATTTTACTTGTCCCTATATTTAAGAAAAGTCTTTGTTATTTTTTTTTCTTCGTAACGATTGTTCAATAAGAACAAGACGTTATCCGACTCAATGCAGGAATTGATATTAGTTATATCTAATCCTGTTTTATTAAAAAATATTTTTATGTCATCAATATACAAATACTTCTTGAACCTATTTTCTGGTTTAATTATCAACAACCATTTTTTATCTCCTGATAAGTAAATAATTTTATTTATATCATTTTTATAAAAATCATATTTAGAAAATAAATCTTTTACGCTATACCCATCATTCGTTGAGTTTCTTCTTAATGAAAGACACCAATGATTACACAATGCAAAAATGTAAAAAATGAATATTGAAACTATGATTAACATAAAATGATAACCATACTCCTTATTCATAACTGTCATAATTAGGTAAAAAACGAATATTACAGAAACACATGCTAATATAGTGTGACTTATAAAATTTCTGTATATATACAATAGAAAATTAGTAGTGTTTCTATTTACATAACTTGTATCTATTTCCAAATTAATCTTCCCCCCGGCCCAATCAAAGTTTATATTTGGTGCAACTGTAGTTGTAATATTACGGTTAGTTTCATTTACTGTATTTGCAAACACTGAACTCGATGAGCTTGGATTTATTCCCGAGCTGATAGCACCCCCGAATCCACCAGCAATACCATACAGTGATTGATTTAAATGATCTTTCTAATCTTGATCTTAGGTCTTTATATTTAAACAACGGTCTTAAAATTGATGTTAATACCCTAAGAAGACTTATCGACGGTGGAGATATGGGTGGAGGATAATAATCATATTTCTCAATACACCTAAATAATTAGAAACGAATCATTACCTAATAACATGACACATCCTCCCATCCTCTATCCATACTACTAATCTCAAGTTTTTCTTTAGTTTCTACATTTACAAGATAGATACTCACTCCATCCATGCTTTTAACTCGATATATCCCGCTCACCCAATTATTTTTCATACATTGACCAACTGTAAATCTTCGCGACATAGAATCACAAGAAACAATTAATATAAAAATGAGAACTTTAATATATGAATACAAATTACACCTCTCGTATTTAATGTACAAATTCAATCGGATTCATACTGTCAGGAAGCCCCATTAGTCGCAGCCCCGCACCAATTCCACCTATTATCGTATATAAGAACCATGTTTGCGAAGGTTTCTTTGATCCTCTCGCTATTGCTATAAACTGTATTGTATGAGAAAGCTCATGCACACTTAGCCCACTTCCAAAGTTATAAGTTGTGGAGCTACCAATCGTAAGTCCACTCCCCTCTCCCATGAAAGGATCCCAAGACTCAACATAGCCTTGTAACCCATCACCACCTAATCCTGCTACTCCCCCTTTTGCAAATATTGCAGACAAAGTAAGAAAGCTCAAAGATATACGAAAATAACTATGAAAAGCATCCCCAAAGTCACCGCCGGCTAAAGAGCTAGCTCCTGCAGCCAAAGCTGAACCAATAGCAGTAGATCCAATCGCATATAAGACATCTAAAACACCTACCATAGCACCTCCGGTAGCGTATAAAATTGTCCCCGCCACAAATGCTGCAACAAGGTCACCTGTCCAACCACCGCTTCCAGAAAAGAAGCTTTTCATCTCCTTACCAAAATCACCTAAAAATGATTCACCAGTCGGATCAGTTAATCCCAATGGATTATTTGCGACATATACATACTTATTATTTAATGTACTAGGTAGAAGCAAGTTTCCATTATTTGGATCTATCTGCAGAAAGCGACCGCTCTCGGGACTATAGGCCCTAGAGCGAAAATGAAATAGACTTGATTCCTCATCATATTCTCTGCCTGTAAATGTAAAGAAATTATTAATCAGAGAATTATTTGAAGAAAGAGTCTCACCGAAGACGGAGTACTTATAGGTTTCTTTAATATTACCAGATCCATCAACTATGTTAACAATCGAGTTTAAGTGATCTTTTAAATAAAAGTAACTATTATTGTCTGCACTTCCAACTGAATCATTATTTTTTACATCATAAGAAAGTACATCATCGATTACTGTATTTGAATGTGTAACTTTTTGAAGTAAATTATTTGATCCGTTGTATATGTGAACAATCTGTTGCCCATCATATGCAAATCGTAATATCTTAGATGTATTATTTCTATAATTACTAACTACTTTCTCGACTCTCCGTCCTAAAGAATCAAAGGTATAGAATGACTCAATCTCTTTTTGCGTTCCTTCTTTGAAGAATTGATACCCAATCAATTGATTCTCAGAATTATAAATATACTGATGAGTATCGTTATTCTGTTTATCGATTTTACTCGAAAGGTTACCAGCATCATCAAAATAATATAAATATTTCCAATCTTCGGTGAGGCGTTGCCCTGTTTGATCATAAGAGTAAGAGCCATTATCATCGGCAATTCTATTTCCTAAATTATCGTACTCAAAGTTTTCTAGAGGAACTCCACCACTAGAGACACCCACGAGTTGATTATTGTTGCCATAGCTGTAGTCTTCGACTGAAGAAGGTGTTCTTTTTTGAGTAATATTT
This sequence comes from Bacteriovorax sp. BAL6_X, assembly GCF_000443995.1. Taxonomy (NCBI): domain Bacteria; kingdom Pseudomonadati; phylum Bdellovibrionota; class Bacteriovoracia; order Bacteriovoracales; family Bacteriovoracaceae; genus Bacteriovorax; species Bacteriovorax sp. BAL6_X. The sequence continues at coordinate 278,506 of NZ_AUMC01000006.1, forward strand.
CCGATTCCATCAACTTGATAATAAAAGCTATTTATTATTCCTTGATTATTTTCATGAATAATTGATTGAACAGCATTATTATCAAAGTATGTATATGACGATGTACTTCCGGGCCTTGTAATTTTCGACAGTCTATTTTTAGAATCGAAGTCAAAATCAAAGACCTCTCCTTTATGATTAACTAAACGTCGAAGCCTATTTATCGAATCATATTCGTAAGTATTTATCTCATCTCCATCTCTGAACTCAACACGATTTCCACGAGAGTCATAAGAGTACTCAAAATCAAGACTTGGAAGATCTGTTCTCTCCCCTACTCCAAACGTTCCAGCAACACTTACCACATCACCACTTTCTAAATGTTCGTACTCAAAATTTACTTGAGTCACATTATTACGGGCCATTGTTAGATTTCCACGGCTATCGTATGCATATTCATATAGATTATCAGGAAGAATTTTTTTAATTAGCTCATTTGCACTATTATACTGATATTGCTTAATGACTCCATTCGGTAGAACTTCTTTTGTGACGTTATTATTTAAGTCATATTCAAGAGATGTAACTCGACCTAAGGGATCAATTTTTTCCACTAGTCGATCTAAATTATCATAAGTAAAACTTGTAACTTTTCCATTAGGATCTAGAATATTAGCAAGTTGACCTGTTGCTGAATATGTATATGATGTTTTTTGTCCATTACCATCAGTAACAGATAGTGACCTATTAAATTCGTCATATTCTCTTAAAACATTTTGCCCTTTAGCATTTGTAATAGAAATAATATTACCGGAGGCATCTCTTACAAAGTCAGTAACGTTGCCAAGCTCATCCGAACTAGCTAGAACATTTCCGACATCACTATAAAGATATTCAACAAAAGTTCCATCCGGATTTGTCTTCTTACTAACCAATCCCATAGAGTTGTATTCATATGAAACACTTTGGCCGATTTGATTTATTTTAGAAACGAGTTGTCCAATTTCATTATATAAATTTTCTTCTACGACATCTCCATTTTCTGTTTTTAGAAGAAGTTGACCAAAGTCGTTATAAGTATATTTTACTCGTACACCTGTAGCTGTATCATACTTCTCAATTAAATCACTAGAGAAGCCAGCATATACAAAGGAAACTTCTGATCCATCTGGACGTTTAACAAAGACTGGACGCCCTATAGAATCTCTTTCGATTTCAGTGGTTTGCCCTTTTACATCTGTAATAGTGTTTACAAATCCAGTGAAGTCCTTTTTCATTGTAACTTCATTACCTTTCGCATCAACTAAGTAGTCTGCGATTGCAGGATCATCAAAGTCTTTTAATTCTGTCTCTTCACTTCCATTACCAACAGTATTTGATGTACCGACCTCTACAGAAGTTTGTGCACCATTAGCACTTTCACTGCTGACAAGCTGATCGTATTCATCAAAAAAGTAACTAGTGGCAATATTGTTCTTATTAAAGCTTTGAATAACTTTTCCAGCTTCATCGTACACAAACTTTTCTTTTGTTTGATCAGGATATATTATTTCTGTGAGCTTTGAGTCCTCATATACAAATTGAGTTTCTCTTTGTGCTTTATCCACAACCCTGTCCAGAAGGCCGTCGTAGTAATAGAAGTCATAAAGCTTGATATCATCTTTAATAACCTCAGTTAATAGCTCATCTTGATATTTATATTCTAGAGTTGTCCCGATTAAGCTTTGTGATAAGTATTCTCGACCTTTGTTATCAAAGAACGTGTGAGTTCCATCACGCATAGTTAGTTTGATTTCCCCATTATCCAATCTCTCAAGAGTTGTTCCATCATTATCTTTTGTAAAGAAAGCTAGGTTGTTTACACCAGTATTTAGAATTACACGTCTAATACTTCTGTGTCCTTTATCAAAAATAAGAAGATTATTATTTTCATCTAGTGCGACTCTTTCGGGAGAGCATAGAGATGCAGATGTAGCAGGGACATTTTCTTTAATTGTAGCACGACATTCACCATCTCCTGCAACAACATAACTGTCTAAAGTTGTTAAATTAATCGCAAGAACACGATTATTTCCAGAATCAGCAACATATAATACATTTTTACTATGATCAATTGTCATCCCTTTAGGGAATGTAAGTGCCATTTCTAGAGCATGCCCACTTAATGCAATTTTCCCACCATCTAAAGTATTAAGACCTGCAATTTTTGTAATATATCCAGCCGAGTCAATTTTACGGATATATCCATTTTCTGTAGAGATATAAACATTTCCTTGTTTATCGGCAACTATGCCATTCGGGTGATAAATACTTGCAGCAGTAGCAAGTCCACCATCTCCATTATCAAGTGTTTGTCTATTTCCAGCGAATATTTCGACAGTATTTGTCTCCATATTTACAGAACGAATTACATTGTTCCCTGAATCAACAATTAAAAGACTATTAAAAGGCGTTGATGTAAAATCTGTAATATTGTTAAACTTAGAAGAAAGTCTATCACCTGCGACATATCCAGAATAAATTCTTTGACCAGTACTTGCAGTAGGCGTACCACATGAAACACCGTTGTATTTATTTAAATAGACATCATTTGAACATTCGAAACCAGTTGTTGCACAGGTGGTGTTCTTATATGAATTTGAAGATGATCTACCACTACTTACTCCAGCCATATTTGCAACATTTCCAACAATGACTTCTTTAGAAGAGTCATCTATGACAAATAAAGCACCATTAACATCTGAACCAACAAGCTTTCCTTCATCATTTTTGAAAATCTTAGAAAATACGTGACTTTGCTTATAATCGACTCTTCTATTGTGACATCTATAACGATTACAACGTTTTGAATTTAAGAACCCACAACCATATGTACCTTCATGACGAACATAGTTATAGCCCATATAACCTTCAAAACTTGGAGTTTGTGTTGTGCCTAGAAATTCTCCAGTATTAGAACTTAGCTCAATAACTTCTCCATTAGTCTTTGAAAGAAAGGCTGACGTGCCATCAAAACTTGCGCTAAATATATCTTCTTCTGATGTATATACATTCTGAATAAGGTTATTAGCATAATATGTTTTTACGTCACCACTTGGCCCTTCTAAAGCTAAGACAGCTGATTTCGGATCTAGGATTTGACTATTAATACCTAATTTCCATCCCTTCCCAAACTCAGATTTAGACTTATTTTGAACGATGACATTTCCAGAATATGCATAAGGATAAAGCTCTTCCATTACGCTTGACTCTGGGTCTGACAATTTATTCTTTATTGTACCTGAAAGAAGATATAAAGCATTACTAGTTGGCCTTAAATAATACGTCCCAAGAGTCATTGTTTTTAATTGAATCTCATATTCTGATAAATATGGATGATAACCAGAAGCTTGATCTTTTAAATCTAAAGCATAAGAAACTACAGATTTATTAGGAACTCCTGTAAATGGGTATTTTTCACTTGTATAATCACCAACTGAAGCCCATGCCCAAAGGTTCTCAGGTTCAACCCATTGCTTCCCTTCAAAAGAAACCTCGTAACCATGTCCTTCAATTCGAGATTTTCCAAGACTCGTTCTTTCTATTTTTCTCTCTTGTTTATCAACATTGATAATATTTGAAACAACTAATTTAGGATTTGCCCATGCACTATTGTAAACAAAACTAGGTGCAAAATCTTTTCCAGCAATTTTCATTGAAGGTATTGTTGCAGATAAAGAAAGACCATTTTTGCCAACAGTTGCACCATTAATTGCATCATCTGAAAAGCTACTTAATTTAGGAGCAATAGGAGCCACAAATACTTCTGAAAAATGTGTAATCCCACCATTTTCAACTGATTCAACAGTTTGTCCATCTTCAGAAACTTGAGATAATCCGTCAACTTCCCAAATTCCTGTATCACTATTTTTAGAATATACAATTAACTGAGTCTTTGGTGGAAATTCATTGTCATTTGGTAATACAAGACTTGCAGGCTCTCTAAATTTAAGCCCCGAAGGTTCTAGCGCATAAACAAACTCAGGCTTCACGTATTCAGGAGGTGTAACATTTAAATGTTCAGACGAGAGCTTACTAACACTGATTGTCCCCGTTTCTGTTCCATCAGGGAAAACAGTATTACCTGCGGACACACTTAAAGCAAAACCTTCGACGTTAGGATTTGTTACTGTTGTAGAAGTTGTTTCATCTACAATCGTTTCATTACCATCAATTACAAGAGGTACTAAAGTAATAGGTTTACTTAATACGTTTAACTGATTACTACCTAAAGAGAATGCCACACTTGTTTTTTGATAACGTTCTTCGTATGTCTGTTCTTCATCTACAACATTTATACCTGATGCATCAAAAGAAACCTTTTGATCCCCAGTTGCCGGATCAGAGATAGAAAAAATACCTGAAGCATCAGTAATAGCACTCTGGTTAGAGTTAATAATTGTAACAGTTACACCGGCCATTGCTTCACCGTGAATGTTCTGAACTTTACCAGAAAAAGTAGTATCAATATTATATCTTAATGTTACATACTCTGTACGGTCATATACACTATCTACACCCTTAAGTGTAACTTCAGACGCGATTGGAAGTTCTATTTCAAATCGCCCTCGTTCATCTGAGTTAATAGAATTAAACCCAAAGAAACCAGTAGAAATTTTAAGACCTGGCTGAGAAGCCCACTCTGCACCTGTGACTACAATTGTGTATGGATCATTCTCCTTAGGCTTTATAGAGATTAGTTCAGCTCTTAGAACTTCTAATACAATAACAGCATCTACTTCAACGACTGTTTCATTTAGCGCATAGTCAACAGCCTTAATTTTAAGGTGAAAATCCCCTTCTCTTTCGGCTGTAAAAACATGATTAATATTCAAGCGATTTGATGAAATATCAATTTCTTCATCATTTAAAAATACCTGATAAAGATTTTCGCTACTTTTAAATTTAACTGGAAATGTAATTAAATCAATAATAGAGTCTTGAATTGGAGAAATATCACTCAACGTTGGCGCAATTGTATCTAATTCAATCGCAGGATAAGATGCCTCGTTAATATTTCCAGCACGGTCAACGACACGAACAACAATGTTATTCATTCCTTCGGATAAAGACACAAAATTACTAAAGACACTGTCTTCTACAGAATTGACTAGTTGGTTATTATTAAAAACTTCAATTTGTGTCGGAGACTTATCTGTCACAATAACGTCTGATTGAAATAATGCTTCGTTAGTAATTATCCTTTCAACATTATTTAGAGCAATTTCTGGAATTACAGTATCCCAAAAGAAAGTATATTCTAATGTATCAGTAGCATTACCAGCATGATCAAATGCAGTAGCTTTAAATAGGTATTCACCATCTGCTAACGAGTTAAAGTCGATATTAATATCTAATACTCTGTCTTCGCCTACATTTTGATTAATACTTGGTAGAGCAAGCTCTGTTAAAGTCCCGTCTACAACCTTAAACAGCTCAAACTTGGACTTTGTAGTATCAAGATCACCAAAATCATCACCGGCCTGTAAATTTATAGAAAAGTCTGAATTAAAGTAATTATTCTGTCCTTCATATGAAATATGAGACCATTTTGGAGCAATTAAATCCTCAGCTACAGGAATTGTATAATCTAGAGACCCGTATACAAATTCTTTTTCAGATTTTTTACCTTTTCCTTTAAAATCAAGATTGAGTTTTTTAAGAAGATCAAGTCTTAAGCTATTGGCCTCAGAAATACTTAAAGATGATATTTCTCTGTTGATTTCCAACTCATTTCCAAAAGGTACTTCAATATATCCCGTATTAGAGATTTCAACACTTTTATGAAATAGAGACAATGCATACTGATTTAGCCCATCATCTTCAAATGACTTATCATGCTTATCATTTTTCTCATCAATTTCAGGAAACCAAAAGCTTTTCTCTGATAGGTTCTTAGATTTCGCTTCAACATTTACACTTCTACCTTCAATTGGTGATCCTAGTGGTACTCTTAGAGACATTTTATGTCCTGAGTAAAAACTAGAATAATAGAATGGAAAAGATATTTGATTATCGACTTGAAGTGGTACTTTTATCTGAGCTAAAACAGAAGTATCCTCTTCAACTAAACTATCAATATTTTTAGATACTCTTTCTAGCCTAGATTTAAGCTGCTCTAACCACTCAACTAAACGGTCTGTTAATACGCGCCCTTCTAGTTTTGCTATTCTTTTTTCCACTAAAAGAATTCTCTTATTTAGCTTGGCTTGGAGTTTTTCATACTTCTTTATTCTTTTATCTTCTTTAGCAACTAAGATATGAAGAGTATTTTCTGTACCAGTGCTAAGCTCTGGCGTAGAAAAACTCCATTTATATTCATGGCCATGCTTCGTCACCTGAAGCTGGTTAGTCACTTCTGTCATTGCATCTGGAAAATAAGCTCTTATAGAAACATTACCATCTAACGTTGCTCTACACTTTTGTTTATTATGAATAGAAGAATATTTCGAAACACAAATTGAACCTGATAGTTCAGTTGTTGAGCCTGAATCATGCTTAACATCATTAGGTGCTGGTGTATCGTACTTAATAACAACACCCTTTCTATTATACTTTGATCCAACAAATGCCAAAGAACTTAGTGAGATTGAAAATAATAAAATAAGCTTAGTGAATAAGTTTCTATTCATGATCATACGTCCTGCTATTATTTTAATTAATTAGTTGCTGAAGAGTTTGAATTAGCTAAAGCTAGTAGTTCTTGATAGTCTTCATCCGAAATTGCCCCATCAGCTTTCAAGTTATCTAATTCTGATTTAGATAAGATATATGGGGTTTCTTTTAAAGCTTCTTTAAATTGAGCGATTTCTTCTGACTTTGACTGTGAGAATGATTTATTACTACTAGAGACCTTTGGGCCATCTCCTGTTCCAGAGTTACAGCTAAAAAGTAAAAAAGAACAAAAAACTAAAACTATGAATGAATTCTTCATTTATCCCTCATCAAATATTTATATTTAATTGAGTATCGGGCACAACAAATTCTTCTGAAAAAGAAAGTTTATTTTTCTTTAAAATAGGCAATAAATTCGATAACTTACATTGCAAAACTCAAGAAATCGCACGACTTGCACACACAAAGGCTATTCTAACAACGGCTTTCCGAAGTTGTTTCTAAAGATACTCTTAAGAAAAAGAGCTTTTTATCAAAATGGAATTTAAAAACATTGGATAAAAACACAAAATATTGGCAATTTTCTCAAAATGAAACGCACCTAATCAAAGGCACGCTCCGTTGTAGCATAGCTAACTTTTAACAACCTTTTAACAAGGAGGTAAGTTATCTAAGTTGTTCGAGCTATAGTTATCTGGGGCAGTCGTTAAATACTCACTCCCCCCGTTTGACTTAACTAGAACATCTACCTTGTTCCCACCTACTTTAACAAAATAAGCATAACTTCCAGACTTAATGTCTGAAATTACCTCTGATGCTTTCCTCGGGGACCAGTAATTACCAGCATTACATACACCGGTAATGTTGTCGCGAGTGTCCTTTTGGACTCGTTTGATTTCTCTACTTAGCATAATAACTCCTTTAAAAAATCTAAAACATTAGTAAAGTCAACCTTTTACATTTAGTAGACATTTATATCAATTTTATTTTCTAATATTGAAAAAAATATAGACGATAAGTTATTTAGAAAACTTTGAGTGGTAATTTATGAGCTATAAAAACTTTAATGAATTGTTATTTTGCAAGAATCTTAAAAAATTAAGAAAGTCATCTGGCTATACACAGGCACAGGTGGAAGCGAAGCTAGACTTAAGGCCAATGGCAATCTTCGATTTTGAAAGAGGAAGAATAAAACTTAATATTGAAACAGCAATACAGCTAGCAAATCTATATGACTGTTCACTAGAAGAAATATACTCAATTGAAAAAGAAAAAAACAATACAGAAACAAAGGAAACATCAGATTTACGTTTCCTGCCAGTACTTCAAACAGGAATTTCAAATAAGAACTACTACATAATACATCATCACCTCATAACTGATCCAATAATCATGGCCGATCTTGGCCTTAATGAAGTCCCTCTTAGAAAATCACCATTTGATAGGATTACAGATAAGCTAACAGAGAACCAAAAAAGAAAAGTAACAATTGAAGTACTAAAATATATGAGTTCTTTAATAAATATAGACAATAAAATAACGACTGAAGAGAAGATTATATTTAATGAATTAATGAGTTCTCTTAGTTTTCCTCTTACAGAACAAGAAAAATCATCAATAAACAGAGCGAATAAGAAAGTTTACCTAGGAAAGACATCTCCAAAGTATTTCAAAACTGATGCAATAAAGCGATTCTTAGTATGGCTTCTAATAATCACTGCAAAATCTGATAATGACTTCGCAGAAGAAGAGGAAAGCTATATAAAAAGGATAGTTCAGCATATAGGTCTAAGGCTTGAAGACTTCCACTATATTAAAAAGAAAGTTATAAGTATTTAACAAAAAGCAGTAACTTTAACATATACCTTCTTTAACTTTTTAGAATATTTTTTAGTCTAGATTCACTCTCACAAACGAGTAATTCAATCTCTGATTCAGTTAAAGGCTTTCTATTACCAAATCTTTTTTTATTAATATAATAATCTATTACTGTATCGATATTCTTTTCATTCTCTAAATATTTAAAATCAAAATTCCTTATACTTAATGAAACTCTATTATTCTCAACTTTTATCAATGATGGCTTTAGAATATCAAACAATTCTTTTATAGAGTGCTCGAAGGTACAGATATAACAGTATTTTGCAACTGTAGGAAGTGATGAGCCAAAAAAGTCTTCAATCATTCGAATAAAATATAAATCTCTAGATGTAGCTTTTAAATTACTGGAACATTTCATGAAAGAAGAATTCAACTCTATTTTAAAAAAAGAATTAAACTTATTAAAAAAATAATGTATCGCTAAAATCTCCTCAACACCCATTTTATTTCTTATTTTTTCATCTATAAAGTTTAAAAACTCCTCCATCTTTTTAGGTACACTTTTTTTACTAGTTTTATGGATCAAAAACATTTCAATTAAACAAATATAACTTATCTTCATTGCAAGCCCCATGGACTTAGCTGTAGGCCAGCTATTTAACTTTTGTTTAAGAATTGATAAGGAAATTTCTTCTACAGAGTTTGAATTGTATTTTTCACAATAAAACCTAAAAGTCTCATCACAAATAGTAACACTTCCAGACTCTAAAAACTGATCATTATTGAGCATTAAAACCCTATTAATGTTTATTAATGAGTCTAAAGAGCTCTTAATAAAGTCATTAGGTCCATTATTTAATAATGACTCCAATAGGTAAAAGTTATAGTTAAAGTCCCATTTTGACTTTGCAGTGAATGTTAATAGATCATGAACGAGTAAGGATCTATCATCATGCTCTTTTGAATAATTTATATTATTAAAATATAGATCTAAATTACCGACTATATTTGAATCAAGTAATAACACTGGAGTATTATTTATTTCTTTAATCGGTTTATTATTAACTGGACTTCCCCACGAATAGTGGACACTTAGTTTAAGCGCTTAGCGCTGATAATTCATACTCCAATGGACTTTTGTTATCAAGTGAAGAATGAATTCTTTTTCTATTATACCAACTTTCTATATACTCAAATATTTCAAACTTCAAATGCTTTTCACTTAAGAAATTTTGATTCCACAATAATTCACTCTTGATCGTCTTAAAAAATGTTTCTACAAATGCATTATCATAACAATTTCCTCTTCTGCTCATACTACCTCTAATTTTATATTTTTTAAGAGTATCTCTAAATCCTATGCTCTTATATTGAGCTCCTTGGTCAGAATGAAAGACTGATGCTACTTCTCGTTCTCGCTTACAGGCGTTCTCTAGGGCCTTAATTACACCGATAGAGCTTAGCGTTTCATCAATTGACCATCCAACTATCTTTCTTCTCTTCAGGTCCATCACTACAGACAAATAAAGAAACTTATTATCCACTGGGATATATGTAATATCTCCCGCCCACACTTCATTTCGTTTAAACTCTTTATTTTCTTCAATCTTAAAGATACGCTCGTGAGCTTCATTTGAAACTCTCTCATCAAGTGAGACAGCTTTAAAACTCTTCTTTTTTCTCGCTGCAAGACCTTCCTCATTCATAAGCTTTGCGATTGTATTCTCAGAAATACTGATCCCCTTACTCTTCAAGTAAATATGTATTCGAGGAGAGCCGTACCTGCCCTTAAACTTCTTAAATGTATTCTTAACTAAGCCTCTGTACTCGCTCAAGGTGATATTCCGCCTTGAGGCAGTCCTCCTCAGCCAAGCATAGTAGCCACTACGACTTACTGAGAAGTGATCACAAAGAAAAGTAAGGCTTATCTCACTTGATAGCGCCTGAATTACTTGAAAGGTGGAAATTCGTCCTGAGAAAAGATCGCTGTGCTTTTTTTTAGAACATCATTAATCTTTTTCAAGTATTGAATTTCTTTTTGAAGTCTTTTATTTTCTTTTAAGAGGTCTGTTTCTGTTTTTCTTGAAGACGATGTTGAAGAGAGTATTTTCTTTTGCCAATTTCTGATCGACATCTCAGAAACACCTAGCTCCTGGGCGGCCTTAATAATTCCAAGCTCTTTTGATAATTCGACAGCATTCTGCTTGAATTCATCAGTGTAGCTGTTCTTTTTCTTAGTCATATCCCTCTCCTAGTGGTGATTATACCACATGTTGAAAGTGTCTACTTTTGGTGGGGAAGTCCAAACAACATACTCGTAATCAAATATATAAGGTTGAAAATTTTCCATCATAGAATCAATATATAGTTTTTTCTTCCCTCTTTGGAAGTATTTATCAACATTAAAAGAACTAGGAAGTTTCTTATATTTTGTATTGAAGTCTACAAAAAAAGTGTCCTTACGTTTAAATTTTGAAAAATAGGATTTTATGAATTCATCTGGTTCTACTCTCATATAATATAAATTTAACATAAAAATAAGTTTCAATCCAAAGTATATTTAACTTTAGAATACAGTATTCAAAAATCTAAAGATTAACCAAATTAAGTAAACAGCCTTCCATATTATCTAAAGTACATTAAGTATTTAGATAATATGGAAGCTAATAAATTTAATAATAAAGTCGCAAGCGACTTAAGAGTATTCATCAAATCTCCCTTTAGTCGCTAAAAACTTTCCAAAATCGCATTAATAGTCTTTAGCTTTTCTTTATCAAGCCTCTTCAAAATTTCAACACAATCAGCGTACGTATTCTCAGGCAGAGGAACACTCTTATTTACTAAAGCAATAAATTCTTCATAGCTGTAACCAAGCCCATTTAATACCTTTAGTATTAAAGTAGGATTAAGGTCACAACGGCCATTTTCAGTATGGTTTAATTTAGTATCAGAAATACCAATGACTTTTGCAGCTTTCCTAATAGATAATTTCCGAGACTCTCTTAAGTATTTTAAGACACTGGCCTCTTTGGTTATGATCTTGTGATCACTTCTTCTTACTTTCTTCTTTGTTGTTTTCATAAAACATCTCCATAAAAAATTAACGAAGATGCCCTTTGTTTGTTACACGTGTAGTCCTTGTTATAATAGAGACTTATCCTTATTTTTAAGGGTACCTCCTACACGTGTAGTCCAAATAGAGACGACTAAATTTTTGAACTAAGCCAAAACTAAGCCAACGAGAGTAATGTCGAGACATTTCCAGTAACATTGGCAGTGGGCGACTTGAACTAACCTACTGAAAGTTAATTGAAATGATTTAAAATTCTTATGAATTAAATGTGGTGATTCCACCAAAACCCTTGCGAATTTTGGTAAGGGTGATTTCTAGATTGCAAAGTTGGTTCACCTGACCTCCCATACTGGTCGGTCGGCGTTGTTCAGCGTCATTTTGCCATCGTGGCAAATGCCGCTTCCAAAAAAAAGCCGGATCAGGGATCCGGCTTCTTAAAGAGAGACATTTTGACGGAGTGAAAAAATCCTTTCTTCTGCTCCAACACACACACGTTTATATATAAGCAAGGCCCGTGCCAACTTTTGCAAACCATTGACGCATCGAAAAGGTGCTGATTTTATATAAAGAAGAAAATAGACGGTGTCATATTCATGACTGACACATATAGTCTTTGTGTTGTTAAATTGACTTCACTGACTTTAAAAAGCGAGAAAGTTTCATCATGCCAATGTCGCAAGCTTCTGTTTCATCCTCTGCGTTAAAAACTTGATCTACATGTTTGAAAATTTTTTTCGTCTCTTTATAGACGATTGCAATATCTGCGTTGAATCCACGAGATGTTTTATTAACTTCAATCTGACCAATGAGATTGTCATTATTTTGTAAAGTTACATAAAAATCTTTCGGATAATCATTTTGTTTCATATACTTGATTTATCTAATTCAAAGGAGAAAGACAATGAAATTTATTATTGCTGGGCTCCTCTTTTCTAGTATGACATTTGCAAATTGTTACGAAGTAAGTAATGCGAATACGAAGATAAAGTGGGAAGCCTACAAGACTGCTAAGAAAGTCGGTGTAAAAGGTGAATTTAAGAAATTCGACATTAAGGCAACTAAGAAACAAGGCAAGATTGAAGAACTTATTCGTGGTGCACGTTTTACTATCGACGTAAATTCTGTACACACAAAAGATAAATCTCGTGATGCTAAGATTGAAAAGTTCTTCTTTCAAGACATGAAGATTTCAGGTGTTGTAAATAAAGTAGATAGCAACTACCTATATGTTGATATGACTTTAGCAGGAAAAACTGTGAAAGTTCCAATGAAGTATGACATTGAAGATGGTGAACTAGAAGCAGAAGGAACAATTGATGTTCTTGACTTTGCTCTAGGAAAAAATCTTTCGGCCATCAATAAAGCATGTCTAGCTCTACACGAAGGTAAAACTTGGAACGTTGTTCAGGTTGAAATCGAATCTAAGTTCTCAAAGTGTAAATAATATACCCGATTGTGGGTAAAGAACGTGAACCCTCACTAACTTTACCCGCATCTTTTTGTGATTAATTCTATTAACTATCATACTCCCTCTAAGTTCAGGGTCGAACCCTATTTAAGTAAGCTTGGAGGCATATTTGAAAAAGATAGCAACACTATTACTTTCATTAGTAATAAACCTTACCTATGCACAGGTAAATGAAATTTCAATTGAAGAAGCTTCTTTTCTTGATTCCCTATCAAAGAATTTTAAATTTCTTTATTTAAACTCAACTTATACTGAGATGAATGCAAAGAATAGAGACGGCTTCACAATGGATCACCTTTTCTACTTCCGTTACAACCTAACAAAGAATCAAAATATTCGTTGGGTTCCTGTATACACGCAATCAATCGGGCAAGAAGGAAAGAAAACTCTTCAAGGTGAGTACGCTTACTCTTCATTAAGATGGTATGTAAACAACATCCTTACAGAAGATAAGCATGGTATTAATTTAAACTTTCAAAATAGAAATTATATTTTTGATGGCGAAGATCGCAACAGTGGTTACGACTCTTATCATAGGGCCTACTTCCTATCATCGAAAACAGTTGCGGATGGAAAGCTAACTCTAGAAGCAAATACTTACTTGCAGGTTTATAACAAGAACGGAAGGAATCCTAATGCAAACACATGGCGTACAATGTTTGGAACTTTTGCTTTTTACAACTTTAATGACAACTGGTCTCTTGGCTTTGGTGGCGAGTGGTATACTGACCACAGAGACGGTGAAAGAAAATCAGGGGACGATCGATTCGTAGCTTGGCTTCCTTACTTAAGATATGCAAAGGGTGATGGCTTTGTTGAACTTTATGCAACTTATACAGCGGCCCAATCTGGTGATAATGATCACGCTCTTATCATCGATGACTTTCATAAACATGGAACTTTAACTCTCGATATCGGTTATTACTTTTTCTAAATCTTAACAGAATCTCAACTTTGCAAGAGCAGAGGATCTTGTTATTTTCTTTGAGAACACAAGAACAATATCCTCTCCACTTAATTACATATGCATAGAGTAATCAGGTTTAGAGAACACACTCGCGGCAAGACCCCTGAATCTTGCCGCGATTCCATTTCAACTTTTCTCTTTTCATTCGATCAATTAATTGTTACTACAAATAAAATTTAGATATATCTGTAGGGGGATATAAAGTTTACTTCACTAGAGCAACCGTTTTCTAGTGTGCCGCTATATAACCTATCCAACTACTTTAAATTATATATTTTTTTTAGAGCTCAGGTACGCGAGCCTGAGCTCTATTTCTCTAAGTATCTGGCGTGGCACTTGTGCCACGTCTTTTCTTTAAAGCAATGCTCAAATCTTAACAGAAACCAAACTTTTCTTTTGAGTCTCTGATTGGTACTTAACCAGCATAAACAAACTTGGAGATTATTATGAAACTTGTTATCGCATTATTTGTTACACTTTCAGCTTTTGCTAATACTTACCAACTTTCAAACACAGTTGCTTCTGAAGCAAACTATGACTACAAAGTTCTAGAAACAATCACACTTACAGATGTTGAGCACCTTAACTCTGACATCTTTGCTAGAACTGTTACTTTTAGAGCAGTACTTAACGGTGAACTAAAGTCTTTCACAGGAAAGATCGTTGAGCGTGAAGTTGTTGGATCAGATTACCTATACAAAGTTCAAGGATCTCTAGACAGAGACGTTGTTGCTAACGGTTACCGTTGTGACGAATTTGAAGCATTTAACTATGTTTTCGATGCAGAGCTTGAAGTTAACTTTGAAGCAAGATACAGAGAAGTAAAAATCACAAAAATTTCATTACTTAGAGAGTACAGCTACGACATCTGTCACGACAGAAAAGAGTCAACTCTAACTCCATACATCCTAAAATAATTCAATACTTCTAAGCGACACTTCGGTGTCGCTATTTTTTGCGATGGACGAAGTCCTAGCAGCGACAACACGCTCCTTCCTATCAACAAAACCAGCGATGGACGAAGTCCTAGCAGCGACAACACGCTCCTTCCTATCAACAAAACCAGCGATGGACGAAGTCCTAGCAGCGACAACACGTCCCTCTCCCATCAACAAAACCAGCGATGGACGAAGTCCTAGCAGCGACAGGCGCAGCCTGAGCCACCGGCGAAGCCGTAAAACAAATTTTGAAATGATATTTAATTCTTTAAGGCTTGCTTCGGATGCTAGCGTAAGACGAGGGAAGGCGTAGTTTGCTACGCCGACCGAAGTCAGGCGCAGCAGACGGAGTGAGACCTAAAGAATTAAAAGAAGCCACCGCCCCATGGGCCGCCCTTCTTGCGAGGCTTTTTCTTTTTCCCACCAAGACCAGGAAGATTAGGCATTCCACCTCCCCCCATTCCAGGCATACCAGGCATCCCCGGCATTCCTCCACCTTTCATCATTTGAGAAAGGCCACCCATCATTTGCTCCATTTGCTTAAATTTAGCAATGAAGTCTCGTACCTGAGCTTCAGTATTTCCTGAACCTTTTGCAATTCGTTTGATGTGAGAGTCTTTCATGATCTTATAATTATCGCGCTCTTTCTTCGTCATCGAGTTGATAATAACGCGCATTCTTTTCATTTCATTTTCAGCAGGAGTTAAGTCCCCTACTTGTTTAAGCATACCACCCATACCAGGGATCATTTTCATAATTGATGCCATCGAACCTAAGTTCTTCATCATATCCATTTGCTTCATGAAGTCGTTAACAGAGAATTTACCTTTCTCTAGACGCTTCATCATTCCCTCGGCATCATCTTTGTCAATTGCAGCTTCTGCTTTTTCAACAAGAGTTAGAACATCTCCCATATCAAGAATTCGTCCCGCAAGACGATCAGGGTGAAAGAGTTCCAGATCTTTCATTTTTTCACCTGTTGAGATGAACTTAATTGGTACGCCTGTTACGTGCTTAATTGAAAGTGCGGCACCACCACGAGCATCTGAATCCATTTTTGAAAGAACAACACCAGTAAGTCCTACGGCCTCGTGAAAGCTCTTAGCAACATTTACGGCCTCTTGACCAGTCATTGCATCTGCAACCATTAGAACTTCAGGATTAAGACCTTCTAGGCTTTGACGAACTTCTTTGATTTGCCCCATTAGTTCTTCATCAACGTGAAGACGTCCGGCCGTATCAATGATAACGATTTCTTTACCGTGCTCTTTTGCGTAGGCCATGGCATCAGCAGCGATATCCTTAGGGTGCTTCCCAAGGTCTGAATCGAACCAATCCATATTCATTGACTTAGCAAGAGTGATTAGCTGGTCCTTAGCAGCAGGTCTGAAAGTATCGGCCGGAACAAGGAGAACGTTCTTCTTTTCTTTCTTTGTTAAGAAAAGTGAAAGCTTACCAGAAAAAGTTGTCTTACCTTGACCGTTTAGACCAACAACAAGAATTGGAGTAATACCACCCTCAACATAGTTAAGTTCAGTATTCTTATCCCCCATTGTTTTTGCAAGTTCATCATGAACGATCTTGATGAATTGCTCTTCAGGGTTAACACCTTTGATAACTTTTTCACCGAGAGCTTCTTCTTTAACGTTGTTAATAAAATTCTTTACAACCTTAAAGTTAACATCAGCTTCTAGGAGCGCAGTCTTTACAAGTTTTAGAGTATCCTCAATATTGCTTTCAGTAATCTTTCCCTTACCCGAGATATTCTTAAACGCTTCTGAAAACTTATCACTTAAATTATCAAACATTCTTGTCGTCCTTATTTTATTTTATTCAAAATTATTTCTAAACATTCACTAGGATGCGAGGCCCAATAGTCAGCACTATGATCACCAAAGCCTTCTTTAGTAATTCCACTTTCCCAAAGTGCGCCAATAGACTCAACACCAAAACCTTTTGCCCCTTGCGTATCCGTGAAACTATCACCAATCATCATAATCTTATTCTTAGGCATATCTTCAAGCATCTCACTAAGTCCCTGCGGATGTGGCTTAGGAGTCGTATCATCAAGACAACGAAGTTCTAAAAAATGCTGAAGTACATTTTGGTCATCTAAGATTCTAAGAGTAGACCTGCGATCACGTGCCGTCCAAACATAGAGTTGGAATTGGTGATCAAGAAGATCTAAGATTAGCTTTCTCATCCCATCAAAGAGCTTGTAGTTATTGCTCTGCTTTGCCGTCACTTCTTTCCAAGTCGTCATAAGCTTGTTTCTCTGTAGCTCAGAGTTGACAGGATCAAGTCCAAATTGATTTGCCGTATAAACAAGGTCTGGCCCATACTTTGAACGGGCCTCATCAATCGAAACTTCACGATTTAAAATAATCGTCATCATCTCGGCCACGGCACAAATAACGGCCTCTTTAGATGAAACTAAAGTTCCGTCGCAATCAAAAACAATATATCCTCTTGGATTCTCAAAAAACATTAGTAATTATTTCCAAATTATTGAAATATGTTGACCTAATTCTAGCTACTTGCTAAATAAACGCATGGCCAATAATCGCACTTTTTCACCATCTCTTCAAGCTAAGATTGACACTCTAATGGCACGACGCCCAAAGGTCAAACTTGGTAATATTTCATTTGATTCACCACTTCTACTGGCCCCTATGAGTAGTATTTGCACGGCCCCATATCGTTTATTGATGGAAGAGTTGGGATGCGGTGGTACAGTAAGTGAGCTCGTAAGTTGTCACGGAATCAATTACAAGAATGAAAAAACCACTAAAATGCTTGAGATTCATCCACGAGAGAAGAATATTGGACTTCAACTTTTTGGTGAAGATGGATCTGCCATGGCCGAAGCTGCAAAAGTGGCAGAGGAAAGAGAGCCTAAGTTTATCGACATTAATATGGGGTGTCCCGTACGAAAAGTTGTAACAAAGGGTGGTGGTTCCGCTCTTCTAAAAGATACATCAAAGCTTGGGAAATTCTTTAATCAAATGAAGAATGCTATTGAGGTTCCACTTACAATTAAAATTAGAACTGGCTGGGATGAAAATTCAATAAATGCCCAGGAAGTCATTCATATTGCCAAAGAAGAAGGTGTAGAATTTGTTGCAATTCACGGTAGAACAAGAACTCAGGCCTATAAAGGCTCTGCAAATTGGGATCTACTTGAGAGTATTGCAGAGACTTCTCCCCTGCCAATTATTGGAAATGGAGATCTACACTCGGCCCCTCTAACAAAGCAGCGCCTCATGGCAACTCGTTGCCAGGCACTAATGTTAGGACGTGGCCCTCTTAGAAATCCTTTTATTTTCTTAGAAAGCTTTTTAAATGAAGATGACGATATCAGCTTTAGTCCAAGTGACTACCTTGAAGTTATCGAAAGATTTCGTGACTATATGGAAGAGTATACAGATCGCGAAAGAACAGTTCTTATCACTCTTAGAAAGAATATCGTTTGGATGGCCGCAGGCTTCCCAAATGTTACTCACTTTAGAAATGTAATGTTCCAAACCCCTGATATCGAAGAAACGATGAAGGTAACTCGTGAATATTTCGATGCCATAAAAAATGATCACAAGAAATTAGATCTAACTCAGGCCTTCATGGCCGGTGGACACGGCTAAGACTCCGAAATTACTTCTTATACTAAAGTTTTCCACTTGAAATGTCGAAGAGGCATACGTGGAGATAGTGTAAATTACTTTATACTTAATTTTAGAGATGAAGAGACTTTTCAAGAACATTTTTAATACAGTACTCATAAGTACGTTTGCCTTCAATGCAACGGCTTCGGATATGTGTACTGATCTTGAAGTAGAAATCTCTGCCATTCACGCGAAACAAGACCAGATGAAAAAAGACGATAAGGCAGACTCTCCTACACTTATCGAACTCAAAAAAATTCGCGACGCTCAAATGGCCCAAGTCGTTGCTCTAAGGGCACTAAAGAAGATTCGCAGTGAATACCTCAATTTTAAAAAAGAAGCAGAAGTTCTAGATGTTGCGAAATTATTTGATACAAATACGGCAAAGGCCTTAAAAGAGCTTGAAACTCATACACAGGCAGTGACCAAGTATGCTGTCATTCATTCCACAGTGTCAGCACTAGCAAAGAAGCAGGCCGCAAGTATTGCTGAGAATAATAAAGAAGACAATGCCTTTGTAAAGCTCTTTAACCACTTAAAGGACGGAAACGGAAAAGATCTCTTCTCATATGTTAAGTCTGCCTGTCGAGGAAAGGACGCGAGTGTTCAAAAAGAGTGTGAGGTCTTTAATGATTTTACAAATAACTTTGAAATGGACCAAGGCTATGAAGATATGGCCAAGGATACGATTAATAATTATGGTGTTATCCTACAAAAGATTTACGCTGGTAGCGCGACAGAAAGTGATGCAAATGATTTTCTAGAGGCTCACCTAGAAGCCCTTAAGGACGATACTGTAAATGTTGCTTTAACAACGACAAAAGAAGGTACACCTTCAATAAAAATCAACACATCAGGAAATAGCTTAAATCTCCTCTCTCATAATGATCAGCTTAAGCACTACTATGAGAATACTATTTTAAAGCTATACGAAGAAACTTTTGACCATAATGATGACCCTAATATTTTCAACACTCAACAAGGCTCATACGCTTCATTCTACTTAGACAGTGGAATCTCTGATCAGTCATTTAGTGATCTATCGTCTGCACTAACTGGCCTTAAAAGTTGTCGTATTAAAATAAAAGAATGCGATGCAAGTAGCGATCTTGAAAAGATCAAGAATGCTATTAACGACTCTAGGGCGGCAATTGGAAATTACAATACACTTGAAAGTATCTCTCTCTACCCTAGTGAGGAAGAAAAGAAAGCTGATGAAAATAGAAGGGATAAGTTAAAAAATGACATTCACTCATTTTTAAAAAATGCTAATGACAAGGTCGAGGCATTAAATAAAACAAGTAAAAATAATCAGAACTTTGGTCAAATTTTAGCGGATAACCTTGCAGAACTTTGTCCTGGAACAACAGGAGCTTCAACAACAGACATCCTCTATAGTTGCGTAGAAAGTGATTTAAATGCCGAATCTATAAACCAAAAAATAAAAGAACGTGAAGAGGCACTAGTTGACGTTGAAAAACAGATTGCATCGATTTTCACGACTAGGTCAATGAAAGACTTAGAAGTTCTCAAGGCCTTAAACCTAAAGACATATAAGTTAAATTGCCGTGGATTCAAGGAAGCTAATATCTCTTGCATGCCAGCACTTGAAACTGGCAATGAAGGTATTTCAATACTCACAAAACTAAGTGATGGAATAGATGATAAGTTAATTACAGAGGACTACTCGCGCTACTTCTATGGTGAACAAGAACCAAATGATTATCGTATGACAGATCGATACCTTCTTGAATACTGTCACAAAAAGAAGAACAAACGCTGTAACGGAGCTGTTGTCGAGAATGGAGCAAATGGAGATGATGAGGATAATCGCGACGATGAATTCAGTTACGCTTGTCGTGCTCTTCACGTACGAACTTGTAACTTAAAGAAGAACTCATTTGCTAAAAGTAGTGTTCAACTTGAAAGTAACGAGTATTTTGACTGGGACCCAGTTTCAGAAAGAATGGTAAAAAGAAAACACAGAAAGAGCTTCTGGCCTCAAGTTGCCATGTATGCTGCTCATAACTCTTATGCCTTTATAGGTCCGATGATCTCAACACAACAGCTTAGAGCACAACTTCCAGGCTATATCTATACAGGCCGTGTGCAACAGCAACAACTAGCGTATCAACAACAGTACTACGATTGGTACATGAATAAACTCGACCTCTCCAATCAAAGAATGTTTAGTGGTAGTAATAGCCCATTCTACAGCTCATATGATTTCTACGCTAATTACGGCTATAGCTTCTAAGTGGCCCTAAACCACACAAATTCTTGTCGTCTAAATTACTTTCACCTCTAAACGAGAGGCATTGAAGCCTAGTTATATCAACGGCTTAGAGAAAACTAGGTATTTCTTACCTTTTCTTTAATATCAACAGGTTAATATAAAGAAAGGCGTCGAATTTCACGAAGAGTGAATGGGTAGGAAAATGTAAACCAATGAAATTTAAAATAAGTTTGCTCACATTCATAAGCACATTGATGCTCCTTACATCTTGTATGGAAGCGGTCAATAACCGCCGCTCAGATCTAGACTTAAATGACTCGGAACAAGAGTCTTCTGATCATATTGTCGAAAATCCTACTGATCCTTCATGGTATGCCAAAGGCCAATATGTTGATGGTGCCCTTACCCTTAACTCCGAAGATACAGGCAGTATCTATCTTGTTGGCGGTATTATTAATAACTATATTGTTTCACAAGATAAGAAGAACTCAGTTTTCTGTCTAATAGGATCAATTAATACAGTGAGTTCGACAGGTGTAGATAAAAAACCTCAAGTAAGACTCGTGGCCACTCCTATTAAATCAAGTAAATCACAAGAAACAAGTTTAAGAATTAATATTGCGAATGCTGCTGACAACGCTGCATTTTGTGGTGGGAATAATATCGTAAGCTATACTACAACAGGCTCATCTGTTCTAGTTGATGCAAATGAAGCGGCCTATAGTCTAGCGACGATTTGCCCTGAGTGTTCAACAAGTTTTACAACGATAGCACTGACACTTCACGAATCAGTTTCTGGTATCTTAAAACAAGCACCGGTTTCAAATACATCGGTGAATCTCACTAGCCTATCTATCACGACGAATGTTAATGGATCTTCGACAACACCTGGTGGTAGTTGTACGAATACTTCATGTCAGCAACAAGGATATAATTGTTGTCTAAATGGACAATGTGTTATTGATGGTGAAGTTCGACCAGAAACTGATCAAAATAGCTCTGAGTACAAAACTGCTCTAGCAGAGATTCTAGAAGATGCTAATAGCTTCAAAAATTATCCTGAACTATTCTATGTATGTCCGATTAATACTGACCCCGATGAAGATGATGGTGACGCTTCTGATGGTGATCCTATCGACGATGCAAATCAACAGTTATTAAAAGATATCGAAGACTACAAGTGCCTACTTGGACAGCTTGATAGTTGTGATCCTGACCTTGACAGTGTTCGTGTAAAAGTATGGCAGAAATGTGGATGTTCATTTGAGCCGACTTATATCGGTGGAGAACTTCAACTTGACTCTCGCTGTATTGATTACGGACTAAAGGCGCAAAAAAATGCTAACGGAAATATTTTAAATATTCAATGTGATATCCCTGTTGCTGAAAACGAAGATAAGCCTTTCCAAAACTTATCAGTACTCGTATCAGGAAAAAGTGCCCCTCACCGCTTCTTCTCTCTTGCGGGCACACCTTATGATGATCTTACAGAGATTCCAGAAGGAACAAATCAAGAGGGAGAAACATTTTATTATCTAGATGATGCTAACAAAGCAGGACCTTTAGAAACAACATATAATATGAATGCAGTTATTGGTCAGATGACACTTGATCTGCAACAAGCTCAACCGGCCAAGGCACTTGATGTTGAAGTTGATAAGGTTTATATCGTTTCAGTTACAAGTGGATACGCGACCCCTTGTCCATACTGTCAACAAGATGCTTGGCAAAAAGTTTTTAGCTCTCAACCTGAGACGAGTAAGGGCTACGGGCTTACTTGGCGTGGATACACGACAGATCGAGCGGCCATTGGAAGTAATACGACGTATGGTAATTATGAAGATACTGTGTTTGGACGTGCATGTTGGGTTCCACCAACAATGTTACCAAGTTCACATATTAGCTATGCAGATGCTGGCGTTCAAAGAAGAAATCGTCTTGAAACTCAAGCGGCCATGTTTGTAAATGGTTACCAAAGAGATTGGTATGGTTTTAATCAAGGAGCACTCATTGGCTCATTCGATGGAGTTTCATGGTTCTCTGTTGGAGCAGGAAGACGTGTTCGCTCAACAACTCAAAAGCTTTTTCTAGCAATCAACGCTCCTTTTGCAGACCTTGCTCAGAATACAAATTATACAGTATCAGTGGTCGAAGACCTTGGTGGACAAACAGCAGCTGATTATGACTGGGATTTTTCAAAAGACCCATCAGCGGCAGGACAAGGCTATGGGGCCAGTTGCCAATATATGCATGCATGTAATGTTGATAGTGACTGTGTTGCCAAGCTTGGTTGGGAATATGCCTGTGCCCAAGTAACAGACGTTAAAACAAATTGGCCAAAATTTGATATTGATGCATTTGAAAGAAATAACTATTCAAGAGAAGGCGTTTCACTTTCATCTATCTTAAATACAAATATTAGTAGTGGGCAGAATAAGAGATGTGTTTATCGTGGAGCCGGTTCTCTTTGTAAACTAAGTCCAACAACTAATGTAAAGAAAACATCTCATACAAAGCTTCTAACTTGTGCACCAAATTTTTACTGTGCGGCCCTAGATTCAGCAAGCTTTTCAAAGGAGCTTATTCGCTCACCAAATGAGCCAACAGCAATTCTCTACGGACAAGCGGCAAGTATTTTAGGAAGACCAATTACTTATAGTAATCGTGGTGAAGAGTTACCTACAAATATTCAACAGGCCATCGCAGCTAACCTATCTATTTATGCAGCTTCTGGAACATTTGGTCCAGGAGATGTTGGTCTTTGTGTACCAGGACGATCTACTGATACAACAAATGGTTTTGAAAGTCGCCATGAGTCTGAAGATAATAAAAACCGTACAGACTATATCTCTCAAATAGCAGCATGTAATGAAGATGCTACAGGGGTTAATCGTACACGATCATGTCCAGTATTTGACACTGATGGTAATTATGTAACGGTTGAAGATGCTTCAATCAATGTACCTTCTATTCTACAAAATATGTGTTCTGCTGCTTCAGTAGACACTGACGAGTCCTCTTCTTTTAAATCAATTGAAGCTGGCCTTATTCAAGATATCCTTCAACTACAAACTGAAACACTCGCAGCTAACGCCTGTATAAGAAGGGCAGGAGCTGTTTGTCATACAAATTTAGATTGTGGCCCTAATCGTCTTCATGCAGATATTGCAAGAGGACTCTCTCCTTCTAGCTTTGGTGACACAATAGCTGAACAAAAATACTGGGAAGAAGAACTAGTATGTGGCCAAAGCCAACAAGAGCCTCTGCTAAACACGATTCTTGCTGGTAACTATTATAACTACGACATGGGACAAAATCGTTGTTGTCGTGAAATTTCAAAAGACTTCACAATGTATACACAGGTGGAGACAAATACTTCGTTCCCTGGTTATGACTCACAAAATGAAGTTCTAAACACAAGAACAACATCTAATGACTCTCCGGATGCAACAGGACGCTATTCGCGTTATATTGCCTCAGAGACTTATAACACTAGTACGATTCAAATGAAGGTTGAGCCAGGAGTTCTTCCCGATACAGGACAGGCCCTAATCATTAATGAAACAGGACAATCAAACTGTTGTGGTGGTGGCTTCATTAGAAAATTTGAAGATGGAACAAATAACTGGACTGCTGGTGGACGCTTAAACCTTTCGCCGACAAAATTAGCATGTCTAAACTATTCGATGAAGTCTTGGCGTGAAGAGCTTCAACCACTCTATCGTAATAACTGGCTAATGGAATACTCTTTTATGAGTTCAATTGGTGGATATCGCACTTATAATGGTGAAGTTGGACAGCCATTTGTATGGCTTAGACCAGGCGACCCTATTGGAAGTATTCAAGCAAATATTGATCCAAGCTCTAGTGCAACTCCTGAAAATATAAATACATCTTCAGCAATTGATGGCCGTATTAGTTTCTACCCTGCTGATGAGTCAGGAACACTATTTAATACAAAAATTGCTTTTGGACTTTACCAAAACACAGGCTTTAATGATACATTTAATGCACCTTACTCACCAGTCGTTGTAAAGCCGGCGGGATTCAATAACCCTATCGCTCCAGCACTTGGTGCTGATGATCTAGAGCAACAAACACTTGCAATTTATATCCCTGACTATGTAGATGGGGCATCAATTAACGACGTTATCTTAAACTATATCACTGATCCAGATGCCACTGATTTCTCAGATCTTTCTACACATGATGAGGCAGCGATGACAGAAGTTATCTGTCCATCGGTTGCAGGAGCGGAGCTTGCACTAGCATCAATTGGTCAACCTGCTTACTGTACAGTTACAGAGAACAACTTAAGATATATGTTCTTTAGAATTAATAATGACCTACTTTCGGCCCCTACACCAATGCAAATTGGATGGGTATCATTTAGATATAACTTTCCAGCAAGTGCTTTTGGAACGATTCCTGGTGGGCAAAAGTACTACGAAAGTATCTTTGAAAGATATGAACTTCTTGGTGTACCACAAGTTACATATGAGGCCATCCGTTGTAATGATGAAAAGGCCAACCCTTTAGCTCATACTTCAAATGAAGGACGCCTTATTGAAGGTATTTATAATGAAGTAAGTGATCCGTTCTTTACAGATCCTGATCGAATTCCGGCAACGGATCCAAATATTGGAACTGCTGATGATATTGATAACCAGATCTACTATAAGACAGATGGATCAACGATTGCCCTACCACAGATCTTTGCAGCAAATGACTTTAAATGTTGTTCAAAGCTTGGAACAAATGTAACAGACCCTGGTTCAATGTGCTGTTCAGGATTTGGTGTCTTAAACGAAGATAATACATATGAATGCCGTCTACCTAGTGGGACAAATATCAACACATATCTAAACCTATTTATCTCTTCTGAAGGTATCGTAACTGAAAGTGCAGATATGTCACTTGATCCAGAGAAGCACTACGACCTAAGAACAGGGTTCCCACTTGTTGAGGGTGCCAATGCCGATCAAGTTAAATCAAAACTAAACCAAATCGGTAATCGCTTCTGTCAACTTGGAAAAGTAAGAACAGGTAGCGCCTTTGATAATTACTACCCACAGCCTGCTGCTGGTTATTTTACAGAAGATACACAACTTCAAGGCTATAACTCAATTGTCGATTCAATGGATGATTTAACAGCTGATGATGCAAATTACTCAAGCTTTATTAAAGGCTTCCGTTGGAATCACCACTTCTACTGTGAATAAGATTCAAACACTGTTCATTTTTTAGACAGTACAATCTTCATATTAAATTAAAATTCAATGACTTATCCTTTCTGTTTTTTGGCACACTTGTTGCTTTATACATAGTATCTAAATTTAAAAATTAAAAGCAAATGGGGAAACTATGAAAAAGCAAAATCTATCGAAACTGATTAAAATTGCCATCTTCACTGGATTAATTCCACTTTCGGCCTATGCAAATATTTGTACGATTGTGGAGAGAAAATTTGAAAGGAAAGGTTTTGAGAAGATTAGTGACTTCGATAAAGATTTCCAAGAAAGATACAATAAGTATAAAGAGAGATGTGACCTAGAAAAGTATAAGATCGCAGAAGAAAAGTTTCAAAAGAAACAAACTGATATTGCGAAAGATGAGCAGAAACATGCTGATTTTATCAAAGACCGTGAGTCTATTGAACTTACAACAGAAGATCTACGAGACTACTATGATAACTCACCTATTATCGCTTACCGTGCATCACTAAAGTATAAGGTGTTTGACGGTAATAAAGAAATTTATCTTCAAAAGATTTCTGATGCAAATGCAATTTGCCAAAACATCCTAGGAGACAAGAAGGCCAAAGCAAAGAGTGCAATAGTTTCAATTGCTGAAAAAGAGCATATGGGGCAAGTTCGCACACCACAAGAAGTTAGCGATCAACTAGAATCGAGATTTGATGGTGCAGGATCATCTGCAGCCTTTAAAATCACTAAAAGAGGAATCTTTGATCTTGGAGACAATGTAGAGGCAGGAACTGTTACAGAAGATTTTGAAACCTCGAGAAAAGAGCGTATGGAATTTAATGCAGACCTTAGAGTTCTACAGGCCAACGGTAAAATTTCAACATTTGCAAGTGATATAAGAGCACTTGAGTTCTCGAAGCTAGAGTGTATAAACAACCCAGTAAATGATAAAGATAATTTAGATGATATTGAAACAAAGACTACGGTAGAAACAAGAGTAAACTCTGCAAAGATTGATAGCGATGAAGATGAGCAAAAGGTTATCGTAAAATTTGAAGCTCAAGAAAAGCAAAACTTCATGGCCCAGAAAGGAAATAGTGATAATGCTAATCCAAATCAGCCAACGATCAATGATATCCGCAGAGGCGAAACAACAGAAAAGTACACAGTTGATGATCAAATTGACTTTATCCTTCGAGGAAAAGTTAACTCAAGATCACAATAATAAAATACCCCTCCCCCTTTAAAAGCCTGCCTCGAGCGGGCTTTTTTTATTTTGAGAAATATTCAAATACCATATACAATTTAGATATGAATAATTACTTTAAAATACTACTCATTACTAGTATCACTCATTTCTCAATTGCACTAAGTCCTCAGGTACCACCAAAAGTGATTCAAGAGATTGAGTTTAAGCCTCATATGGTTGAACACCTTATTAAGGGATGTCCTGAAAATTCAGAATGTTCATCAAAAATGGGTGATATATCAGAGAAGTTTAAGAATACTATCTTAAAAGGCACTCTCAAGATGAAAATGGAGTTTGCAGACAAGCATGGCCTTCCTTTCACATTCTGGACAACTCTTCCAAAAGAAAATGATACGATAACATATCAATCTAAGTGTAATTTTCATCATCCACAAAAAGATAAATTTGGAAAGATCATAAGCGACAGGCAACCAATCTATGAAGGGATTCGATTTCTTAAAAGCACCAAAAATTTAAAAGATTCGCAAGATATTCTTCCAAATATTATGCTTAAAGAAGGACAACAAAAGCCTATCATTATACCTCGTCATAGTCTTCCATTTTATACAAACGGGGACGCTATCTTCTTTCAGCAAGAGTTCCGCGGTGTCGATTTTAAATTTAAAGTTGAAAATGAAAGAGTCTCTCTCTACACAGCGGCGCTTGAGAACCATGAAATACAAAGCGCAGCTTGTAGCAAGGAGCTCTTAACTAAGTTTAAGGAAATCAATAGTCAAAAGCTCTATCAGAGTGCATACTGTAAGCTTATCTATGATGTAAGAGCGAAAAAGTACTTTCGCTATATTTTTGGGTGGAGCTGTTAATTGCAACAGAAACAAATAGAAGAAATTGAACTTTGTGTTTATAACCTAGAAAACCTCTTTATCAAGGATGCTTTAGATCATCCACCAAATCTCAACTATTTCAAATCACCATTAAATCTTAATCAGCTTCGTACTGTTTTTAACGAAATTAATGCCGATATCTATGCATTAACAGAAATTGGCTATATTGAAAGCCTCCATTACTTTAATGATAAATACTTAGCTAACGAATATGAAGTCTACCACAATCAAGGTAATAGTGACCGTGGAATCGAAAATGCATTTTTGGTAAGAAAAGGGCTTCCTTTTTACTTTGAGCATCTATCTCACACAGAAAAGGAAATTGATTTTACCTTACACGATGAAGATGAAACTAATTACTTTCTCTCAAGAGACTTTTCTCACCTACGAATCTTTAAAGATCAAGAAAAGACTCAACATTTAATGAGTCTTTTAAATGTTCACTTAAAGTCACAACGTGATGATGACACCGGTCATGACTTTCGTTCAGCAAGACGAAGAAAGGCCGAACTTGAATTATTGATACACGTTTATAAACAAGAGTGCTCTGTCTATAATGAAACCCCTATTATTCTATGTGGTGACTTTAACGGTAACGCTTCAAGTGACAATACGGACGAAGAATTCTCTTCACTTTATAGTGAAACAAATCTCAAGGATGTTTTGGGCCTCTTCCAGCTACCACTCGAGTACCGAACAACCTTTTATCAATTTGTCGCTCAGACAGCACACCCTTTACAGCTAGATTACCTATTTATCGATGAAAGATTTAAATCTCAAATTAAAGATGCGGCCGTTTATCGCTATCGTAACTCAGTGGGTAAGGTACTAGGCCCGCCGCGTAAACGCTCTGATATTTGGAATAATCCTTCTGATCACTACCCTGTCTATGTAATTTATAAGCTATTGAAATAAGATTAGTGAATCTTAAAATTACGCGATGCAATTGCAAGGATGAAAAAGATCATTTAAAAATTTTCTATGCATCAAATCACACAACACATACTAATCTGGCTTCTTGCGTTACAAACTTTTGCAACATCAGTTGTTGCTATTAGTGATAATCAAATTGATATCAACCATATCGATCTTAAAGATCAACTTTATACAAATCAACATGAGTATAGCAATGGCAAAGACAGTGATCGTAATGGAAAAGTCGACGACATTAATGGGTGGAATTACATTCAAAACTCTGCAGAAGTTTTTGATTCAAGTCTAATTGGTACATTTGATCCTAGAGTTTTTGAGTACTATGAAATTAGAAAAAGAAAAACTCTTAAAACGGCCACCGAAAGTGAACTAGAGTGGTATAAAGAAATTCGAAAAGATGATGATTTCATGAATAGCCGAGATGACTTCTCTTCATATACTCACGGCTCACATGTTACCTGCTTGGCCATGAACACAAAGGCCTTACCATACGAGTTAAAATCTAATGATATTAAATTTCTACCTATTCGCTACCTCGGAGATAATCCAGTCGGCCTATTTGCGAAGAAAGACTTTGTAGCTAGCAAGCATAAGAAGTCATATCTTAAGATTAGAAATATTAAAAACTATCTTGCTTATTATCAGGATTGGATGATCGCTAAGATGAGTGAGACAGTGAATTACTCATCAAAGTTTTCTAATATATACCATGCCTCTTGGGGACAAAGTTGGGGGCCGGCCTACGATATGATCAATGGTCATTTTCAAGAAGAATTTGCACTAAGTGAAAAAGAAGTTAATAAAAAATACGAAAAAATCATTTCTAAAATGCGTGATGAGTACATGAGTGGTTTGATGAGCAAAGGCCTTGCAGTTGTAAAAATGTATCCAAAAATGCTCTTTGTTTTCTCTGCTGGAAATAAGAAGGATGATACCGACACTTTTCTTCACTACCCTTCGTCAATCATTGCAGATAATGTCATCTCAGTAGCAGCAATTGATGAACACAATAAGGATAAGGCCTATTTTTCAAATTATGGAAAGAAAACGGTGACTATCTTTGCACCAGGAGTGGCCATTAGTTCTTGCTCTCCAGGAGATCGCTATATTCCAATTAATGGTACATCACAAGCTGCGCCACAAGTTACAAATACTGCTGCCATGATCTTTGCCATGGCCCAATTCTACAAGAAAGATATTAAAGCATCTGTCGTTAAAGACATACTAGAGAAGTCGGCCAAAAAACTGACTAGCCTAAGCAGCTATTGTACAAGTGGTGGAACCCTCGACCATGAGGCGGCCCTGGGGCTTGCTCGTTATTATTTCAAATAACTTCTAGGGTAAAAATTCATATGAATTGAGCATATTTTGCCTAAACCTCTTATCTATTTTGACGATAAGAATAGATAAGAGGTGGACCATATGAACAAATTAGCAACTTTAATCTTACTATCTTCACTCATGAGCTGTGCTACTAGCACACATCATACTGAAACAATTGAAAACAAAATTGCAGGTTTTGAAGACCGCTCAGGTAGTGAAATTAACCCAATCCCTTCTTATAAAATTAGAACTTTTAAAAAGAAAAGTCGTGGGCCAGCTAGTGTTGGACAAGAGCCCACAAAAGATATTTCAAAACTTGATAATAAGAAAGTTTACTTTCTTTCACTCTATGAACAATATCTAACTTTTTCTCAACTTTATCCAAGCTTTAAAAAAACGGTAAAGACCTGTGCGTACTTTCACCAAGAGTTTATCTCTTACAATGATAGGCCACGCCTTTGGGATTATCAGTTGAAAGAAGAGATTGATGATAATATTGAAAATATCGTTTGGCATCTACCATATGATGGAGAGCGTGCGACTAAGAGTACTCTCCCACTTGCGATGCAAGAGCATATGGATAGAACTCACTATGAACTAACAAAATTATGCGACAATGGCTTCTCCGATAATTACTACGTTTTTGAAAACTATATCACACTTGCAAAGAGTGATAAGGTAGGAGCAGGTACAAGCGAGGGTGCAAACTCACTAGTTAAGACAAGTTTAGTTTTTAATAAGCTTCTAATCGACAACCTCTCAACGAAGAAAAAAGTTAATATTGGACGAGGGCTAGCGTCAAGTACTGAAGAGATCGAATATACTGATATCTCATTTAGACGAATGCAGGCCCTTTGGTTTTAGGAATCTTTAACTAATTTAAGCCTTACCGACCTTTAAATTAAGATTAGGTAGAACCTATCATATTTCTATGAAAGCTCTACTAATCATTCCCTTACTATTACTAGTGGCGATCTCTTGTAATCAAGAGCGCCCTAAAGAAACACGCCTATCTGAGATAACGAGAAGCTTCTATGAGATTCCAAACTTCTTCGATATTGAAATTGTCTCCATTGATGTCCATAGTGAGGTCATAGACGAAAATTATAATTGTTACGAATATAAGTTAGACATTAACTTACGAGCAAAAGAAGATCTGCTAACACTTAGACCAAATCGGCCATTTGGAAAGTATCGTATAAGTACGACTAAGGGAGAAGAGTTTATTCCTATAACAAATACAAAAATTGAGCTCGAAAAAGAAATTCAATATTATGAGAACCTAATTGATCAAGTTGCTCTTATAAAACAGTGTGTTCGTATGCGAGGAAAGAAGTGTATTCGCTATCGTAATGTAAAGGCTTCTCGAAGACACAAGGAAAGTATGATTGAACGAAAAATAGCCTCGACAAAAAAATTCTTTCCTTACGAAATTAATAAGAATCAAAACACAATCGTGAAAGAGTTACCTATTATTGTGTGTAAGAATGAATTAACTAATAAGTGGAATTAAATTACACCAGTTAAGAGTAAGTAGACCTCTCTAACATTTGCACGTACTACAGAGATCGATGTCATCATATCTGAGTAATAGATATGCTTACGCCCATCCTCTTTATGGTGAACTTTCGCAAAGTCCTCTCTTTCAGTCATAAGATGTCTCTTAAGTTCACGAGTGCTAACAACGACTTCGTTAATTTCTTCTTCAGTAGCAACTTGACCTTTATAGACAGAGATACTTCTTTGATAAAGAGACTGTACTTCAGAAAAGTAACTTAGCAGACGATCTGTTTCATCAGCTGAGAGTTTCCAATTCTCATAGTACTTAGTTAGCATCGTTGTAAGCTTATCAAGACTATCTGCTAATTGTTCAAGGTCTGAAGCAATTTGCATCAACTTGATAGCATTGCGACTCTCAACTTCTTCAGCTCCATTAGCAATTACTTTTGAGATAAAATCATTTATCTCTAATTGAATATTATCAATGATTTTTTCGTAATCTTTAATTTTAGCAAGTGCCCGTGCACCTTTAGTAGGACTTTCTATATACTCGTGACATTTATCAAACATTCTTGAAACGATATCTAATAACTTTCCAATTTCTAGCTCGACTAAAACATAGGCCATTGTTGATGAAATATGTCTTCTCTCTCCTAAGAACTTAAGCTTAGGACGATCCTTAAACTTCGCGTCTGGATACATTCCTTTAATCAACTCTGACACGATATTCTTAAAGAAAAAATAATTTAATATTGCAAGTGAGATAACAAAGAACTGCCCCACTATAATCAGGCCTAGGTTGCCCACTGTTGTTTCAACATTGTGGTCGATAATGACTATAAGTAAGAAACTTGCAAATGTCGCAACTAAATAATGTACAAGAGGATGAAGAGAAAGTCTTATAGCAAGAGGCCTTGCCACCTTTCGGGCCGTATTAAAATTAACAAAGAACGAACTTAGTGTTGATGCACAAATAATTGAGAAGCATACACTTGCAGGAAAAACTCGTGTAAATATCATAACAACTGAAATTGCTAACGTCATTGTTTGGCTTCTTAGAATGAAAGAAATCAAACATCCAATAACAAATCCAATTAAGAGATTTGTAAATAATGAGTAGTCGACAAATCTCATCACAATATCTTGGACGAAATTCCAAGTCAAAAGAGACACAAAGCTCTCATGCATAACCGAGATTCCTAAGAATAGGAACGCCAGGCCAAATAGTAGCTTCGTGAGTTTTCTTACGAAATGTTGAGTGAAAACGAGACCTATGATAAGAGCAAAAGCCATCAGATTAAGGGCCAACTCTTGCTTGGCAAGCATCAAAATGAGAAAGATACTAACGGCACCAATGGCCGAGCCAAACAGCATCGGAACCACGCGCTGTTTTCTCACCAAGTTTGCATTAACTAAGCCCACAGTCACAATATTTGCCATTGTCGGAGAAAACGCCAAAAGACTCAACCTTGCTCCATTCCAAAAATTGACAACAAAGTTCTTACCATCAATATCCGATGCTATATGTTTAATTGCAGTAGAGCCCAAACTCTGAATACCAGCGGATATGATTCGTTGCCCATAATAAAAAATAGCGAGTCCCGAGATGAAAAATAAAATCGTTTGCAAGTATTCCATGACTTATTAGATACAAATCCTTATGTGATTTACGAAGTGGCCTTGGCCAGCCAAATAGGGATAATAATATAGAGTATTGTATCTCGGATTAAGTAAAATAGGAAAAAATAAATAAAAGCTTTTGGGCCCTTATTCCAAAGTCCTTCAATACCTAAATATTGAATCTTCTTAGACATGGCCACCATAAATTTTGTTTTACCATAGTGAGCAATAAAGAACGAGATAGCTCCATCAACCTTACGATCAAAGGCCAAGAAAGGGCGCTTAAGCTTCTCTAAAAAGGATCTAAGGGCAGTTTTCTGCTCTGTTTTTTTCTTATCGACTTCGTTTGCATTTTTAGAAATTGTGCTCATGATAGCCACAAACTAGCAGAGAATTGTAGCTGTGAAAAGGATTTTAGGCATCTTTGAACAAGTATTAATGACGCCATATAGATTTTCTATTGGTACTCAATCCAGATATATAAGATAGTAATATTATGGAAGAAGATGTTGACTAATACGCTCAGACAATACAAATTAGATCAATATCACATAGAAATTATAAAGACGGATAAAGAAAAACAGGGTCTACAATTCCATGACACTTTTAAGTATCGATTTCGGTAATCTTAGTCACAGGGACCATAGACGACACAGTGCAAGGACGATTTTTTGTTACAAAAAATACACCTATTAAACATTCAAACGAAGAGTGAAAATATACCAACTCACCTACTAAAAATGCCAGGTGCGTTTGTTCTCATTACATGTCAAAGAACGATTATCTTAACGACATCGGAATTCTCTCAAGAAGACATTCAATTAGGTACATACTACTTTGGCAAAAAAGCATATCACTTTCTACTAGAAACAATTTGCGGCCTACAAAGTAAGCTTAAGGGTGAGAGTGAAATCGTTGCTCAGTTTAAAGAAGCTTTTTCAAATTATCTTAAAGAAGATATTCGTTCTTCACTTATCCTTAGGGTCTTAGAAAAACTATTTAAAGATGCTAAAGAAGTAAGAAAAGAACACCTCATTAAGATTGGACAACAATCTTATGCTGGAATTACAAGAAGAATCATTCAGTCCAAGTATGACTCTGGTGATGTCCTAATCTTAGGATCAGGACAACTCGCAAGAGATTCAATTAAGCACTTAATGAAAAAATACAATGTTTACATTAGTGCAAGAAACCCACAGAAAGTACAAGAAATCATCAATGATTTTCCCAATATCAATATAACTGCTATTGAATGGAAGAATTATGGTGAGTACTTTAAATTCAATAGCTATGTGAACACTATTGGATGTTCAGGCAAGATCTTTGCTGAAGAGTTCTTTGCTGGTCACTGCCCTAGTAACTCAATCTTTGTCGACCTTGGCTCACCTTCTGTTATTGATACACAATTTGACAAGAAACAAGGTGTTTACCGCTTAGGAGATATTCTTAACCACGGTAAAATGTTAGACGAAGAAAAAATTGAGAAACTAGATCAAGCAAAATTGGCCATTGAGAATCTTGTTGAAAAGAGAGCAAGACATCTGGCAAATGTTCGCGTAAATCTTTAGTTTTAATTAACTCACAAGCCCCCTTAACTTAGTCGATCAGTCCTCTACAGTAAACTACTGTAGGAGACGTCATGGAAATTAAGAGCACAAGCAGTATCGATCATACTCCATCCACGACACTAAAATGGATTAGTGAAAATTCAAAAATCTTTAGTAATGATCTTATTTCTTTAAGAGTTTTATTAACGTTGACTCTTGTCATTAGTATAACATCTCTGGCACTTCCAACTGTTCTAATGCAGCTCTTTGATCGTATCATTCCAGGCCATAATACAGGTAGCGCCATAGTACTTATCTTTGGGCTTACACTATTCATCCTGTTCGAATCAGCACTAAAATACTTACGTTACTATTTTGTAACCTTTGCATCCGCTCGATTTGAAAATAAAAAATCACAAGAGCTAATTAAGAAAATCATTACCGACACAGACTTTTACGATGTTGGGGTATTTCAATACTCACTAAAGGAAATACAAAGAAATAAGGACTTTTTTACAGGAAAAGGCTTTGTTTCGTTATTAGAGCTACCATTTATATCTCTTTACTTTGGTTTTCTCTTCTACCTCAATCCATTAATGGCCTTCATTCCTTTTCTGGCGTTTTCAATCTATATGATAGTTTCTTTTTATACAGTAAGCAAAATGACACGAATCATTCAGCTTAAACATATAACAGATATCGAACAAAACAATCTACTATATAAAATTTTAGATAACCTCACACTCCTAAGAAAATTTGGTCGGATTAACCTATTTAATAATCGTTTTAAAAAGAATCAAGCAGCGGTAACTAAGAATAATTTTTTACTTGCTCGCTACGCATTCTTTCAATTCAATTTGAATCAACTAATATTACAACTCACCTCCGTCACAATCCTAGCGACAGGAGCGTATTTAGTAATTAACGGCCTAATGAGTATTGGTTCCCTTGCAGCATCTCTAATTTTGGCAAACCGTTGTATAGCTCCAACAGAAAAGTTTTTTAAGGTCCTGAGAAAAATTCATGAAGTAAAAGTCATGACGGATACTCTAGTTTACCCAAGAGGGAAATCTCAAGAAAAAGAAAAGGAAAATATCGATAAGATCTACTCAATGGTAATCCCAATCTACATTAGAGGAAGGAAACATGAGATCCCTTTCATGAAGGGAGATACTGTCTCTTTAAAGGATCAAGATAAAGACACAAAAGAGTTTCTATTTGCTCCAAACCTTAAGTCCATTGCAAACAAAGTTTATATTGATAATTTAAAACTATCAGATATTGACGAGTTAAGTCTTTATAAAAATATTGCAATAATCAATGCCAGGCCAAACATATGGAATGGAACAATAAGAGATAATATTACTTCATTCGGGTTTGTTAGTGAGAAAAAGGCCCAAAGCTATATCGATACTTTAGGACTAGGAGAAATCATAAAAAAGTTACCTAATGGATTAGATACAAAGCTTACTTCTGAAAAAGAGGATAATATTTCTGATGAAGTAAAATCTCTTATATACATTACCAGACAACTTTCACTTGACCCTGAAGTCATCATTCTAAACGAATTTGAAGCGGGTGTTGATCGTGAAAGCTACATTTACATCTTCAATTATATAGCAAGTATTCGAGAGTCCCGAATAATTTTCGTAAACACAAAAGATAGAAATCTATTAAAACTATGCAACCGTGATCTACTGAATAATCGTATCGGAGAGATTGATACTTACTTGGCCTGAGGAGATATATGTCAAATATAAAAATGATCTTTCATAACTTCATGGAGCTAAAATACCATGATGATTATAGTGAAGATGTTAATGAAATATTAATGTCCTATCGACATATGAAAGAAGTCGACTTAATAAACGCATTAGCAACAATTGGCCTTGAAACTAGAAGAATAGAGCTACAGCTAAAGAATATTGAAGTAGACGCTCTTCCTTGTTTATTAATATCAAATATCGATATTGAAAACTTCTGCTCTAAGAACGATCATTTAATACTTACTCACGATAAAAGGGAAGAACAGTTTTATCTCATAAATGACCATGATCTTAAAAGACAAATTGAAGTTGATCGCTTCCCTATTAAGTACGCTCTCTTTATTAGAGAGTTTAATGAAGTAGAGTTTAGAAATGAAAAGATATTAAGAAATACTAGTATGAAATTCTCTTCTTGGACAAGAGCGATTAAAAGAAGGTTTAACAAAGCATTTTCGAAATTAATCATTCTATCTTTAATCAATACACTAAACACACTGGCCTTTGCCATTTATGCTCTTATTACTTACAAAGTGATCACTGGAGATAGGCCATCAGAACTCCTTATCCCTGCGACTACTGGCATAATCCTACTACAAGTGATTAGTTATTTTGCACGTGGTATCAGGTCAAATATTATCAACTGGTGTACAAATCGAATTGACTACATTCTCGAAACCGCAATTCTAGAAAAATCATCGACAATGTCAGATCATCAAAGAGAGATTGAAGAAGTTGATTTCCATGTTAACCGTTTTGAGGATATTAAAGATGCTGTCAACTTCCTTACATCTGAAAATAACCTAAAGCTGATTGACACAATCTTTAACACTCTACTCATTTTCCCTATTTTTTTCTTGTCATGGGAAATGGCCATTCCTCTGGCTTTTCTCGCACCAATGGTAACTTTTCTTTATTACTCTAATCTTAAAAAGATAAGAATAAAGAAAGAGACTTATGATCAATTGCATGAAAACAAGAACAACCTAGTCAATGAACTTAAAAGAGGCTCTGAAGAGATTTACTTGGAGAACTTATTTCCAATATTTTCGAAACGCTTATCATCCCTTAGCTCAATGTCTTACTTTAAGGAACAACAATATAAGATGAATGCTTATCGAACAGAGTTCTTCTCTAAAGTCATCACAGTTACGATTGTCTTGGCATCGACAATAATTGGCTTGTTACTTGTCTGGAATCAAGAATTAGCTATCGCTAACTTTATTGCTGTTCTGGTTTTAATGTGGAGTATACTCACAACAGCACAACAGCTACCTAATTCAATACAGAAACTAGATTCAATATCATTTTCATTTAGAAAATTACATAAGCTATTTTGCAAAGATAGTGAGGAGAGAACATATCGTTCAAGTAAGGAGCTATATACTAGAGACTTTGAAATAGATTTTAAATCAGTTTCTTTTCAGTACCCAGATACATTAGAAATTGTTTTTAGCAGTATTAATATTAACATAAAGCCAAATCAGGTTTATGGCATTCATGGAAGTGCAAACTCAGGGAAAAGAGCCTTTATAAAACTACTCAATAAAACCTACCTCCCCCAGTCTGGATCTATTCTTATAGGGGGAATTGATCACAGACAATTCGACACACTCTATCTTAGACAGCAAATCCTAACTCTTAACTTAAAGAAGTCATTATTAAAAGATATGAGCATTTACGAAAATATCAAATGTATCAACCCTCTAATCACACGTGATGATATCATGATACATTTAGGATTCTTTGGAATTGGAGAACTTCTTGAGGATAGCGGACTAACAATTGATACCCCTCTAAGTGGTGCAACAAGGCTAAAGATCTCAAACGAATTATACTCATCAATTGTCTTAGCAATTCCATTTTGCACCCAGGCAAAAGTCGTTCTCATAGAAGATATTCCGACGAGCATAATCAACAAACAGTTCAAACTACTCAAAAAGTTTTTAAATCTATCTAAGAAAAACTTTACAGTAGTCTTTTGTAGTGAACATAAAGAAATATTAAAAGAAGCAGATAATATAATTTACATGGCCCCTAACAAAGAGTTCTCTTCCGGTACCAAGGACAAGATTTTTAAATATCTAGAAGAGAACGCACTCATCTAAGGAACAAAATAATGAAAAGTAAAAGAAATAGATTCTCGTTTAGCAGCAGTATTGATTATGCTAAGCAAACAGACTACATAGGGCAAGACCTTCTCTTAGAAGAAGCAAGAATACCATATGTGTCAAAGTCAATTATCCTACTCTCATTATTTGCAATAGTCGCATTTTTTGTATGGTCTTCTTTCTCAACAGTTAACGAAATCGTTCAGGCCAATGGAGAAATTGAAACGACAGCTACAATACACTTCATTAAGCACAATAAACCAGGAGTTCTAGACTCTCTCGAAGTTATGACTGGGCAATATGTTAAGGCAGGTGATTTACTCTACACCCTTGTTGATGAACGAAAGAATAAGGGTACAAACTCAGTCACAAAAGAGATTCTCTTGATTCGCTCTCCCATAACTGGAATTGTAAATGAGGTCGACTACAAAGCAATTGGAACTAATGTAAGTAAAGATAGGAATATTGTAAAAATCTATCCGATAAGTGATTCCCCAATAGCTACGGTAAAATTCACACCAAAAGACCTCAGCTTCATACAAGAAGGTATGACAGTTAAGATAAAAGTCACTTCTCATCAAACACATCGTAATCAAATTATTTCGGGGCGGATAGAGTCGATTTCCCCAAATATTTTTTATACAAAAAACGGATTAAGTTATTATCAGGCCAAGGTCCTACTTTCTAAAAACTACCTTGGACATAATCAGGAAAGCAATTTAATCCTACCAGGAATGCAAGTTCATGCAGCTATACAAATATCTAAAAGAAGTATCCTAAATTACCTACTCAAGCCAATTGATACTTCACTAAGTTACGCATTAACGGAGAGATGATATGTTTAAAAGATTACAACAAGCGGTTCAAGAACTTACAAGTGAAGCAAGTACTACTAAAGGGCCAAAAGAACGTGGCGATCAGTCAAAAAAGTCTAAAGTTCTTATTATTAGTAATAACGAAAGCATTACTGATCGACTCTCTCTAGTCCTTAATGATACATACGACATTGTTCAACGAGAAAGTATCTCTATGATTATGCAAGTTTTTGCAAATGTTAAGAAAAATGACATAGAGCTTATTCTCTTTTATGATTCTGACTTAAGTAAAGATCTTTCTTTTTTTTCAACTTTAAGAAAGTATCCACGTTTCTCAAATATTCCCATTATTGTGTTAGCACAAGAAATTACAGAAAAGCGAAAATCACATTATCTCGAGAATGACTTAAATGACTTTATCGATCTTCAAAGTTTTCCTCTTATCAAGCAACTAGCAAATTCAAAAATAAAACTTCAATCAAAAATAAACTCAATTATTAATTACTCTATTGACCACAATAGTGGCCTGGACATCGTCACTAATGCACAAATGCATCTTAGAACATTGGTCGATGTTGCAAGTTGTGCCCGTACTCTGAAGTTATTTACAAATGCTACTATTACACAAGAAAGGGCCTTCTTTGAAATCATTTTAAACTCGTTAGAGCATGGCCAGTTAAAGATTGATAAAAAAAAGCGACAGAAAGTAAAGAATAATGGCGACTATGATAATTACCTCGATATACTTTGCGATCGAAATAAAGAAGCTGTCATCGTAACTTATGAAAAGCTAGAGGACACATATCGTATTTCCGTTATAGATGGTGGGGATGGTTTTAATTTTAAAAAATATTTAAAGCCTAATCTAAGTAATTCGATTAAGGAGACTCAAAAAGGTATTGTAACTGCCAATAGTACGAAAGGAATAGAATTAAAATATATTGGCCCTGGCAATATTGTTGAAATCAACATTCCACATCAAGAAAAATTTAAACTATGGCATTAGGATCAAAGCGAAAGATGAGAAGGCCCTACACTAGGGCCTATATAAATTAAAGGCTTTCTAAAGCAGAGTATAGATCGACAACTCCACCTGTTAGAATATCACCATCCATTGAGGACTTTGTTGTCACACTATTCATTAATACATTTTTTAATTCAATGGCCGTTAAATAAGAATGCCTTGAAAGAACTTCAGCAGCAACTCCTGTTACATTAGGAGAGGCCATGGAAGTCCCTGACATATTTCCATAACGGTTCCCTGGAGTAGTTGAATAAATAGAAGAACCAGGTGCTGCAACATCAACGTTTACAAAACCGTAATTTGAAAAATAAGAAAAGCGTCCATAACGAGTTGAAGAAGCGACAACTAACATCCCCTCACTGTCATAAGAGGCAGGATAAGTTAACTTTGTATCAATATTCTGAGAACTATTACCTGCACTCACAACAACCAGAGTGTTATAAGTTTTAGCAATATAATCGATTGTCTCTTTTACTAACATTCCGCCTTCATTATGAGACTTACCAAAAGAGCAGTTAATTACTTTTGCTCCATTTCTTGCAGCATAGAGAAAGCTTTCAGCGATATCAACATCTGTCTCATCACCATAGCTCGGAACTGAGCGAAGTCCCATAATACGAACATTGGAAGCAACACCAGCAATACCAACTCCATTATTCTGAGTTGCCGCAATTGTTCCAGAAACATGAGTTCCATGCGAATGGCCATCCATCATATCCCCTGTCGCATTTCCATCACTGTCACGTTCTAGAGTATTGATACCATGAATATCGTCGATATAACCATTCCCATCATCATCAATTCCATTGCCTGGAATTTCATTTACGTTTGTCCACATAACATCTTTTAAGTCTTCATGGTTGTAATCAACCCCAGTATCGACGACAGCAACAATGATCGGCTCACTTGACTGCGCTCCTCCCATTTCTTCATAGACTCTGCTTACACTCATTCCATGCTTACTTGCATCTTTGAAGGCCCATAGCTTTGCTAATTTAGGATCATTTAATACGGAGCCGATAACTTCATCACCTTCCTCAGTTGTCTCTGATTCAATCGCTTCTATAGGTGTAGGTAGCGGCCCTCGTTTTGAAAATGTATCAAACTGAGCATCTTGAATATCTTGGTGAGACCTTAATTTATTAAGAAGGGATTCATCGCCATTTGTATAAAGAACATAAGTAGTTTCAAAAAAATGTACTGACTTTTTTATTCCATTTATCGATGGTATTTCTTTACCATTCTTTAACTTTACAATTATACGTTTTGGATTGATGCTAAGAGACGATGCCTTAGCTGTGATATTTAGGAAGAAACCTAATAAAATTAGGACTGTCCCTATTAAGATCGATCGATTCATTTGCAATTCCTTTTGCTAATAAAATTTCAATGACTTGAGTGTATCCATAAAAAATCAATATAGAAAATGTCTTTTTCTTACATTTTCACTCGGAGATGGGACCACTTCGATTAAAAATCAAACAATAGACTCGTCGCGCATACTTGGTTTTAATGACAATTTCATGACAAAAAAGTAAGTTATCTAAGGTATTTTACGTTCACACCATAAACAAGGATTTATTTTGAAATACATCATCGGAACACGTGGCTCTCTATTGGCCCTGACTCAGTGTAATCAAGTAAAGGATCAACTCGAAGAACTGACTGGTGACGAGTTTGAATTAAAAGTAATTAAAACTCAAGGTGACCAGATTGTTGATAAGCCACTTTGGCAACTTGAGGGAAAAGATTTTTTTACAAAAGAATTAGATGCGGCCCTGCTTCAGGGAGAAATCGACTTAGTTGTCCATTCATACAAAGACCTAGGAAGTGATAGGCCAGAAGGAATTAAGTTAGCAGCAATCTCTAAAAGAGCATACGCTTACGATATACTTCTAATAAAAGAAGAAACTGTTAGTAAGCTTATGGCCAAAGAACTGACAGAGTTTGTTGTTGGAACATCT
The DNA here is from genome assembly GCF_000443995.1 of Bacteriovorax sp. BAL6_X. Taxonomy (NCBI): domain Bacteria; kingdom Pseudomonadati; phylum Bdellovibrionota; class Bacteriovoracia; order Bacteriovoracales; family Bacteriovoracaceae; genus Bacteriovorax; species Bacteriovorax sp. BAL6_X. Next base: position 321,199 of record NZ_AUMC01000006.1, read on the forward strand.
TCTCCGCGTCGAATTGTAAATATTGAAAGTTCTCTTTCTGAATTTCTTCCTTACGGAGATAACGTAAAGGTATCGACAAAAATGCTTCGTGGAAACGTAAATTCTCGTATTCAAAAACTTAGAGAAGATAATTACGATGCCATTGTTCTTGCTATGCCAGGTATTGAAAGACTTGCCATCACAGAGAGTTCAAGAAAAGAATTAGAGGTATTACTGGCAGGGATGACTTATGCAGTTCTTCCTCATAGCCAATTTCCAGCAGCAGCTTCTCAAGGAGCTCTTGGAATCGAATGCCTAGAGAATCGTGATGACAATGGGGCGCTAGAAGAAAAGCTTCAAAAACTTCAAGATAAAGACACTGTAAGTGAAGTAAGCCGTGAGCGTAAAGCATTTGCAAGCTACGGAGGAGGTTGCCACCTAGCAGTTGGTATCAATGTAACGAAGAAGGGCGACTATTATATTCATACTCACAAAGGAAAAGTTGACGACAAGGTCATCTATGAAAGACACCTTGAAGGAAGCTTTCCATCACCTGATTCAAAAGCGAAGGCCTTTATTGGTCTGCCACATGCAGAGCACAGAGAACAAGAGTATATTTATTGTGAGTTAATTCACAAAGAAGCACTAAAGAATGCGCGCGTGCCAAATAACGATATTCTTCTTTCTGCTCGCTATGGTGTAAGTCTTCTAAAGAACCACGGAAAATCTGTTTACACAGCTGGTACTTCTACTTGGAAGCTCTTGGCACAAAACGGTCAGTGGGTTCATGGATCATGTGACGGACTTGGTGAAGATGTACTAGATAAAATTCGCGATTCAAAGGCCATTGAAGTAATGAATGGGCCAAAAGAAGAGCTAACAATTTTAACTCATAAAGACTCTTACTCTGACTATGGCCAAGTATTTGAATCATACGAAAAGAGCGACAATGAAGTACGTGAAAACTTCTTCGATGAACTTAGACAGTGCGATGTATTCTTTTGGACAAGCTACTCTCAGTACAAAACTTACGTTGAGCGCTTACCAGAGCTTAAAGATAAATTTCATGCATGTGGCCTAGGAAAGACATTTGAGCAACTTTCGAAAGAAGATATCACAGTACGTCCATTTGCCAGTATGGAAGAATTTAAAGTCTGGCTTAAAAAATAAGATAACAAAATTAAAGGAATATATATGAGTAGTATGCACACAGAAATTTTTGAAAAGAGTAAGAAAATGGTTCCAGGTGGAGTTCACTCTCCTGTTCGTTCATTCAAAGGTATGACCTCAACTCCCAAGTTCTTCCAAAGTGCTAATGGTGCTTACTTTACAGACATTGAAGGTAAAGATTATATCGACTTTTGTATGAGCTTTGGGCCACTTGTTCTTGGTCACCAAAATGATACTGTAAAAGAAAAACTAACAGAGGCCCTAGGCCGTGGTTGGAGCTACGGAGCATGTGAACCATACTCAGTAGATTTAGCAGAGTATTTACTTTCTCGTCTTTCACATGTTGATCAAATTAGATTTGTTAACTCGGGAACAGAAGCAGTTATGACAGCTCTTCGTCTTGCTCGTGGTGTGACAGGTAAGAATAAAATTATCAAGTTCAATGGTTGTTACCACGGACACGTTGATGCCATGTTAATTAAAGCAGGCTCAGGTCTTGCAGGAGCAGCTGAATCTTCTTCACTTGGAGTACCTAAAGGAGTAGCTGATGACACGCTTATCCTTGAGCTTGAAGATCTTGAAGGTGTGAAGAAGTGTTTTGAAGATCACAAAGGTGAAATTGCAGCAATTATCATCGAGCCACTGCCGGCCAATAATGGTCTTCTTATTCAAGATCAAGCATTCCTTGAAGGCTTAAGAGAAATCACAAAAGCAAATGATGCTCTTTTAATCTTTGACGAAGTTATATCTGGTTTCCGTGTTGCATTTGGTGGTATGGCAGAGCTTACAGGAATCACACCAGATATCGTAACTTACGGTAAGGTAATTGGAGGCGGTCTTCCAGTTGGTGCAATTGCCGCGAAGAAAGAAATTATGGAACATCTTGCTCCAGTTGGTGGTGTTTATCAAGCTGGTACTCTAAGTGCAAACCCACTTGCGATGGTTGGTGGACTTGAAACACTTAAACAGATGACAAAAGAAAGCTACAAAGAACTCGAAAATAACACTCTTAGAATTGTGAATATCTTTAAAAAGTGGCTTGCAGAGTATAATGATGGCCAGTTTTCAAACTACAATATAATTCACCACTCTTCTCTATTCTGGATTGTTCCTGGAGACAAGATTAAGTCTGTTGGAAATATACCAGGTAATATTGGTGATGACTTTGTTCCATTATTTGAATTACTACTTGAAAAGGGAATCTATCTATCACCAAATGCATATGAAGTTGGATTTGGTTCACTTGCACATAATGAAGAAGTTGCTAAGGATTTAGAGAACAGACTTTGGAACTAAAGAAATCTTCTTCTCCATTCTTTCTGATCTCGACGATAACAACGGGATTAATCGGGCTCTTTGGCCTGTGGTGGCTCTTTTTAATTTTTAAAATGAGTGATCGCTTGGCAAAACTTAATAGTACAGAAGGCCCAGATATTGGCTCACTTATTAAATGGGAAGGAATTACATTCTTAGTTCTTATACTCATTCTAGTGAGTTCTCACACTCTCCTCTTTATTAGAGATCAGAGAAAAAATCGCTCAATTGCAGCTTTCTTTGCCGGTCTTACTCATGAACTTAAGACCCCACTTGCAAGTATCAAGCTTCAATCAGAAGTGATTAAAGATGAAGTTGAAAAAGACTCTAATCAAAGACTACAGAGACTTACGACTCGCCTCATTGACGACACGATTCGCCTTGAAAACCAAATGGATAAAATCCTGCAGCTTTCTCGAATTGAGCGCGGTGGGAATTTAAACTCGACAGATATAGAAATTAATCACTTCCTTGAAAAAATTATTCAAGGTGGCTACCAAGAAAAGCTTCAGGTTACGATAAATAAAGACGCCGAAAATATAAGCCTACAAGCAGATGAGTTTGCCCTAAGCATTATTTTTAAAAATCTTTTAGAAAATACGATCTCCCATACCGATTCAAATGAGGTGGAGATTCACATTAGCACAAAAAGCGAAACCGTTCATATCAGATATCATGACCGTGGCAACTTCAGTGGCGATGTCAAAAAGCTTGGAAAGCTCTTCTATAAGCATCAATCGACGAAAGGTTCAGGAATAGGTCTCTACCTATCTAAGAAGCTTATTGAAACAATGAAAGGACAATTTAATATCACTTTAGACAAAGGACTTATCTTCGATATTCAGCTACCAATATCTGAACAAAGCGATGGAGGAAAAGATGAGTAATTTTGGGAAAATTCTTGTCGTTGAAGATGATAACAATCTTGGAGATACGCTAAGTGAATACTTAGGAGATATTGGCCATGAGTGCCGATTAGCAAAGAATGTTAAAGATGCTCGTTACTATTTTGAAGAATTTAAGCCTAATATCATTTTAATGGATATTGGGCTTCCTGATGGTAATGGAATCGATTTAGCAAAAGACTTTCGAAAAATTAGAAAAGACTTTATTCTGCTTTTCTTATCTGCCCTAAATGACCCACAAACAAAAGTTGAAGGCTTTGAAGCAGGCGGTGAAGACTATATTACAAAGCCCTTTGCACTTAAGGAGCTAACAATAAGACTTGATCGACTCTTAAGCTTTAAGACAAATATTGACTCACTAGATGAAGAAATTTTAATTGGTGACCTCAAGATATGGCCAAAGCGTTTTGAGGTTCAAGATGGTGACGGTAAGATTCTAAATTTGACGCAAAAAGAGTGTGCCATTTTAGAAATCTTATTAAAGAAAAAGAATGAAGCAGTAGAAAGAGATTTTATTATTGATGAAGTATGGGGTGAGGATAAATTCCCATCACAACGTACTGTAGATAACTATATTGTTAAACTTAGAAAATGGGCCGAGAGCGACTCTAAGAATTCACTAGAGATTCAAAGTGTTCGTGGGATTGGCTACAAGCTTATTATAAAGGAATAAAAATGGGATTATTTAACGATCGCAAAAATGAAAATGGAAAAGAATTTGTACCTGTATGGTTTATGAGACAAGCTGGGCGCTATCATGATCACTACCAAGGCATGAAAAAAGAAAATACATTTATGGAGCTTTGTAAGAAACCAGAACTTGCCTGTGAAGTTACAATGGGACCAATCAATGATTTTAAGTTTGATGCTGCTATTCTTTTCTCAGATCTACTTTTCCCACTAGAACAAATGGGAATGGGACTAGAATATGCACCAGGGCCAAAGCTTGAAATGAAGCTTGAAACAGTTGCAGATGTAAAAGGTCTTAAATTCTTAGACTCAGCAGAGAATTTCTATAAGTTTCAAGGTGAAGCATGTACTCTTCTAAAGGATGCTCTTCCAAGTAATAAAACACTTCTAGGCTTTGTAGGTGCTCCATTTACTCTATACACATATGCAGTTGAAGGCTCACACGCAGGAGCACTTTATAGCTCGAAAATTGGATTATACGACGGACGTTGGGATGCATTTGTTGACCTACTTATCCCTGAACTACTTGGAGAAATGAGAGCACAGGCCATTGGTGGAGCGGATGCAATGTGTCTATTTGATACAGCAGCAGGTGAGCTGAACTTTGAAGATTACACACAAAAAGTTCTTCCGGTATTAAAGAGAGTCACAGCTGAATTCAAAAAAGAATTCCCAAATAAAAAAGTAATCTACTACTCGAAAATGACTCACCTGAGATACCTACAAGCTATCGAAGATGACAATATTGATGTCTTAGGTATCGACTGGCGTCATGATCTTGGTCATGTTTTAAATACTCTAGGAAATGACTATTATATTCAAGGAAACCTAGAACCAGCATACCTAGGACTTCCTTGGGAGACTCTAGAGAAGAAATGGATGGATCTATACGAATCAGTACAAAATTCCAATGCACCGATGAATAAATGGATTTGCGGACTTGGCCACGGCTGTCTTCAATGGATTGACCAAGAAAATGTACGCAAGAGTGTCGAGTTAATTCAAACAAGATTCCAATATTAATTATTTGGGCGCAAAGCGCCCAAACCCCCTTCCTACAAGCCTTCTTCACCATCTATGTAAGAAGATAATAGAATCTATCTCTATTTTAATTATCCGAATGCCCCTAAAATAATTTAGTTACAGTTATATAATAACCAAGGAAGGTTAGATGAAAATTACACGCAAGATTTGTTTTCAGTTACTAGCAGGACTCTCACTACTAACATTTAACTCTTATGCATTTGAGCACAACTATATTGTTACAGGAAAGGATTTATTCCAATCAACTCAAAGTCTACACTCAAATCTACAAATCGATATTATCAAGGTTGAAAAAGACCTTGTTATTGCAAAAACAAAAATAATGAGCGAGCAGGCCGAAATCTCACACCTAGCTCACGAAGAGCACCAAAGATGTGGTGGTTTCTTTGCGTTCCAAACAAAAGAAGAAGCACTTCAGTTTGTAAAAGAGCAAAAAGAAAACTCTAACATTAATGCCTTCTTAGCTGACTATACAATCAATCAAGAAGACCTTGTTCGATCGGCCATTGCAAATACAAAAGAAAGCTCAATTAGAGCTGTTATTGAAAAATTATCAAGTTTCAACAATAGATACTACAAGTCTCAAACGGGTGTTGACTCTCAACAGTGGCTTAAAGACCATTGGACAAGCCTAACATCACACCGTTCTGATATCAGTGTTGATTTCTTCAGTCACTCTTCATACCCACAGCCATCAGTTATCGCGACAATCAAAGGAAAGTCTGACGATGTTATTGTAATCGGTGGTCACGGTGATTCAATCGCAGGTTGGTGGGGACGCACAAACGCTCACGCACCAGGTGCCGATGATAATGCTTCTGGTGTAGCAACAGTTACAGAAGTACTAAAGACTCTAGCTCAAAGTGGCTATCAACCAGAAAAGACAATTATGTTTATGTCTTATGCAGCAGAAGAAGTTGGCCTTCTAGGTTCAAAAGAAATTGCTCAGACTTTTAAAAGACAAGGAAAGAATGTTGTTGGAGTTATGCAGCTTGATATGACGAACTTCAACGGTTCGAACGATGACATCACAATCATTACTGATTATACAAATGAAGCACAAAATAACTTCCTAGGTTCTTTATTAGATAAGTACCTTCCAGAACTTTCTTGGGGACGTGATACTTGTGGTTACGCTTGTTCAGATCATGCTTCATGGACTGCACAAGGCTTCCCTGCTTCAACACCATTTGAAACGCGCAAACGTGAAATGAATGGAAGAATCCACTCTTCTCGTGACACTCTAGATAATATGGGTGGAACTGCTGATCATGCTCTAAAGTTTGCGAAACTTGCACTAGCATTCACAATCGAACTTGATAGATAGGATATCTCTCAACTTTGATAAAAATAAAAAAGCCAGCTTATGCTGGCTTTTTTTTATGTCGATTACTTAAATTCTATTGAAAGTGGGCAGTGATCACTCCCCATAACATCTGGCTGATGCCAGCAGTTTTTCACTCGTGATACAAAATCATCTGTTGACCAGAAATAATCAATACGCCAGCCAACATTTCTTGCACGACAGTCTCCACGATAAGTCCACCAAGTATAGTGGCCATTCTCATCAGGAGAAGTGAATTCGCGAAAGAGATCAGTAAAGCCCTG